>NZ_JBQENK010000019.1:61703-136921 GCF_052044735.1 Pseudomonas sp. 22526
CGATGCGCCCTGACTGGCACCGCCGATTTTCGGGCTGCCCAACATGGGGCGAGGTCTGTGGTTGCTATCCCTTGAATGGTGCGTAAAAGGCCGAAAACAGCCGGATATTTATATCTATTGCACCATTTAAATTCATAACTGCGACATTTTGCTCTGTCATGGTGCTGTTCGAGTTGCTAAAGTCCCGGGCAAATCTTTGTTAACGACAATAAATTTGCCGAGACTTTCCCATGATCGAATCCGTCGAAGACTTCCTCGCCCGCCTGAAAAAGCGCGACCCGGACCAGCCTGAATTCCACCAGGCGGTGGAAGAGGTGCTGCGCAGCCTGTGGCCGTTCCTGGAGGCCAATCCGCATTACCTGAGCTCGGGCATTCTCGAGCGCATCTGCGAGCCGGAGCGGGCGGTGGTGTTTCGTGTGTCGTGGGTCGACGATCAGGGCAAGGTCCAGGTCAATCGCGGGTTCCGCATCCAGATGAACAGCGCCATCGGCCCGTACAAGGGCGGTTTGCGTTTCCACCCTTCGGTCAATCTGGGGGTGCTGAAATTCCTCGCCTTCGAGCAGACCTTCAAGAACTCCCTGACTTCGCTGCCCATGGGCGGCGGCAAGGGCGGTTCGGACTTCGATCCGAAGGGCAAGAGCGACGCCGAGGTGATGCGCTTCTGCCAGGCCTTCATGAGCGAGCTGTATCGCCATATCGGTTCGGATGTGGACGTGCCGGCGGGGGACATCGGCGTGGGCGCCCGGGAAATCGGCTTCCTGTTCGGCCAGTACAAGCGCCTGAGCAACCAGTTCACTTCGGTGCTGACCGGCAAGGGCATGAGTTACGGCGGCAGCCTGATCCGTCCGGAGGCTACTGGCTTCGGTTGCGTGTACTTCGCCGAAGAAATGCTCAAGCGCCGTGACGATCGGGTAGAGGGCAAGCGCGTGGCGATTTCCGGTTCCGGCAACGTGGCGCAATACGCGGCGCGCAAGGTCATGGACCTGGGCGGCAAGGTGATCTCCCTGTCGGACTCCGAAGGCACGCTGTACTGCGAGACCGGGCTGACCGAGGAGCAATGGCAGGCGGTGCTGGAGCTGAAGAACGTCAAGCGCGGGCGCATCAGCGAGCTGGCGACGCAGTTCAACCTCGAGTTCCTCGCCGGCCAGCACCCCTGGGCGCTGCCGTGCGATATCGCGCTGCCGTGCGCCACCCAGAACGAACTGGACGCCGAGTCGGCACGCACCCTGCTGCGCAATGGCTGCATGTGCGTGGCTGAAGGGGCGAACATGCCGACCACTTTGGCGGCTGTGGATATCTTTATCGAGGCCGGCATTTTGTTCGCCCCGGGCAAGGCCTCGAACGCTGGGGGCGTGGCGGTCAGCGGGCTGGAGATGTCGCAGAACGCCATGCGCCTGCTGTGGAGCGCCGGCGAGGTGGACAGCAAGCTGCACGGCATCATGCAGTCGATCCACCACGCCTGCGTGCATTACGGCGAAGAAAACGGCCGGATCAACTACGTCAAAGGGGCGAACATCGCCGGCTTCGTCAAGGTCGCCGATGCCATGCTGGCCCAGGGCGTGGTTTAAGCCGGGTCGATGCGGATCACCTCGATCAACTGATCGCCCGCCGGCCGCTGCCACAACACTTCATCGCCAAGCTGGGTGCCCAGCAGCGCCCGGCCCAGCGGCGAGCCCCAATTGATCAGGCCTTTGGCGACATCGGCCTGATCCTCGCCCACCAGTTGCACAGACTGCTCGGTGCCGTGCTCGTCGGCGAAGATGACCCGGCTGCCGATCTGCACCTTCGACCGCGATGTCGCCTGGGGAACCACCTGGGCGCTTTGCAGGCGCTGGTTGAAGTAGCGCAGGTCGCGTTCGATATCGGCCAGCTGTTGTGGGTCCGCCTGGTCGCCCAGTGCCGATTGTTGGTTGTGCCGGGTTTGCAGCTGCGCGACCTTGGCCTGCAGCTCGCTCAGACCCTGTGGGGTGACGTAGTTGGGTTGCGCGCTGATCTGCCGTTCCACCGGTTGGTCGGCCTGGGGAGCAGACAGTTCCTCATTGACGAAGGCTCGGCTCATGGGAGTTTTCCCGTAATGGAGTTTGGGCCATGGTCGCAGCCTTTTGGTTTCGGGCCATGTCTGAAAACGACTTACTGCGAGCGATAGGCTCGCGCGGCGTCGCGGTCTTTTTCTTCTTGCCAGGCACGTTCGCGTTCGTCCCAGTGACGCTGCCGATAGGCATTGCGATCCTGGTTTTCCAGCATGGCCTGGCACTGGCGAAAACCGTCGCTCCAACCCTCGGCGTATTGCGGGTCCTTGAGGTAGCGCGGCACGTTCTTGCGAAATTCGCCGTTGATCGCCCCGGCGGCCTGGCGACCGCTGGCGCAGCCATCATCGAAGCCGTCGGCGAAGGCCGGTGGATAACCCTGCTTGAGCAACTGCTCGTGGGTTGTCTCACAACCGGCGATCAACGCCAGCAACGCCGCCACTACCGCATACCGCCACATCTCTGACTCCCGCGCCGCTCAACGGCTCATAGAGAAAGTCTAGAAGGGGATTCGTCAGTGGTTTGTGAAAGCACGGTGAGAATGCGACCGGGCGTCAGTAGTGGTACCACTTCAGTTCCAGCATCACCTCGTTTTCCGCCGTAGCTAGGTGGCTGAACTCGCGCTGGGCGCTCAGGCGCAGGCCCAGGTTGCGCGACAGCTCCCATTGCTGGTTGAGGCTCAGGCTGCGGCGCACCTCGCCATTGGTGAAATAGTCGCCCTTGGCTTCGACGCTGAAGTTGCCCAGCGGGTTTTTCCACAGCAGGCCGGTGTTGAAGCCGGCCGCCGGGGTGATGAAACCGGCGAAATCGGCGTTGTGCTCGACGCGCACGGTGCCCAGGGCGAAGCCGAGCATATTCTCGCTGAGCTGCCAGGTGCCGCCACCGCCACCGTTGACATGGCTGACCAGGGTTTCATCGTCGTGTTTGCCCGGCACCCGCTCCAGGCCGCCGGTAACCTGCCAGGACCAGGGTTGCAGCAGTTCGTTGCGCGGCGTCAGCGAACGAATGGTTGCCAGGTCCAGTTGCTGCAGCTGCCAGCGGTTGCCTTCGTACTGGCGCAGCTTCATCTGCAGGATTTCGATCTGCGCGCCCAGGGGAAAACCTTCGGCGTTGTCGTTGAGGTCGTGATAGGCCATGCGCAGCCCGTATTCGCCAAAGGCCTGGTCGCCGCGGGTGCCCACGCCGACCTGCCAGGTGCGCGACTCATGGCCGTCTTCCGGCAGGCCAGGGCGCTCGATGGACAGTTCGGGCGGCGGGTTGCGGTTGATCGCCCGCAACAGCTCGAAACTGCGCTGCGCCCGTTGCGGGTCGCGCTCCTGGCCGTTGGCCCGATAGCGCTCAAGACGATAGGCCGCATCGATGATCAGCGCCTGGCGGTCCCGTGGCAGGGCCTTGAAGGCCGGCTCCTGCAGCTGTTGCTGGTCGGCGCTGACCTTCAGTACCCATTGCTGTTCGTCGTTGCTCAGCGGCTTGGCGCGCTCCAGCAGCTCACGTTCGCGGGACGGGCGGTATTCGATTTTCTCCACCAGGCCGGCTTCCTTGACCGCCTTGACGGTGTCGGTGGGAATCGCCGTCAGCGGGAACTGTTCGGTCAGGCGCAGGCTGGGGCGCGCCACCTGCAGCAGCTCGAGCAAGCGGTAGGAGCAGTTCTCGTCGAAGAAGAAGTAGTCGAACTTGATCTGCTTCAGTTCCCAGACGTGCTCGACCATGCGTTCGGTTTCGGCCTGGGTCAGGTTCAGCCGGTATTCCCACAGGTCGCGGTTTTCCAGGCTGCGGTACTCGGAGAGCTTCTCCTGGTAGGGCACCAGGGCGAACAGCCCGGGGTAGCCGCCCATCAGGCCTTTCCAGGCGTAGAGAATGCTGTTGTCCGAGCCTTCGATATAGGCGCCGAAGTTGATCGCGTAGCTGAGCAGGGCGGTGTGGTTGCTTTGCACGTCGGCCTGGTCGATACGCAGCAGGGTATGGCCGAACATCGACGACGGGCTGTTCAGGTAGGCCGCCGGGAAAATCATCACTGTGCTGTGGGGCGCGACATCCTTGAACCACTGATTGAACTCATTGCAGTCCACCGCTGGTAGATCGCTCAGATTCAACTGGGCCTTGAGCCAGCGGGTGCGGGCGGGGTACACGCATTGGGCATGCTGGTTGCCGCTGCTGGCGGGGGCGTAGAGCGCGTCAAGGGTGGCCTTGAGCTCGGCATCGGGGTGTTCGGCGCCGTTGGCGGCGAGGAAAAACTTCGGGTCGCTGACATAACTGCGCCAGCCACCGAGCTTGGCGGTTTCGTAGTGGCCAAGGGAAATCCAGAACGGATCGTTGGCCAGTTGCTGCAAACGTGAGTGGTCGATATGTGGCGCGGCGGACAGCGGGGCGCAGACACAGAGCGCCAGGGAGGCAAGGCGTTTGAGCATGGTGGGCAACTTGAGTCGGAAAAAACAAAGACCCGGGAGGGGTCATGTCCGAAAAACAAAAGCCCGCTCCCCGAAAAGAGCGGGCGGGTCGAGATTAAGCCGGGGTGGCGTACTTGGCCAGGCGTGCATCGCTTTTCAGTACGGCCAGGGTGTTGGTGTGCACATCTTCCGCGGTCACGTCGGCTTTGCTGAAGATCTGCTGGAAGTGCTCGTGGGTGACAGCGGCGAAGTGTGCGCGGTCTTCAGGAGCGACGCCCAGGACCACGGCGTAGGTGGTCAGCGCTTCGCCTTCACCTTTGGCCATGTCTTCGGAGAGCTCGTTCATCATGCCATTCATGGCAAACCAGGATTTGCCGCCGTAAGTCAGCGCGCTGTTGGTCGAGCAGCCGTTGGTGCCGGAAGTCATACCGAAGGTCGCGTTACCGGAGGTGCCGTTGGTGGTGGAGGCCAGGAAGTGAGCCGGAGTGCCGCGCTGCCCTTCGAACAGCAGGTTGCCCCACCCACAATCCGGACCGCCTGGCGCTTGGGCCATTGCATTGATGGAAACAGCGGTGAAGAGAGTACCGAGAAGAATCCGTTTCATAGCTTTGTTCTCTTTGTGTGCAAACCAATGGACAAGGGTTCTGGCCCATGTCGGCGCCAGTGGGCCGGTTATTAGTCCAGCCGCGCAGCTTGGAGTTTAGGCAGATTCCAAGGGTTCCGTGTTTTTTTGCATGACATTCCTTGAAATAGACGGTTTTTATGCTGTCTGCGTGGCGCCAGGGATCTGCCTGTGCTTTCGCTTCCTCGCGCCTTGCCAGCCGCTGTACCCGGCGCCAGAATGCCCCATCTGCCCCGCCTGATGTAAGGAAGCCCGATGCCTGATCCTGTTGCTGCCAGCTTGCGTCTAGCGCCCGAAGCGCTGACCCGTCCGTTTTCCGCTGAACAGTTCAGCTTCTCGACCACCAATGATTTGGAGCCCTTTCGCGGTGTGCTTGGCCAGGAACGTGCGGTCGAAGCCTTGCAGTTCGGCGTGGCCATGCCGCGCCCCGGTTACAACGTCTTTGTCATGGGCGAGCCCGGCACTGGCCGCTTCTCTTTCGTCAAACGCTACCTGAAGGCTGAGGGCAAGCGCCTGCAGACCCCGTCCGACTGGGTCTACGTCAACAATTTCGATGAGCCGCGCGAGCCTCGTGCGCTGGAGCTGCCTTCGGGGGCCGCGGGCGCATTCATCAGTGACATCAACGGCCTGATCGACAACCTGCTGGCGACCTTTCCGGCGGTCTTCGAGCATCCCTCCTATCAACAAAAGAAAAGCGCCATCGACCGCGCGTTCAACCAGCGCTACGACCGTGCCCTCGATGTGATCGAGCGCCTGGCGCTGGAGAAGGACGTCGCGCTGTACCGCGACAGCAGCAATATCGCCTTCACCCCGATGCTCGACGGCAAGGCGCTGGACGAGGCCGAGTTCGCGCAATTGCCCGAGGCCGATCGCGAGCGTTTCCATGAGGACATTTCCGCCCTGGAAGAGCGCCTCAACGAAGAACTGGCGAGCCTGCCGCAGTGGAAGCGCGAGTCGAGCAACCAGCTGCGTCACCTCAACGAAGAAACCATCACCCTGGCCTTGCAGCCGCTGCTGGCGCCGCTGTCCGAGAAGTACGCGGAAAACGCCGGGGTGTGCGGCTACCTGCAAGCCATGCAGGTGTACCTGCTCAAGACCGTGGTCGAGCAACTGGTGGACGACAGCAAGACCGACGCCGTGGCCCGCAAGCTGCTGGAAGAACAGTACGGCCCGAGCCTGGTGGTCGGCCACCCGGCCAGTGGCGGCGCGCCAGTGGTGTTCGAGCCGCACCCGACCTACGACAACCTGTTTGGCCGTATCGAATACAGCACCGACCAGGGCGCGCTGTACACCACTTACCGGCAGCTGCGTCCGGGTGCCCTGCATCGGGCCAACGGCGGTTTCCTGATTCTCGAAGCCGAGAAGATGCTCAGCGAACCCTTTGTCTGGGATGCCCTCAAGCGTGCCCTGCAATCGCGCAAGCTGAAGATGGAGTCGCCGCTGGGCGAACTGGGGCGCCTGGCCACCGTGACCCTGACCCCGCAACACATCCCGTTGCAGGTCAAGGTCGTGATCATCGGCGCTCGCCAGCTGTACTACACGCTGCAGGACCTGGATCCGGACTTCCAGGAAATGTTCCGCGTGCTGGTGGATTTCGACGAAGACATCCCGATGGTGGACGAAAGCCTCGAACAGTTCGCCCAGCTGCTGAAAACCCGCACCTCCGAAGAGGGCATGGCACCGCTGACCGCGGACGCGGTGGCGCGCCTGGCGACCTACAGCGCCCGGTTGGCGGAACACCAGGGGCGCTTGTCGGCGCGTATTGGCGATCTGTTCCAGCTGGTCAGCGAGGCGGACTTTATCCGTCACCTGGCCTCGGACGAAATGACCGATGCCGGGCACATCGAACGGGCGCTCAAGGCTAAGGCTACGCGCACCGGGCGGGTCTCGGCGCGGATTCTCGACGACATGCTGGCGGGGATCATTCTGATCGACACCGATGGCGCGGCCGTGGGCAAGTGCAACGGCCTGACGGTGCTGGAAGTGGGCGACTCGGCCTTTGGTATTCCGGCGCGGATTTCCGCCACGGTGTATCCGGGGGGCAGCGGTATCGTCGACATCGAGCGCGAGGTCAATCTCGGTCAGCCGATTCACTCCAAGGGCGTGATGATTCTCACCGGCTACCTGGGCAGCCGTTACGCGCAGGAATTCCCCCTGGCGATCTCGGCGAGCATCGCCCTGGAGCAATCCTACGGTTACGTCGATGGCGACAGTGCATCGCTGGGCGAGGCGTGCACGCTGATCTCGGCCTTGTCGAAAACCCCGCTCAAGCAATGCTTTGCCATTACCGGATCGATCAACCAGTTCGGCGAGGTGCAGGCGGTTGGCGGGGTCAACGAGAAGATCGAAGGCTTCTTCCGCCTCTGCGAAGCGCGGGGCCTGACGGGCGAGCAGGGCGCCATCATTCCTCACGCCAACGTCGCCACCCTGATGCTCGACGAGAAGGTACTGGCGGCGGTCCGTGCCGGGAAATTCCACGTGTATGCCGTGCGCCAGGCTGACGAGGCCCTGAGCCTGCTGGTCGGCGAGCCCGCGGGCGAGCCGGATGCGGACGGCCAGTTCCCGGAAGGCAGTGTCAACGCGCGGGTGGTGGAGCGTCTGCGGGTTATCGCGGAAATGATCAGCGAGGACGATCTCAAGGAAGCGGAAAAAGAGCAGGCACAAGAAGCTTTGGCGCAAACCAAGCCGGCATGAGCCTTGCCGCGGCGGGGGCTCGGCCTTCGTCGCGGCGCCGGTCCGCTGGCGTCAATTTCTCGAATAGACCATTCGGCGCCTGTTCAGCCGGTCAACTTTGCTTCTCAGTCTTTTCTTCCTATTCTCAGGGCAGGAGAACGACAGTCGTCACTGGATCGAAACAGTCTTCACATGAGGGCTGAATACCGGATCTACCGAGGGTCGCCGCCATGTCGCGCAACCTCTGCCTTACCCGCCAGTGTCTTGGCCTGGTCACCCGTATCGAGTGCAGCATCCGCCCGCTGGCGGGAGATAACGGAATGTGGACCCTACTGTTCGCGGCCGGAATGGCCGGCGAACAACCTTCGGCCATCAAGGCCCAGGGACCTTTCTGCGGTCCCAGCGTGGCCGAATCCATCCTTGATTCCATCGTCGAAAGCCTCACCACCCACGGCTATGAGCTGGCCGACGACCCGCAGATCTGGTGCCTGCACCTTCAGGCGCAACTACGGCAGATCAATGGCGAACGCTGCCGCCATTGACGCAATCTCCCGTTAATCCCTACCGCTGAGTCCTACTCGGCGGGTGGCGGGTTCTCCAGCTTGTCGAGCTTGACCTCAAAGCCATATTCGACGGTGTTGAGCTCGCTGCGCTGGTAGGTTTCCAGTTCGCTGGGCTGCCCATAGAAGTAATGCACGTCGAACGAGGCCGGACCTTTTGCCGGCGCCTCATGGCTGACCGCAAGAATCTCCTTCAGGTACTGACCGCTGCTGTCCTTGGCGTAGAAGCGCCAGGCCTCGGCCGGGAACAGGCGCTGGTCGACGACCAGCGCATTGCCCCGCAGCTCCAGTCCTTTGGGCAGTTGGCTGACGGGCAAGGCTTTCTTCTCGATGCTGGCCAGAAACAGCGGAATCGCACCGACGGCGTAAGCCGGGGTTTCCGGGAACAGGGTCAGGTCGTAAGTGATAGAGCTGCGCAACGGATCGACCTCGACCGCCTCCGATGGCAGTTCGATGGGCTCGCCGCGTTTGCCATTTTCGTTCTGGGTGAAGAAGGTCACCGGGCTGTCGCTGGTAGAGAAGGACGTGCCAAGCAACTCGTCATTGAAGGTTTTCGGGTGGTCGAACTCGATCCGCGCCGCGCTGGCGTCCTCGGTGGATTGATGCACGACCACGCTTTTTTTCAAGGTTTCTTCGTCGAGGTTGGCGCCCTTGAGGTAGTTCGGTGCCTGATCGTCATACACCACTACCGGCATGGGCAGGGGCTGGATCTTGCTGTCGGTGGTCAGAGGGTCGAAGCGTCGTACCGGCAGATCGAGGTCTTTGCGGGTGACGGTGGCTGCGGAGAAATCCAGCACGTTGACTTCGAGCTTGTCGATCAGGCCGTTGAAATACACCTTGGTGTAATGGCTGTGCTGCTCGCGCTCGAAGGTTTTGCGCTCCTCTTCAAGCTGCTGCTCGAAGGCTTGGCTCCAGGCCTTCTGCTTTTGCATTTCGGCGAGCTGCTGGGCGTAGAAGGCAATCTGTTGGCTGTTTTCGTTGATCGACCCGGAGCGCGAAAGGATCTGGCCGCTAGTGTCGCGTGCCTGCACCAGCAACGGGTTGAGCGGTGTATCGCTGAGTTCGGGCGATAGCGGGGCGTTGTTGGTCAGTTCGATTTCGGCGCTGTTCTTGTCCAGGGACAGCAGTTTCACGCTGACATTCTTGTCGCTGCGCTGCTTGCCGATATCCGCCTTGCCCAGCTCGAAGGTCAAGACCTGATGTGGCGCTATCACTTCGGCCTTGCCTTGCAGCGTCACGGGTTGGGGCTGGTCCTTGTTTTCGACTTCCAGGCCTTCGATGAACGGGTAGGTCACCGTCAGGTCATCCGGATTGGTCAGGTTGGAGCTGGACGGGCTCAACTGGATGCCGGGATCGGTTTCCGACCATTCGGGCTGGAAGGCGATGGCCTTGCCGTTGCTCAGGGTCACGGACTGCCATTCCAGGCCGTGGGGGAAGGGGAATTGCGCCGGCATGTTGAAGCTGAAGGGGAACACCGGTTGCAGGTCGGTCAGGTAGTCGGAATTGGAGGTCTTGCGCAGTACGAACAGGCCGTTGAGGTAGGTGTCGACCAGGGCCTGGGGGCTGGGGTAGTGCTTGAGCAGGGCCAGGGCGTCATCGCCGTATTCGGTCTCGATGGGCTTGTTCTTGAGCCGTAGTTGCGCACGCTCGAGCAGCAGCAGCGAACCGCCCAGGTCGGCGATGGCGTCCTTGAGCTTGGGGTCCTGGATGGCGTCCAGGGATTGTTCGAACTGTGCGGTTTTCTGTTCCAGGCTGACTTGCTGTTTCTCTTCGCTGGGCGAGCAGCCGCTGCTGAGCAGTACCGCGATACACAGGCCGGTACCCGCCAAAGGCAATCGCAAATCCATTCTCCAGGCTTCCTGTCCGATGTCATTGAGCTGTTCAAGTGATTCCGACACTAGCAGAAAAACGCTTTGGCAGAGGCGCAGGTAATGGATTTCGTTGCGGTTTATGGGCTTTTGGCCGGCTGATATACTCGCCGCCATTTTCAGACCTGTGTGAGATTCAATGGAACGTTTTATCGAGAATGCAATGTACGCTTCGCGCTGGCTGCTGGCGCCGATCTACTTTGGTCTGTCGTTGGGGCTGCTCGCCCTGGCCTTGAAGTTTTTCCAGGAAGTCTTTCACGTCATCCCCAATGTGTTCTCCATGGCCGAGTCGGATCTGATCCTGGTGCTGCTGTCGTTGATCGACATGGCGCTGGTCGGCGGCCTGCTGGTGATGGTGATGATCTCCGGCTACGAGAACTTCGTGTCTCAGCTGGACATCGACGAGGACAAGGAAAAGCTCAACTGGCTGGGCAAGATGGACTCCTCCTCGCTGAAGATGAAGGTGGCCGCGTCCATCGTGGCGATCTCCTCGATCCATCTGCTGCGGGTATTCATGGATGCGAAGAACATCGAGCCGCAGTACCTGATGTGGTACGTGATCATCCACATGACCTTCGTGATTTCGGCTTTCGCCATGGGCTATCTGGACAAGCTGACCAAGCACTGATCGTCTGATCGCCGCTGTAGCCGCGCCGCCCGGCCGTTGTGAAACGGACGGGCGGCGTCGTTTGTGGCTTGTGCTTTTACCGGCCGAGGCATATCCCTGTAAGGGTCACGGGCTTGAACTGCGCGAGGTGCACCCATGAACCTGCACGAGTTGAATGCTTATGCCGTCGCTGGGAAAATCGACGAGCTGAACCTGATCTCCCTCGAAGGCGGTATCTATCTGCTCGAAGCGCGGATGCATGGGGCAGCCTATCCATTGAGCGACGCCCACGGTCAGATGTTGCACCTGCGTTCGGTGGAGCATGCCCGGGAAGTGCTGCACGCCTTTCCCAAGTTGCCCTTCAACCTGATCCACGCCTCAGTGCATGACGAGATGTGTGGCCTCTCGGCCAGTGGCGATGACAGCCTGCGGGTGCCCCTCGCGGTCCGTCCGGCCTGACAGGCGGGACGCGCGCTCATCATCGCCGTGGCATCTGTGCTAGTCTGCTCGCCCTTTTGGTTCCGGGCGTCCCGGGATGCGCTGTGTACGCACGGCGGGTTTCCGAGCCGTCCGCACAGCGGAGCAGTGTCATGTCCGAAGTAAATCTGTCCACCGACGAAACCCGCGTCAGCTACGGTATCGGCCGTCAGCTGGGCGACCAGCTGCGTGACAACCCGCCACCGGGCGTGAGCCTGGATGCCATCCTGGCCGGCCTGACCGACGCGTTCGCCGGCAAGCCTAGCCGTGTAGGTCAGGAAGAAATGTCCGCCAGCTTCAAGGTGATCCGCGAAATCATGCAGGCCGAAGCCGCTGCCAAGGCTGAAGCCGCTGCTGGCGCGGGCCTGGCTTTCCTGGCTGAAAACGCCAAGCGTGAAGGCATCACCACTCTGGCCTCCGGCCTGCAGTTCGAAGTGCTGACCCAGGGCGAAGGCGCCAAGCCATCCCGTGAAGACAGTGTGCGTACCCACTACCACGGCACCCTGATCGACGGCACTGTGTTCGACAGCTCCTACGAGCGCGGCCAGCCTGCGGAATTCCCGGTCGGCGGCGTGATCGCTGGCTGGACCGAGGCGCTGCAACTGATGAATGCCGGTAGCAAATGGCGTCTGTACGTGCCGAGCGAGCTGGCTTACGGCGCGCAAGGCGTGGGCAGCATCCCGCCGCACAGCGTTCTGGTGTTTGACGTCGAGCTGCTCGACGTTCTGTAAGCCTCAGCTGCCGGGCTGAGCTTGCTCGCGATCCATGCGCCGTGTTTGCGGTGTACGGATCGCGAGCAGGTTCGCCTTGGCAGAGGGGTTAGGCGGGGTCATAGGCGTATTTTTGCGCTCAGGCCTTGCCCTTCGGCTGTTCCGGCAGGGCGCAAGGCCCGTGCATAGCAGAACAGAAACAGGTTGCGCACCAGTTCCTTGAGCACCACCGGCTCGCTGGAACTCAGGCCGTTGAGGTCCAGGTCGCCCTGGTCCTGCAGCTCGTTCAAGGCTTCTTCTTCCAGTACCGCACAGACTTCCCCGGTTTCCCGATGCAGGATTCGCAGGTAAGGGTGTGGGCGGTCCAGCCATGCGTCGATCAAATAAGTCATGAGTCTCATCTCCTTGATGGGTTTCAATGAGAATAATTCTTATTCAATGAATAGCAAGTACCTATTGGCGGTTTCTGCTTTTTTCTGTGTGGAAATTGTTGTGAGTCAAAAGGGCTGGCCTTTTGATATGTGGCGGGGAATGAGGGGCGTTTGGTGGGCGCGGGGAGGGCGTCACCCCGTGCCTGGCACGGGGCGATAGCCGGAATATCAGACCTTGCGGACGAACTCGGACTTGAGCTTCATCGGGCCGATACCGTCGATCTTGCAGTCGATGTCGTGGTCGCCATCGCACAGGCGGATGTTCTTGACCTTGGTGCCGACCTTGACCACCAGCGAGGTGCCCTTGACCTTGAGGTCCTTGATCACGGTGATGGTGTCGCCGTCTTGCAGGACGTTGCCGACCGAGTCCTTTTTCACGGTTTCATCGGATGCGGCCTCGGCTTCGCCGTTGGCGGACCATTCGTGGGCGCATTCCGGGCAGACCAGTTGGGCGCCGTCTTCATAGGTGTATTCGGAATTGCATTTCGGGCAGGGTGGCAACGTGCTCACTAAGGCTCCTCGGATTCAGGAAGGCTAAAAAGCGCACATTATATAGGGTTTTGCGCGGGGGCGGGGCATCGAGGGGAAAGCAGCGCGAGCAAGCTCGCTCCTACAGAGAGCAGGAACGAGCTGGTACGCGGTCGAAGCTTAGTGGGTGCGGGCTACAGCGAATTCGCTCAGTTCCACCAGCGCGTCGCGGTATTCGCTCGGCGGCAAGGCTTCCAGGCAGGCGATGGCGCGAGCGATATAGTCGCGGGCCAGTTGCGCAGTGTAGTCCAGGGAACCGGAGGCTTCCACGGCAGCGCGGATGCTTTCCAGATCCTCGATACCGCCTTTCTGGATCGCCTGGCGCACCAGGGCAGCCTGTTCCGGCGTGCCTTCGCGCATGGTGTAGATCAGTGGCAGGGTCGGCTTGCCTTCGGCCAGGTCGTCGCCGACGTTCTTGCCCAGGGTTTCCGCGTCGCCGCGGTAGTCGAGCAGGTCGTCCACCAGTTGGAAGGCCACGCCCAGGTGGTCGCCGAAGGTGCGCAGGGCTTCGCTCTGCTCTTCGGTGGCGCCGGCCAGGGCGGCGGCGCTGTGGGTCGAGGCCTCGAAGAGCATCGCGGTCTTGCCGCGGATGACTTCCATGTAGGTTTCTTCGGTGGTGCTGGCGTCACGGACTTTCGACAGTTGCAGCACTTCGCCTTCGGCGATGATGCGGGTGGCTTGCGAAAGGATCTTCATCACCGGCATCGAGCCCAGCTCGACCATCATTTCGAAGGAGCGCGAGTACAGGAAGTCGCCCACCAGCACGCTCGGGGCGTTGCCCCACATGGCGTTGGCGGTCGAGCGGCCACGGCGCATGCCGGACATGTCGACCACGTCGTCATGCAGCAGGGTGGCGGTGTGCAGGAATTCGATGGTGGCGGCCAGCAGGCGCAGGTCGTCGCCTTCGCGACCCAGGGCCTTGCCACACAGCAGCACCAATAAAGGACGCAGGCGTTTACCCCCGGCCGAGGTAATGTAGTCGCCGATTTTCGATACCAGCGGCACTCGGGAGGTCAGCTGCTTCTTGATGATGCCGTCGACGGCGCTAAAATCGTCCGCCACCGCGCGGTAGAAAGCTTGGGGTTGCATCAGCGACAGGTGCTCCAGAAGGGTTGCGCGGCATGCTAGGACCCACGTCCGGGGCTGTCAAGGCGCGATGGACGGCCCCTTGCATCGCCAAGACAGCTTGCGTACAATCGCGCACCCTGAACTTCCTGGGCAGCACCTGCCTTACGCAATTGCACTTGGGCCGTTCCAGCCCCATGCAGCCATGCCAGCCAATACCTCTTCTTATAAAGAGCTGGGTGAGCAGGATTATCGGAGAAATACCATGTACGCAGTAATCGTTACCGGCGGTAAGCAATACAAGGTCGCTGAAGGTGAATACCTGAAGATCGAAAAACTGGAAATCGCCACTGGCGAATCCGTGACTTTTGACCGCGTTCTGTTGGTTGCCAATGGCGACGACGTGAACATCGGCGCACCTGTTGTTGCTGGCGCAACCGTCAAGGCTGAAGTGATCTCCCAAGGTCGTCACGATAAAGTCCGCATCATCAAGTTCCGTCGCCGTAAGCACCACATGAAGCGTATGGGCCACCGCCAGTGGTTCACCGAGATCAAAATCACCGGTATTCAGGCTTAATTTCAGCCTAATTCCTCACTAGGAGAATTGAACTCATGGCACACAAAAAAGCTGGTGGTAGTACCCGTAACGGTCGCGACTCAGAAGCCAAACGCCTTGGCGTGAAGATGTATGGCGGCCAGGTCATCAAGGCCGGCAACATCATCGTGCGTCAGCGCGGCACCCAATTCCACGCTGGCTACGGCGTTGGCATGGGTAAAGATCACACCCTCTTCGCGAAAATCGAAGGCGTGATCAAGTTTGAAGTAAAAGGCGCCTTCGGTCGTCGTTACGTGAGCGTTGTCGCAGCTTAATTGCGCGATCGCTGGAAAAGCCCTGTCTTGCGACGGGGCTTTTTCGTTTGTGGGGTGAGTCTCTTGCAAAGCTGTTTGTATGGGCTGCCAGCGCTGGATGTTACGGCCGTTGATCGGGGTCGCTGCGCTCATTTTTGCAAGAGTCTTATGTCTTAGTGTTTTTCGGCTCGCCCGTGCGGCGAGAGGCGTTTTGTTATGAAGTTCGTTGATGAAGTTTCGATCCGAGTAAAAGCTGGCGACGGCGGCAATGGCTGCATGAGTTTCCGTCGGGAAAAGTTCATCGAAAACGGTGGTCCGAACGGTGGTGACGGTGGTGATGGCGGCTCGATCTACATGATCGCCGACGAAAACCTCAACACCCTGGTGGACTACCGCTACACCCGCCATTTCGATGCCGAGCGCGGCTCCAATGGCGGCAGTACCGATTGCACGGGCAAGAAGGGTGAAGATCTGGAGCTGCGGGTTCCGGTCGGCACCACGATCATCGATGCCGGCACCCAGGAAGTCATTGGCGACCTGACCAAGGCTGGTCAGCGGCTGATGGTGGTGCAGGGCGGCTGGCACGGTCTGGGTAACACCCGTTTCAAGTCCAGTACCAACCGCGCGCCGCGCCAGACCACTCCGGGCAAGCCGGGTGAGCAGCGTGACCTCAAGCTGGAGCTGAAAGTACTGGCAGACGTTGGTCTGCTGGGCTTGCCGAATGCCGGCAAGAGCACCTTCATTCGCTCGGTTTCCGCGGCCAAGCCGAAAGTGGCCGACTATCCGTTTACCACTCTGGTGCCGAACCTGGGCGTGGTCAGTGTCGATCGCTGGAAGAGCTTCGTGATCGCCGACATTCCGGGCCTGATCGAAGGCGCTTCGGATGGTGCGGGCCTGGGTATCCGTTTCCTCAAGCACTTGGCGCGTACCCGCCTGTTGCTGCATCTCGTGGACATGGCGCCGCTGGATGAAAGCAGCTCGGCCGATGCCGCGGAAGTGATCGTCAACGAGCTGACCAAGTTCAGCCCGTCCCTGGCTGAGCGTGATCGCTGGCTGGTGCTGAACAAGTGCGACCAGATCCTCGAGGAAGAGCATGAGGCGCGGGTCAAGGAGATCGTCGATCGCCTGGAGTGGACCGGTCCGGTGTATGTGATCTCGGCCATTTCCAAAGACGGTACCGAGCGCCTGAGTCGCGACATCATGCGTTATCTGGAAGATCGTGCCGATCGTCTGGCGGCCGACCCGGCTTACGCCGACGAGTTGGCCGAGCTCGATCAGCGCATCGAGGACGAGGCGCGTGCCCAGTTGCAGGCTCTGGACGACCAGCGTGCCCTGCGCCGTAGCGGTGTGAAGAGCGTGCATGACATCGGCGACGATGACTGGGACGAAGAAGATGTGGATGACGAAGATGGTCCGGAAATCATTTACGTCCGCGACTGATTCGTTGCAGTAAACTACAAGCGCCGCTCACTGAGCGGCGTTTTAGTATCCAGGAAACGTAGTATCAAGAAGCTTAGTATCAAGAAACGTAGCCACGAATAACTTATGGGCGCGCTCGGTCGCGTGGCTCTCAAGCTAAGGTTGAAGAAGATGCGGAGTAAGGTGACAGGTGCGCAGCGTTGGGTCGTGAAGATCGGCAGCGCACTGCTGACGGCGGACGGCAAAGGGCTGGATCGCGCGGCAATGGGCGTTTGGGTCGAGCAGATGGTGGCCTTGCATGAGGCTGGCGTCGAGCTGGTATTGGTTTCCTCCGGCGCGGTCGCGGCCGGCATGAGCCGCCTGGGCTGGACCGCACGACCGAGTGCGATGCATGAGCTGCAGGCGGCCGCAGCCATTGGCCAGATGGGGTTGGTGCAGGCCTGGGAGTCGAGCTTTGCCGAGCACGGCTTGCACACCGCGCAGATCCTGCTGACCCATGATGACCTGTCCGACCGCAAGCGTTACCTGAACGCCCGCAGTACCTTGCGTGCGCTGGTCGAGCTCAAGGTGATTCCGGTCATCAATGAAAACGACACCGTGGTCACCGACGAAATCCGCTTCGGCGACAACGACACCCTGGCGGCCCTGGTGGCCAACCTGGTCGAGGCCGATCTGCTGGTGATTCTCACCGATCGCGACGGCATGTTCGATGCCGACCCGCGTAGCAATCCCGATGCCCAGCTGATTTACGAGGCGCGCGCCGATGATCCGGCGCTGGATGCGGTGGCGGGCGGTACCGGTGGCGCGCTGGGGCGCGGCGGCATGCAGACCAAGCTGCGCGCGGCGCGCCTGGCGGCCCGTTCCGGGGCGCACACCATCATTGTCGGTGGGCGTCTGGAGCGGGTGCTGGATCGCCTCAAGGCGGGCGAGCGCCTGGGTACCTTGCTGTCGCCTGAGCGCGGCATGCTGGCGGCGCGCAAGCAGTGGCTGGCTGGGCATCTGCAAACCCGTGGCACCCTGGTGCTGGATGAGGGGGCGGTGTCGGCCTTGTCCCAGGGCAACAAGAGCTTGCTGCCGGTGGGGGTCAAGCTGGTCCAGGGCAGCTTCCGTCGTGGCGAAATGGTGGTGTGCGTGGCGCCGGACGGGCGTGAAATCGCCCGCGGCCTGGCCAACTACAGCGCCCTGGAGGCGCAAAAAATTATCGGTCAGTCCTCTGATGCGATTGTCGGTTTGTTGGGGTACATGGCTGAGCCCGAGCTGGTTCACCGTGACAACCTGATTCTGGTCTAAGGAAAAACCAATGCGCGTAGCAAAAGGGTTGTTGGGGTTGCTGTTGGCGATGCCGCTGCTGGCCTCCGCTGAAGAAATCGGCCAGGTGTCGACGGTGTTCAAGTTTGTCGGGCCCAACGATCGTATTGTGGTCGAGGCCTTCGACGATCCGAAGGTGGAGGGCGTGACCTGCTACCTGTCGCGCGCCAAGACTGGTGGCGTGAAGGGTGGGTTGGGGCTGGCGGAGGATCGCGCCGAGGCCTCCATCGCCTGTCGTCAGGTCGGGCCGATCAGCTTCAAGGGTGAGCTCAAGGATGGCGAGGAAGTGTTCAAGGAGCGCACTTCGCTGGTGTTCAAGACCATGCAGGTGGTGCGTTTCCTCGACAAGAAGCGCAATACCCTGGTGTACCTGGTCTATAGCGATCGGCTGATCGAGGGCAGCCCGCAGAATGCGGTGACGGCGATTCCGATCCTGCCTTGGGCGCAGAATCCGTAATACCTGTCGAGCTCGCTCCTGCAGGGTTGCGCAATCCCTGTAGGAGCGAGCTTGCTTGCGAAGGCGGCCTGCCGCTGAAAGCACCAAATCGCAGGCAATAAAAAACCGACCCTGAGGTCGGTTTTTCAACAAGCGTGTCGCTTAGGCTGCAGCAGCGAGCTTCAGAGCCTTGATGTGGCCATTCAGGCGGCCTTTATGGCGAGCAGCTTTGTTCTTGTGGATGATGCCTTTATCGGCCATGCGGTCGATAACTGGCACGGCCAGAACATAAGCAGCTTGCGCTTTTTCAGCGTCTTTTGCGTCGATGGCTTTAACTACATTCTTGATGTAGGTACGAACCATGGAACGCAGGCTGGCGTTGTGGCTGCGACGCTTCTCAGCCTGTTTTGCACGTTTTTTGGCGGAAGGTGAGTTGGCCACCGTCGAGCTCCTCGAAAGACTTTTTGGGAAATAGCAAACAAAATAGGCCGCGAATCATGCCGATGAGTTGAAGGCTTGTCAAGGGCAGCTGATGCGTTCCGCTGAGTGGTTGGATCTGAAGAGGCGGGATATTTATTTCCGGCGCTTGACCTGTAAACTCGCGAGCTTTGGCTCTGTGCTGTTGCGGCGCGGAGTATCGCACAAGTGGGCGCATTGTTCGCCTGCTGTTTATCTACAGGCAAAAATCCTTTCCATGAACCTGCTCAAGTCGTTGGCCGCTGTCAGCTCTATCACCATGCTTTCCCGGGTTCTGGGGTTCGTGCGTGACACCATCATTGCGCGCACATTCGGCGCCGGTATGGCGACGGACGCCTTCTTCATTGCCTTCAAACTGCCCAACCTGCTGCGCCGCATCTTCGCCGAGGGCGCCTTCTCCCAGGCCTTTGTGCCGATCCTGGCGGAATACAAAAGCCAGCAGGGTGAGGAAGCGACCCGGACCTTTATTGCCTATGTCTCCGGTCTGCTGACGTTGGTGCTGGCGCTGGTCACGGCGCTGGGGATCCTTGCCGCGCCCTGGGTGATCTGGGTGACGGCGCCAGGTTTTGTCGATACCCCGGAAAAATTCACGCTGACCACCGATCTGTTGCGTGTGACCTTTCCTTATATATTGCTGATCTCGTTGTCCTCTCTGGCGGGGGCGATCCTCAATACCTGGAACCGCTTTTCGGTCCCGGCGTTCGTGCCGACGCTGCTGAACGTCGCCATGATCGTGTTCTCGGTGTTCCTGACACCTTATTTCGATCCGCCGGTCATGGCCTTGGGTTGGGCGGTGCTGGCGGGTGGCCTAGCGCAGTTGCTGTATCAGCTGCCACATCTTAAGAAGATCGGCATGCTCGTGCTGCCGCGCCTGAACCTGCGCGACACCGGGGTCTGGCGGGTGCTGAAGCAGATGCTGCCGGCCATTCTCGGGGTCTCGGTAAGCCAGATTTCGCTGATCATCAACACCATCTTCGCCTCGTTCCTGGTGGCCGGTTCGGTGTCCTGGATGTATTACGCCGATCGCCTGATGGAGCTGCCTTCGGGGGTTCTAGGGGTGGCGCTAGGCACTATCCTGCTGCCGACGCTGGCCAAGACTTACGCCAACAAGGATCGGCATGAATATTCGCGGATTCTCGATTGGGGCCTGCGCCTGTGCTTCATGCTGGTGCTGCCTTGCGCGCTGGCGCTGGGGATTCTGGCCGAGCCACTGACGGTGTCGCTGTTCCAGTACGGCCAGTTCAGCGCCTTCGATGCGTCGATGACCCAGCGTGCGCTGGTCGCGTATTCGGTCGGTTTGCTCGCGATCATTGTGATCAAGGTGCTGGCGCCGGGTTTCTATGCCCAGCAGAACATCCGTACCCCGGTGAAAATCGCGATTTTCACCCTGATCGTCACGCAACTGCTGAACCTGGCGTTTATCGGTCCGCTGAAACATGCGGGCCTGGCGCTGGCGATCAGCGCTGGGGCCTGCATCAACGCCGGTTTGCTGTTCTATCAGCTGCGCAAGCAGCAGATGTTCCTGCCGCAGCCGGGGTGGGGCAAGTTTGCCCTCAAACTGATCGTCGCGGTGAGCGTGATGACGGCGGTGCTGTTGGGGCTGATGCAGTTCATGCCAGCCTGGGACCAGGGGCATATGCTTGCGCGCTTTCTGCGTCTGGGCGTGCTGGTGGTGGCGGGCGTGGTGGCCTATTTCGGCATGCTGGCGTTGCTCGGCTTCCGCCTGCGCGACTTCAATCGCAAGGCGTTGCACTGAAGTCCTGGGGCACTTGAACGCCGGCAAGGCAGTGGTTTTGTCGGTTCGATCACTTTGGCGCGTGCTGTTGCCTGTCACCGGCCGTCGGGTGTGGTTATAATCGACCACTTTATGAGCAAGAAGCGCGTTATGCAGCTGGTCCGAGGCCTCCACAACCTGCGCCCCCAGCATCGGGGCTGTGTCGCCACTATTGGCAACTTCGACGGTGTTCACCGTGGTCACCAGGCTATCCTGGGCCGGCTGCGTGAGCGTGCGCTTGAGTTGGGCGTGCCCAGCTGCGTGGTGATATTCGAGCCGCAGCCGCGCGAGTTCTTTGCTCCGGATACCGCTCCGGCCCGCCTGGCCCGCTTGCGCGACAAGCTGCAGCTGCTGGCCGAGGAGGGCGTCGACCGGGTCTTGTGCCTGGCGTTCAACCAGCGCTTGAGCAAGCTCAGCGCCAGTGAATTCGTCGAGACCATCCTGGTCGACGGCCTGGGTGTGCAGCACCTGGAAGTCGGCGATGACTTTCGCTTCGGTTGCGACCGGGTCGGTGACTTCGACTTTTTGCAAAAGGCCGGCATCACCCAGGGTTTTACCGTCGAGGCCGCGCAGACCGTCGAACTGGATGGCCTGCGTGTCAGCAGCACCCAGGTCCGCAATGCCCTGGCGGCTGCCGATTTCGTATTGGCCGAGCGTCTGCTCGGTCGCCCGTTCCGCATCGCCGGGCGGGTCTTGCATGGACAGAAGCTGGCACGCCAGTTGGGTACGCCCACCGTCAATGTGCAGCTCAAGCGCCGTCGTGTACCGCTGTCCGGGGTGTACCTGGTCAATGTCGACATCGACGGCGAGACCTGGCCGGGCGTTGCTAACATTGGCGTGCGGCCGACGGTGGCCGGTGACGGCAAGGCCCACCTGGAAGTCCATCTTTTAGATTTTGCCGGCGATCTGTATGACCGGCGTTTGACGGTGGTTTTCCACCACAAGCTGCGTGAAGAGCAGCGTTTCGCCTCTCTGGAGGCGCTGAAGACGGCGATCAACGCGGATGTCGCCGCCGCCCGTGCCGAAGTTGCACGTATCCATAGCGCCAATCGCTAATGAAGAGCCTTAAATGACCGACTATAAAGCCACGCTAAACCTTCCGGACACCGCCTTCCCAATGAAGGCCGGCCTGCCTCAGCGCGAACCGCAGATTCTGCAGCGCTGGGACAGCATTGGCCTGTACGGTAAGTTGCGTGAAATTGGCAAGGATCGTCCGAAGTTCGTTCTTCACGACGGTCCGCCCTACGCCAACGGCTCGATTCACATCGGTCATGCGGTCAACAAGATTCTCAAGGACATGATCATCCGCTCGAAGACCCTGGCGGGCTTCGACGCGCCTTATGTTCCGGGCTGGGACTGCCACGGCCTGCCAATCGAGCACAAGGTCGAAGTCACCCACGGCAAGAACCTGTCCTCGGACAAGACCCGTGAGCTGTGCCGCGCCTACGCCACCGAGCAGATCGAGGGCCAGAAGGCCGAGTTCATCCGCCTGGGCGTGCTGGGCGACTGGGCCAACCCGTACAAGACCATGGATTTTGCCAACGAAGCCGGGGAAATCCGTGCCCTGGCGGAAATGGTCAAGGGCGGCTTCGTGTTCAAGGGCCTCAAGCCGGTGAACTGGTGTTTCGACTGCGGTTCGGCCCTGGCTGAAGCGGAAGTCGAATACCAGGACAAGAAATCCTCGACCATCGACGTGGCCTTCCCGATCGCCGACGCAGACAAGCTGGCCGCCGCCTTCGGCTTGGCCAAGCTGAGCAAGCCGGCTTCGATCGTGATCTGGACCACCACTCCGTGGACCATCCCGGCCAACCAGGCGCTGAACGTTCACCCTGAGTTCAACTACGCCCTGGTCGATGCTGGCGACAAGCTGCTGGTCCTGGCCGAAGAGCTGGTGGAGTCCTGCCTGGCCCGCTACAACCTGGAAGGTTCGGTCATCGCCACCGCCCCGGGTTCTGCACTGGAGCTGATCAACTTCCGTCACCCGTTCTACGATCGTCTGTCGCCGGTCTACCTGGCTGACTACGTCGAGCTGGGCGCCGGTACCGGCGTGGTTCACTCGTCGCCGGCCTACGGCGAAGACGACTTCGTGACCTGCAAGCGTTACGGCATGGTCAACGACGACATCCTCAACCCAGTGCAGAGCAATGGCGTGTACGCCACCTCGCTGGAGTTCTTCGGCGGCCAGTTCATCTGGAAGGCCAACCCGGCCATCGTCGACAAGCTGACGGAAGTCGGTGCGCTGCTGCACACCGAAACCATCAGCCACAGCTACATGCACTGCTGGCGCCACAAGACCCCGCTGATCTACCGCGCCACCGCGCAGTGGTTCGTCGGCATGGACAAGCAGCCAACCAGCGGCAACACCCTGCGCCAGCGCGCGTTGCAGGCCATCGAAGAGACTCAGTTCGTTCCGGCCTGGGGCCAGGCGCGCCTGCACTCGATGATCGCCAACCGTCCGGACTGGTGCATCTCCCGTCAGCGCAACTGGGGCGTGCCGATCCCGTTCTTCCTGCACAAGGAAAGCGGCGACCTGCACCCACGCACCGTCGAGCTGATGGAAGAAGTGGCCAAACGCGTCGAGCACGAAGGCATCGAAGCCTGGTTCAAGATGGACGCGGCCGAGTTGCTGGGCGATGAAGCCCCGCAATACGACAAGATCAGCGACACCCTGGACGTCTGGTTCGACTCCGGTACCACGCATTGGCACGTACTGCGCGGCTCGCACCCGATGGGCCACGCCAGCGGTCCGCGTGCCGACCTCTACCTGGAAGGTTCCGACCAGCACCGCGGCTGGTTCCACTCGTCCCTGCTGACCGGCTGCGCGATCGATGGCAATGCGCCGTATCGCGAACTGCTGACCCACGGTTTCACCGTCGACGAGAACGGCCGCAAGATGTCCAAGTCCCTGGGCAACGTGATCGCGCCGCAGAAGGTCAACGACACCCTGGGCGCCGATATCATGCGCCTGTGGGTTTCGGCCACCGACTACTCCGGCGAGATGGCGGTTTCCGACCAGATCCTGCAGCGCAGCGCCGACGCCTACCGGCGTATCCGCAACACCGCGCGCTTCCTGCTCTCCAACCTGAGCGGCTTCAACCCGGCCACCGATATCCTGCCGGCTGAGGAAATGCTCGCCCTGGACCGTTGGGCCGTGGACCGTACCCTGCTGCTGCAGCGCGAGCTGGAACTGCACTACGGCGAATACCGCTTCTGGAACGTCTACTCCAAGGTGCACAACTTCTGCGTGCAGGAGCTGGGCGGTTTCTACCTGGACATCATCAAGGACCGCCAGTACACCACCGGCGCCAACAGCAAGGCCCGGCGTTCGTGCCAGACCGCGCTGTTCCACATCTCCGAAGCGCTGGTGCGCTGGATCGCGCCGATCCTCGCCTTCACCGCCGACGAGCTGTGGCAGTACCTGCCGGGCGAGCGCAACGAGTCGGTGATGCTCAACACCTGGTACCAGGGCCTCAGCGAGCTGCCGGAAGGCTTCGAGCTGGACCGTGCCTACTGGGAGCGGATCATGGCGGTCAAGGTCGCGGTCAACAAGGAAATGGAAATCCAGCGCGCGGCCAAGGCCGTCGGTGGCAACCTGCAAGCTGAAGTGACCCTGTATGCCGAAGAGGCGCTGAGCGCCGACCTGGCCAAGCTGAGCAACGAGCTGCGCTTCGTGCTGATCACCTCCACCGCCAGCGTCGCGCCTTTCGTGCAGGCACCGGCGGATGCGGTGGAAACCGAAGTCGCCGGCCTCAAGCTGAAAGTGGTCAAGTCGAGCTTCGCCAAGTGCGCCCGTTGCTGGCACTGCCGTGAAGATGTCGGCGTGCACCCTGAGCACCCGGAAATCTGCGGTCGCTGCGTCGACAACATCAGCGGCGAAGGCGAGGTTCGTCACTATGCCTAATGCCGCGGGCCGTTTCGGCCGTCTGGGCTGGCTGTGGTTGAGCGTGCTGGTGCTGGTCATCGACCAGGCCAGCAAGCTGCACTTCGAAAGCTCGCTGTCGATGTACCAGCAGATCGTGGTGATCCCGGATTACTTCAGCTGGACCCTGGCCTACAACACCGGCGCGGCGTTCAGCTTCCTGGCGGACAGCTCGGGCTGGCAGCGCTGGTTGTTCGCCCTGATCGCGGTGGTGGTCAGCGCGGTGCTGGTGGTCTGGCTCAAGCGCCTGGGGCGCAACGAAACCTGGCTGGCGGTCGCCCTGGCACTGGTGCTGGGTGGCGCGCTGGGCAACCTGTATGACCGCATCGCCCTGGGCCATGTGATCGATTTCATCCTGGTGCATTGGCAGAACCGCTGGTATTTCCCAGCGTTCAACTTTGCCGACAGCGCCATCAGCGTGGGTGCGGTGATGCTTGCGCTGGATATGTTCAAAAGCAAGAAAACCGGAGAAGCCGTTCATGACTGAACAGGTATTGGCTGGGCAACGCATCGGCCAGAACACGGAAGTCACTTTGCATTTCGCATTGCGCCTGGAGAACGGCGACACGGTGGACAGCACCTTCGACAAGGCCCCGGCGACCTTCAAGGTCGGTGACGGCAACCTGTTGCCAGGTTTTGAAGCGGCCCTGTTCGGTTTCAAGGCGGGCGACAAGCGTAACCTGACTATCGAGCCGGAAAACGCCTTTGGCCAGCCGAACCCGCAAAACGTGCAGATCATCCCGCGTTCGCAGTTCCAGGATATGGAGCTGTCCGAAGGCCTGCTGGTGATCTTCAACGATGCGGCCAATACCGAGCTGCCAGGTGTGGTCAAAGCTTTTGACGACGCCCAGGTGACGGTTGACTTCAACCATCCGTTGGCCGGTAAAACCTTGACCTTTGATGTCGAGATCATCGACGTTAAAGCGCTTTAAAGGCATCGCGAGCAAGCTCGCTCCTACAGGGANTTTTCTGTAGGAGCGAGCTTGCTCGCGATCAACCGCGAAGCGGTTGCCATGATTATTCCTTGCCCGCAAGACACGAGGCACAGCATGCAAATCAAACTCGCCAATCCCCGTGGCTTCTGCGCTGGCGTGGACCGCGCGATCGAAATCGTCAATCGCGCCCTGGAGGTCTTCGGGCCGCCGATCTACGTGCGTCATGAAGTGGTGCACAACAAATTTGTCGTCGAAGACCTGCGCGCTCGCGGAGCGATCTTTGTCGAGGAGCTGGACCAGGTGCCGGATGACGTCATCGTGATCTTCAGCGCCCACGGCGTTTCCCAGGCCGTGCGCAGCGAAGCGGCGGGCCGTGGCCTGAAAGTCTTCGATGCGACCTGCCCGCTGGTGACCAAGGTGCATATCGAAGTGGCGCGCTACAGCCGCGACGGTCGTGAATGCATCCTGATCGGCCACGCCGGCCACCCGGAAGTCGAAGGCACCATGGGCCAGTACGACGCCAGCAACGGCGGCGCGATCTACCTGGTGGAAGACGAGAAAGACGTCGCCGAGCTGCAGGTGCGCAACCCTGAAAAGCTGGCGTTCGTCACCCAGACCACCTTGTCGATGGACGACACCAGCCGGGTCATCGATGCCCTGCGCGAGCGTTTCCCGGCCATTGGCGGGCCACGCAAGGACGATATCTGCTACGCCACGCAGAACCGTCAGGACGCGGTCAAGCAACTGGCCGACGAGTGCGATGTGGTGCTGGTGGTAGGTAGCCCGAACAGCTCCAACTCCAACCGCCTGCGTGAGCTGGCTGAGCGCATGGCCACGCCGGCGTACCTGATCGACGGGGCCGAGGATATGCAGCGCAGTTGGTTCGACGGCGTCGAGCGCATCGGTATCACCGCCGGGGCTTCGGCTCCCGAGGTGCTGGTGCGTGGCGTGATCGAACAATTGCACGCCTGGGGCGCCACCGGCGCTGACGAACTGGCCGGCCGTGAAGAAAACATCACCTTCTCCATGCCCAAGGAGCTGCGCGTTCGTTCGCTGCTCTGATCAGCCCTGCCTGTCGCATAACGCCTGCGCGGCCCTGTCGCTGCGCAGGCTGACCCGCCCACTGCGGGAAAGCACCACCTGGTGCTGGCTCATTCCCGGATCGGCCGCGCAGATGTGCAGCGTCCCGGCCTGAAAGGCGCCGCTGGGCAGCTGCGGATCGCCCAGACCACTGAAACGCACGAACTGCTGCACCGGGCGATTGCCGACAATCGCCACCCGGGCGTCCCCCCGGCGTTCAAGCAACACCGGGTTATCGCTGTCCTGCGAGCCCTCGCCACTGATATCCAGAATGATCCGCCAGCCCTGGCTCCAGTCGTCGTTCACCCCGTGAATGACCGTCTGGTGCTGACGCAGGATGGCTTCGGTGCGCGCATTGCGGATGCCGCTGGCAAGCATCTGCGCGGCATCCAGCCGGCGTGTCGACTGGAACAACTCCCCGAATGAGCTGGCGGCAAACAGCATCAGCAGGCTGGCGAGCGCCAGGCCGACGATTATTTCGATCAGGCCGAAACCCTTCTGCAGCATGGTTCTCCCTCCATGGAGTGCGACAGGTCCGGACAATCCTTGCCCGGCCATTGAGCAAAACCGCGAACCCTCGGTCTATGAAGGTTCGAAGTGCTAGAGCCAGTTATAGCCGCTGGCCGCTCAAGGGGATGGCATGCGTTACCGCACAGAGGGGTTCACGCTGATCGAATTGCTGGTCGCCCTGGCAGTTTCGGCGCTTTTGTTGACCCTGGTGGTTCCGGCGTTCAGTCAGATGGCGCAGCGCGCCAAGGCCGACAGCGACCTCAGCGAACTGCTGCGCAGCTTGAATTACGCGCGTTTGGCGGCGATCGACAGCGGCTTGCCGGTTCACCTGCGCCCGGCTGCGGTGGATTCGGACTGGAGCCGGGGGCTGTCGATTTATCAAGGCGACGGAGCGGCGATGAATGTATTGCGGGTTGTTCCCGCGGTCAGTCGCGGCGCCCGGCTGACGCTAACCTCTGAATTCGACAGCATCGGATTCAACGCGCTGGGCGGCGTATCGGCGGCGGTCCCGCCGGTCATGACCTATGTGCTGGGCGGGCAACACAGGACGATCAGGCTGTGCCTGAACGGACGGATAGCGCTAAACGGGGAGTGCAAATGACGGGCAGGAGCGTGCAGGCCGGGATGACGCTGATCGAGGTGCTGGTGGCGGTGCTGATTCTCGGCGTGGGCCTGCTCGGTGCGGCGGCGGTCCAGCTCAATGCCCTGCGCTACACCGACAGTGCCTTGATGACCAGCCAGGCCAGCTTCATTGCCTATGACATGCTCGATCGCATCCGCGCCAACAGTGCCGCGGACTACAGCGTGGCGGCGCCCGATACCGGCAATTTCAGCGTGGTTCGGGACCAGGACCTCTATGACTTCAAGCGCAATATCGAGAGCTTTGGCGGGCCGACCGCCGAGGGCCATATCAGCCTCAAGCAGGGGGTGTTCACCATCAGCATCACCTGGGATGACTCCCGTGCCGCCCATGTTTCTGCCGAGCCTGCTGAAGGCTCCCGCAGTTTTGTCTTGAGCAGCCGGGTGGCGGTGGATCCGGGGGGCAAGCAATGAGGCGCGGGAACCGAGGCTTCGGCCTGATCGAAATGCTGGTGGCGCTGGCGTTGAGCCTGATCGTGGCCTTGGGCGTGACGCAGATTTTCATCTCGGCGAAAAACACCTACCTCAGCCAGAACGCCTCGGCCGGCCTGCAAGAAGACGCACGTTTCGTGCTGAGCAAGATGCTCCAGGAAATACGCATGGTCGGCATGTTCGGCTGTCTGCAGAGCATCGCCGATTCCAGCACCGCCTCGGACTTCGCCGGCCATGCACAAACGCCGATCCGCTGGGACAACGCCAACCACCGGCTGACGCTGGTCACGGCCGATATCGGCGACAGCGGTGGCGCCCCGACCTGGACCGTGTTGAGCGATTGTCGCAACAGCGCCACCGCCTACACCGGAGCCCGCAAGGCCCCCACGGGGCAGCAGGCGTTTGCGGTGCGGCGCCTGGTGTACAGCCTGAAGAACGATCAACTGCTGATGGGCACCGGTACCGGCTCCAGTCAGGCGGTGCTGGTGAACAATGTCAGCGCTTTCGATGTGTCGTTCGGCATCGCCAGCACGGCCACGGACGTCGCGGCCTCCAGTTACAGCCGCGATCCTGGCGACCCGGCGCGGATCCGCAGCGTGCGTTTGAGCCTGACCCTGAGCGATCCCCAGGCGCGGGTGCGGCCGCAGACGTTCAACGTGGTGGCCGCCTTGCGTAATCGCTTGTTGTGAATGAGTTGCCGATGATTTCGTATCGAACGTCTCTGGGGGCGCAGCGCGGCATGGCGCTGCTGATGAGCCTGGTGTTCCTGTTGCTGCTGACCTTGATCGGCATCTCGTCGATGCAGAACGCCACCTTGCAGGAAAAGATGTCTGGCGGCCTGTGGCTGCGCAATCAGTCGTTCCAGGCGGCGGAGATGGCCCTGCGCATTGGCGAGAGCGCGGTGCAGCAGGACAGCTATTCGTTGCCGGTCTGTACCGGCGGTCAGTGCGCGCCACCCGGCGAGTCCGGGGTCATCAGCGCCGCAGGCCATAACAGCCATTCGGGCGTGACCTGGATCGCCACCGCTAACGGCTTTTACGGTGTGCAGAACATTGGCACGACGCTGGGGGCAGTGAATGTGCCGAGCAACACTTCGGCGACCCTGTACCGGGTGACCGCAGTCGGATTGGCCGGCCACTCGCGCAGCGTGCTGGAGAGCATCTATGCCAAGTACTGAAAGGCCTAGAGGATTGCTGGCTGGCGCTTTGCTGGGCCTGTATCTGAGTGCCCCGGCCTACGGCTTCACCCCGGCCCAGGCGCCCTTGGCGAATGCGGCGGCGGTGGCGCCGAATGTGATGTTGCTGCTCGACGATTCGCAGAGCATGAACAGCATCGTCTATGCCCCGGGCTTCGATCCCGGGCTGGCGCGGGCACCGGTCCGGCCCTGCCGGATGCAGGCGGGCGAATGCCTGGCCGGAGCCAGCCTGAGCGCGGATTCGGTTGCCCTTTCAACGCTGAGCCAGGCGGGCTGCGCCAGCGGTTATGTCGGGTTCTACCGCGACAATGCCCGGCCACAGTGCCTCAAGTTGCCCGATCCGGCGGGGCGCGGCAGCACCCGTTATTCGGCCGCGTACCTGGCCTATCTGCTTGCCCTGGCCGACGGCCGCGACCGGGATTTCACCGATGGTTCTATTCCCGCTCAGGACCGGATGACCCTGGTTCGTGAGGCTGCCGGCAGGCTGGTGGCTGACAACCGTGCGCTGCGCATCGGCCTGGCGAGTTTCAACCCGCCAACGGGCGGTGATTTGGCGCCGGGTGGGCGTATCGTGCGCGCCATCGGCGATCTGGCGCCGGTCGGCGACCAGGTCAGCCAGGCTCAGGCCGACAGTAACTACCAGGCATTGCTGTCCGCCATCGGCGGTCTCAAGGCCTCCGCCGAGGCGCCGCTGGCGGAAACCTATTACGAGATCAGTCGTTATTTTCGTGGCCTGACGCCTTACTACAACAGCACGCCGTCCACCTATGGCAGCCCGATCCAGTACCGCTGCCAGCGCAACTACGGCCTGGTGGTGACCGATGGGCTGCCCAGCTACGACCACAGTTTCCCCACCCGTGAACCCCAGGGGGCGGCCAGCCTGCCCGATTGGGACGGGGTACCCAATGACGGCAGCAATCCCGGCGGCAACGAGGAGGGCAGCAGCCTGTATCTGGATGACATCGCCAAGCTGGCGGTGGATATCGATATGCGCGCGGCAGGCCTGGATATCGCGGGGAAAAGCTGGGATGCGACGGGTTTCGCGCAACAGCAGATGAACACTTACACCATCGGTCTCAACGCGCAGTACCCGATGCTGGTGGATGCGGCGAACTATGGCCGGGGCAAGTTCTACCCGGTGACCGACAAGGCTGGGCTCGACGCCGCACTGGCCTCGGCCCTGGGCGAGGTTTCGGCTTCCGCGGCCCAGGCAGGCAGCGCCACGGCGGGGGCCGCCGGGCTGGCCAGCGGTTCGAGTTATTTCCAGGCGTCTTATGACCCCGTCGATTGGCATGGCACCATCAGGGCGTACGGCATCAGCCCAGCCGGTTCGATCGATACCGGTACGCCGCTATGGAGCACGGACTCGACCCTGGTACCCGGTACGTCGCCGGGGATCTTCCAGACCTGGAACAGCGCCACCCGGACCGCTGTTGCCTTGCGCCATGACCAACTGTCCGGCACGCAGCAGGCCGCGCTTGCGCAGAACCTGCCGCCCGGCATAACCACGGCCGATCTATTGGCCTGGAGCCAGGGAGTTAACCGGGCAGGGCTCAAGGTGCGTACCCGTCTGCTGGGGGATATCGTCAACTCGCCGCTGGTCATGGCGGCGCCGACCGCGCAGGACGCCGCCGATCTGCAGGGCGACAGCGGCTACAGCGCCTACCTGGCGAGCAAGGCCCAAGGCATGACCCCGAGCTTGCTGGTCAACGCCAATGACGGCCTGCTGTCGCTGATCGACCCGGAGAATGGCCGGCGCCGCTATGCCTATATGCCCTCCAGTGCCTTGCCGCTGCTGCAGCACATCGCCGATCCCGGCTATGCCAATGGCGATCGTCACCGGTTCCTGGCCGATGGTCCGGTGGCGGTATTCGATGCCCAGCTCGGCACGGCCTGGGCAACCCTGGCGCTAGCGGGCACGGGGGCCGGCGGCAAGGTGTTTTACGCGGTGCAGCTGTATGGCCAGGCCGGCAATACGCCCCAGGCGCTGTGGGAAATCGCCGCGCCTGGGGTAGCTGATATCAATCATCCATTCAATGATCTGGGTTATGCCTACGCCCGTCCGGAAGTGGCACGCTTGGCCGACGGGCGCTGGGCGGCCTTCATCGGCAATGGTTATGGCAGCCATTCCGGGGTCGCCGCCCTGTATGTGGTGGATATTCGCGACGGCTCGCTGATCAGGAAAATAGTTGTCGATAGCAATGGGCAGGAGAACGGCTTGTCCTCGGTGAAGTTGCGGGTGGACAGCCAGAATGTGGTCCAGGCGGCTTATGGCGGCGATCTCCAAGGCCATCTGTGGAAGTTCGATTTGAGCGGTCCGGCGCCGGACAGCTGGGGCCCGGCCTTTGGCGGCGCTCCGTTGTTCAGCGTCCCGGGTGGTGCGAGTCAGCCGATCACGGCGCAACCGTTACTGGTGGATCATCCCGAGGGTGGCAAGCTGGTGCTGTTTGGCACCGGCAAACTCAGCGAGCTGGCCGACAAACGCAACAAGGATGCCCAGGGTTTCTACGCGGTCTGGGATGCCCCGGGTGGGGTGGGCCGGATCAGCGTGGCTGAGCTGCAGGCGCAAGCGATCACCGGGCTGTTTGCCGGCAGCGCGGGTTCCTACATCACCAGCACTCAAGCGGACGTCAGTTATCCGGCCGAGAAGGGCTGGTACCTGCCGCTGGGAGCGGCATCGAGCGGTGAACGGGTCATCAACCCGGCCACGCTGGTGGCGGGTCGCATTGTCTTCAGCACCGCCGCTGTCGAGGCGGGCGACCCTTGTTCCAGCGCGGGCAACGGCAAATTGGTCGAGCTGGACGCATTCAGCGGTAAGATGCTCGATGACGCGGTGCTCGACACCAATGGCGATGAAGTGGTCGATGGCCTGGACACGCCTTCCAGTGGTGTCATCTTTACCGGCGGCATTCCTGCGTTGAGCGGTGTCCTTAACCGCGCTACCCGCAAAATTGTCAGCGATTCCGGCGGCGGTATTGCCTCCCTGGTCGAGAAACCGGGTGGTGGCAGCCGCCGCATCATGTGGCGACAAATACAGTAAGTGAGAGTGAGGCATGCGTAGATCCAACCAAGGTTTTACCCTGATCGAAATCATGATCGTGATTGCGATCATCGGGCTCGTCGTCACCCTGAGCCTTCCCAGCATCACCGAGTATGTGAAGAAAACCCATCGCACGCAGATTGCCGGCCTGCTGTCGGAACAGGCGCAGAGCCTCGAGCGCTTTCATTCCAAGGGCGGTGTCTACAGCAATGCCCCGGGCCTCAGCGCCGGCAACGATGACTACAGCATCACGGCAGTCCTGGCCGACCAGAGCTTCACCCTGACCGCGACGCCGAAAAGCGAGAGCATGATGGCCGGCGACAAGTGCGGCGAGTTCACCCTCAGTCACACCGGCGCCATGGGCAACAACAATATGGCCGACGGGGTGACCAGCAAAGGCTGCTGGGGACGCTGAGCAACCTTCTCGGGTGCTGGCGGTGCCCGGTGTTTTTTCTTCCTGGACTGGACTATGGCAAAGCAACAGCAAGTGGTGATTGTCGGCGGTGGCGTGATCGGCCTGCTGACCGCGTTCAACCTGGCGTCCGCCGGGCAGCAGGTGGTGCTGCTCGAGCGCTCGAATGTCGGCCAGGAATCCTCCTGGGCCGGCGGCGGGATCGTCTCGCCGCTGTACCCCTGGCGCTACAGCCCGGCGGTCACGGCGCTGGCGCATTGGTCGCAGGATTTTTATCCACAGCTGGCCGAGCGCCTGTTCGCCACGACCGGTGTCGATCCCGAAGTGCACACCACAGGCCTTTATTGGCTGGACCTCGACGACGAAGCCGAGGCGCTGGCCTGGGCCCGGCGCGAACAGCGGCCGTTGAGCGCTGTGGATATCTCGGCGGCCCATGACGCGGTGCCAGTGCTGGGCGGCGGTTTTTCCCGGGCGATCTACATGGCCGACGTGGCCAACGTGCGTAATCCGCGCCTGGTCAAATCGCTGAAAGCCGCTCTGTCGGCCCTGCCGGCGGTGACCATTCATGAGCAGTGCGAAGTCAGCGGGTTTATCCGCGAAGGGGAGCGGGTCCTTGGGGTGCAGACCTCCCAGGGCGAAATCCGTGGCGATCAGGTGGTGCTGGCGGCAGGGGCCTGGAGCGGCGAGTTGCTCAAGAGCCTCGGCCTGGTGTTGCCGGTGGAGCCGGTCAAAGGCCAGATGATTCTCTACAAGTGCGCCTCGGATTTTCTTTCCTGCATGGTCCTGGCCAAGGGGCGTTACGCGATTCCCCGGCGCGATGGGCACATCCTGATCGGTAGCACCCTGGAGCACGAAGGCTTCGACAAGACCCCGACCTCCTCGGCCCTGGAGAGCTTGAAGGCTTCGGCCATCGAACTGATCCCGGCGCTGGCGCAGGCCGAGGTGGTGGGGCATTGGGCGGGACTGCGTCCGGGCTCGCCCGAGGGCATTCCCTATATCGGCCCGGTGCCGGGGCTGGCTGGGCTGTGGCTGAATTGCGGGCATTACCGCAATGGTCTGGTCCTGGCGCCGGCGTCCTGCCAGCTGTTCGCCGACCTGATGCTGGGCCGGGAGCCGATCATCGACCCGGCGCCTTATGCGCCTGGCGGACGGATCTAATCCAGGCCGAGTTTCTTCAGCCTGTAGCGCATCGAACGAAACGACAGGTTCAAACGCTGGGCCGCCGCCGTGCGGTTCCAGCGGGTGTGCTCCAGGGCCTGGAGGATCAGCCGGCGCTCGACTTCTTGCAGATAATCTTCAAGGTCGATCACCTGTGCCGGGGCGGGCACGATGGTCGGGTGGGCGCCGTTTGGCGTCAGGCGCAGATCGTGTGCTTCGATCCGGCGGTTCTCGCACAGGGTATGGGCCCGTTCGAGCAGGTTCTCCAGCTCGCGCACGTTGCCGGGAAAGTCGTAGCCCTGGAGCGCCAGCAGCGCACTTGGCTGAAGCCGTGCCAGCTGCTGGCTATTGCCCTGTGCCAGGCGTTCGAGGATGGCCTTGGCCAGGGGTTCGATATCGCCCTGGCGCGCCCGTAGCGGTGGCACCGGCAGTTCGATCACGTTCAGGCGGTAGTAGAGGTCCTGGCGAAAGCGCCCGGCATGCACTTGCGCCTGCAACGCCTTGTGGGTGGCGCAGAGGATGCGCACATCGACCTGGACTTCCTGCTGTCCGCCGACACAGCGTACCGCCTTCTCCTGAAGCGCACGGAGCAATTTGACCTGCATTGCCAGCGGCAGATCGGCCACCTCATCGAGAAACAGCGTGCCGCCGTGCGCTGCCTGGAACAGGCCGGGCTTGTCTTCGATAGCGCCGCTGAAGCTGCCTTTGCGATGGCCGAAAAACTCGCTCTCCATCAGTTCCGGCGGAATGGCCCCGCAGTTGATCGCTACGAAGGCCCGTCTGGCCCGTGGGCCCTGGTCGTGGAGCGCGCGGGCAACCAGCTCCTTGCCGCTTCCGGATTCGCCGCTGATGTAAATCGCGGCCTGGCTGCGGGCCAGCTTGCCGATCTGGTCGCGCAGTTCCTGCATGGGCGCCGAATCGCCGAGCAGCGAGCGGTTGCCTGAGGGTGCTGCTTTGGGCCGGGTGTTGTTCAGCAGTTCGCGCAAGCGGGCCAGGGCCACGGGTTTGCTCAGAACGTCGATGGCGCCGGCCTGCAGGGCCCGGGCCGCGGTTTCCTGGCGGGCGCTGGCGCTGAGGATCGCCAGTGGCATGGGCAGTTGCTGGTGCTGGATGTGCTCCAGCAGTTCCAGCCCTGTGCCGTCGGGCAAGTGCAGGTCGCTCAGGCACAGGTCGAAACCTTCCCGTTCCAGCCAGCGACGGGCCTCGCCCAGGGTGCGGGCGCTGCGGGTGTGGCGTTGCATCCGGCCGAGGCTGATTTCCAGATATTCGCGAATGCCTGGATCGTTATCGACGATCAGGACTTTTTGTCGTGGGCTCATGCCGCGTACTGCTTCATCCGTGAGCGAAAGAGGTGCGGGAGCACCCGCCATCCTGGCGTGTCCTGAAGTCTAGGCAGGCTTGAGGCCGTTGGCCCCGCTCAAGGCCGGGCTGTTTGGCCGGGTTCAGGACGATGCGCAGGGTGATATGCCCGGTTTGCCGAGGGTTGCCGGCCGGATGCGAGGCGAGGGTGGGGGGGGGCGGCTTTTTTGTAGCGAATTATTCAGCGGTGCAAACAACGCGCTTTCGACGTTATATGCACCGCTGTCGGTCGAGGCTCAGCGCTCGCGGGAGATCGGGCCTTGCTCCAGGTGGGCCTGGCTGCAATACCACTGTTGTTCGAGGCTCAGGGCCCGGTCACGGGGCAGGTGCACGCCGCAGTGGGCACAGCGCACCATGGGCGTGGTGCTGGGTTCGCGGGGCGCAGCGGTGCCGGAGGCGGGCTGCTTGAATTTGCGCCAGAGCCATACCGCAGCGGCAATCAGGGCGATCCAGAACAGTAAACGAAGCATGGTAGCCAGCTATGTGAGTGAGGAACCGGCAGTTTAGCCAAGGTCATGCCGGGCGCACAGTGCAATCAGCGCTGAAATCGGCGGACAAAAAAAGGGAGACTCGAAAGTCTCCCTTTTTGGTAACCGCGGCAGTGTCAGTCGAACACGCCGAAGGTCATGTAGCTGAACCACGAGCGGTCGCTGTTGTTGCCTTCGGCTTCGTGCTGTTCTTCTTCGACAGCGTCGCCATTGGCGTCTTTAGGCTTGAGCTCGGCCGGAATCGCATCCTTGGCGTCCTGGTATTGCTTCATCACGTCCTGGTTGGCGCGGGTTTCTCCCGGCGGCAGCGGTGGACGGGACTCGATCAGGCCCAGGGTGGCCTTGCTCAGCCAGGAGCGGTTGTCCGCCTCGGCGACCCGTGGCACGAACTGGCCGTCGACCAGGCTCGGGTGATCGGGGTAGTTGAGCTTCAGGGTTTCCAGGCTGGTGGCGGCCAGTTCGTCCAGGTGCAGACGCTGGTAAGCCTCGGTCATCACCGCCAGGCCATCGGCCACCGACGGGGTTTCCTGGAAGTTTTCCACCACATAACGGCCACGGTTGGCGGCGGCTACATAGGCCTGACGGGTCAGGTAGTAGTCGGCCACGTGGATTTCGTAGGAGGCCAGCAGGTTGCGCAGGTAGATCATGCGCTGCTTGGCGTCCGGCGCGTAGCGGCTGTTCGGGAAGCGGCTGGTGAGCTGGGCGAACTCGTTGTAGGAGTCGCGGGCGGCACCCGGGTCACGCTTGGTCATGTCCAGCGGCAGGAAGCGCGCCAGCAGGCCGACGTCCTGGTCGAAGGAGGTCAGGCCCTTGAGATAGTAGGCGTAGTCCACGTTCGGGTGTTGTGGATGCAGGCGGATGAAACGCTCGGCGGCGGACTTGGCAGCTTCCGGCTCGGCGTTCTTGTAGTTGGCATAGATCAGTTCGAGCTGTGCCTGATCCGCGTAGCGGCCGAACGGATAACGCGACTCCAGGGCCTTGAGCTTGGCGGTGGCGCTGGTATAGCTGTTGTTGTCCAGGTCGGTCTGCGCCTGCTGGTACAGCTCGACCTCGCTCAGGTTTTCGTCAACGACTTCCTTCGATGAGCAAGCAGCGGTCAGTGCGAGGATGGCGATCAGCAGCAGGTGTTTCACTTGCATGGCGGCTTGCGTCCCTATGACGGCCGCTGTCTTGGGCGGGGCCGTCCTGTTATGATGAGCGCCCCGTTGAAAAAGCCTCGGGGCAAAAGACGCCGTATTTAACCACAAGCGCGCAGCCGAAACCAAAGGCTGTGCCGACGCCTAGTCTGAGCATGTCCGATAAAATTGAACTTCGCGCAGAGGTGCCGTCCGAACTGGGCGGCCAACGCCTCGATCAAGTCGCCGCCCAATTATTCGCTGAGCACTCGCGCTCGCGCCTTTCCGCCTGGATCAAAGACGGCCGCCTGACTGTGGATGGAGCGGTTATCCGCCCGCGAGACATCGTCCATGGCGGCGCGGTTCTTGAGCTGACCGCCGAGCAGGAAGCTCAGGGAGAATGGATCGCTCAGGACATCGAGCTGGATATCGTCTATGAAGACGACGATATCCTGGTCATCAACAAGCCTGCCGGCCTGGTGGTCCACCCCGCCGCCGGTCACGCCGATGGCACGCTGCTCAATGCCCTGCTGCACCATGTCCCGGACATCATCAACGTGCCGCGCGCCGGCATCGTCCATCGCCTGGACAAGGACACCACCGGTCTGATGGTGGTGGCCAAGACCATCCAGGCGCAGACCCAGCTGGTTGCCCAGTTGCAGAGCCGTAGCGTCAGCCGCATCTATGAATGCATCGTGATCGGCGTGGTCACCGCCGGTGGCAAGATCAATGCGCCGATCGGCCGGCATGGCCAGCAGCGCCAGCGCATGGCCGTGATGGAAGGCGGCAAGCAGGCCGTCAGCCATTACCGGGTGCTCGAGCGTTTCCGTTCCCACACCCATGTGCGGGTCAAGCTGGAAACCGGTCGTACCCACCAGATTCGCGTGCACATGGCGCACATCAACTTCCCGTTGGTCGGCGATCCGGCCTACGGAGGTCGCTTCCGCATTCCGCCGGCGGCGAACCCGACCATGGTCGAATCCCTGAAACACTTCCCGCGTCAGGCGCTGCATGCGCGTTTCCTGGAACTGGATCATCCGACCACCGGTGAGCGCATGAGCTGGGAATCGCCGCTGCCGGAAGATTTCGTCTGGCTGCTGACCCTGCTCAAGCAGGACCGCGAGGCCTTCGTCGGATGAGTGACTGGCTGATTCCTGACTGGCCCGCGCCGGCCGGGGTCAAAGCCTGCGTCACCACCCGCGCGGGCGGCGTCAGCCTGGCGCCGTTCGACAGCCTCAACCTGGGCGATCATGTCGACGACGACCCGCAGGCGGTGGCCGAAAACCGCCGGCGCCTGACCGATCGTTTCTCCATACGGCCAGCTTGGTTGAAGCAGGTTCACGGTATCGATGTGGTCGAGGCGGATCCGTCCGTCGTCGCCACCGCCGATGCCAGCTGGACGGCGACGCCGGGCATCGCCTGTAGCGCCATGACCGCCGATTGCCTGCCAGCGCTGTTCTGCGACCGCGCCGGTACCCGTGTGGCAGCGGCCCATGCCGGCTGGCGCGGGTTGGCGGCCGGAGTGCTGGAGGCGACGCTCAATAACCTGAAGGTTGCGCCTGAGGATGTACTGGTCTGGCTGGGGCCGGCCATTGGCCCGCAAGCCTTCGAGGTCGGGCCGGAAGTCCGTGACGCGTTCGTCCGGCACTTGCCGCCAACCGAGCAGGCCTTCGTGCCGAGCCACAATCCCGGCAAGTTCATGGCTGACATCTATAGGCTGGCCCGCCTGCGCTTGGCGGCATGCGGCGTCACGGCCGTGTATGGCGGTGGTTTCTGCACTGTGAGCGATCCGCGTTTCTATTCCTACCGCCGCAGCCCGCGTACCGGGCGCTTCGCTTCCCTGATCTGGCTGGAACGCTAGACTCCTCTGACCTGTGTCAAGCTCGACAGGCTTGAATCTTCCAGAATCGACCGCATCTACAGGGGTATCTGGCAGGTTTCTCTATTCAGGTGTGTCCATCGCTCCGACCTGCTCAAAAGGAAGGTGACTAATGCGTATAGACCGATTAACCAGCAAGCTGCAGCTGGCATTATCCGATTCTCAATCCCTGGCGGTCGGCCTCGATCATCCGGCCATCGAGCCTGCACACTTGATGCAGGCCCTGCTCGAACAGCAGGGCGGTTCGATCAAGCCACTGCTGATGCAAGTGGGCTTCGACGTGAACAGCCTGCGCAAGGAGTTGAGCAAAGAGCTCGACCACTTGCCAAAAATCCAGAACCCCACCGGCGACGTGAACATGTCGCAGGATCTGGCGCGCCTGCTGAACCAGGCCGATCGCCTGGCGCAACAGAAAGGCGACCAGTTCATCTCCAGCGAGCTGGTGCTGCTGGCGGCCATGGACGAAAACAGCAAGCTCGGCAAATTGCTGCTGGGCCAGGGCGTCAGCAAGAAAGCGCTGGAAAACGCCATCAATAACCTGCGTGGCGGCGAGGCGGTGAATGACGCCAACGTCGAGGAGTCGCGCCAGGCCCTGGATAAATACACCGTAGACCTGACCAAGCGCGCCGAAGAGGGCAAGCTCGACCCGGTGATTGGCCGTGACGACGAAATCCGTCGGACCATCCAGGTGCTGCAACGTCGGACCAAGAACAACCCGGTGCTGATCGGCGAGCCTGGTGTGGGTAAAACCGCGATTGCCGAAGGCCTGGCCCAGCGCATCATCAATGGCGAAGTGCCGGACGGTCTGAAAGGCAAGCGCCTGCTGTCCCTGGACATGGGCGCGCTGATCGCTGGCGCCAAGTACCGCGGCGAGTTCGAAGAACGCCTGAAATCCCTGCTCAACGAGCTGTCCAAGCAGGAAGGGCAGATCATTCTGTTTATCGACGAACTGCACACCATGGTCGGCGCCGGCAAGGGCGAAGGCTCGATGGATGCGGGCAACATGCTCAAGCCGGCCCTGGCCCGGGGCGAACTGCATTGCGTCGGTGCCACCACGCTCAACGAGTACCGCCAATATATAGAGAAGGACGCGGCCCTCGAGCGGCGCTTCCAGAAAGTCCTGGTGGACGAGCCGAGCGAAGAAGACACCATCGCCATCCTGCGCGGCCTGAAAGAGCGTTATGAAGTGCACCACAAGGTGGCGATCACCGACGGCGCGATCATTGCCGCGGCCAAGCTCAGCCATCGCTACATTACCGACCGGCAACTGCCGGACAAGGCGATCGACCTGATCGACGAAGCCGCCAGCCGTATCCGCATGGAGATCGACTCCAAGCCGGAAGTGCTGGACCGTCTGGAGCGGCGCCTGATTCAACTGAAGGTTGAATCCCAGGCCCTGAAGAAGGAAGACGACGAAGCGGCGATCAAGCGCCTGGAGAAACTCCAGGAAGAGATCACCCGCCTGGAGCGCGAATACGCCGATCTGGAAGAAGTCTGGGCCTCGGAGAAAGCCGAAGTGCAGGGTTCGGCGCAGATTCAGCAGAAGATCGAGCAGTCCCGTCAGGAACTGGAAGCTGCGCGCCGTAAAGGCGACCTGAACCGCATGGCCGAGTTGCAGTATGGGGTGATCCCGGACCTGGAACGCAGCCTGCAGATGGTCGACCAGCATGGCCAAAGCGAAAACCAGCTGTTGCGCAGCAAGGTGACCGAAGAGGAAATCGCCGAGGTCGTGTCCAAGTGGACCGGTATTCCAGTGTCGAAGATGCTCGAAGGCGAGCGCGACAAACTGCTGAAAATGGAAAGCCTGCTGCACCAGCGCGTCATCGGCCAGAACGAAGCCGTGGTGGCGGTGGCCAACGCCGTGCGGCGTTCACGCGCCGGGTTGTCCGATCCGAACCGGCCAAGTGGCTCGTTCATGTTCCTCGGCCCGACCGGTGTGGGTAAAACCGAGCTGTGCAAGGCGCTGGCCGAATTCCTTTTCGATACCGAAGAGGCGATGGTGCGGATCGATATGTCCGAATTCATGGAGAAACATTCCGTGGCTCGGTTGATCGGTGCGCCTCCAGGCTACGTCGGCTACGAGGAGGGCGGTTACCTGACCGAGGCGGTGCGGCGCAAGCCTTATTCGGTGATCCTGCTGGATGAGGTCGAGAAGGCCCATCCAGACGTGTTCAACATCCTGCTGCAGGTGCTGGAAGACGGCCGCCTGACGGACAGCCACGGGCGTACCGTGGATTTCCGTAATACGGTGATCGTCATGACCTCCAACCTGGGCTCGGCGCAGATCCAGGAGCTGGTAGGGGATCGCGAAGCACAGCGGGCGGCGGTGATGGATGCGGTGTCGACCCATTTCCGTCCGGAGTTCATCAACCGGATCGACGAAGTGGTGATCTTCGAGCCATTGGCCCGGGATCAGATCGCCGGCATCACCGAGATCCAGCTGGGTCGCCTGCGTGGTCGCCTGGCGGAGCGCGAGCTCAAGCTGGAGCTGAGTGGCGAGGCCTTGGACAAACTGATTGCCGTGGGGTACGACCCGGTCTATGGCGCGCGTCCGCTCAAACGAGCGATTCAGCGCTGGATCGAGAACCCGCTGGCGCAGTTGATTCTGTCTGGCAGTTTCCTGCCGGGAGCCACTGTGACGGCCAAGGTGGAGAACGACGAAATCGTCTTCGCCTGAGCCGGATAGGGCGTCGTTATGAAGGAGGCCTCGCATTGCGAGGCCTTTTTTTGCATAGGGCGTTGAACTGTAAGGCAAAGGCTTGTAAAGTGCGCCCCGCAGTACGTCACCCCAAGGCTTTTTCCTCCCTGAGGAAAAAACTGAAATAAGTTGCAAATCATTGTCTTGAAAGCAATTTAGGGGGTTGACAGAGGTTTTTAAGATTGTAGAATAGCGCGCCTCAGAGACACGAACGTAGCGATACGGACAGGGTCAACGAGGAGGCTTCTAGAAATAAAAGCCTGTTGTAAATTGAAATGTTCAGTTCCGTGATAGCTCAGTCGGTAGAGCAAATGACTGTTAATCATTGGGTCCCAGGTTCGAGTCCTGGTCACGGAGCCAATTTCAAGCCGGGGTATAGCGCAGTCCGGTAGCGCGCCTGCTTTGGGAGCAGGATGTCAGGAGTTCGAATCCCCTTACCCCGACCATATTTGGGTCGTTAGCTCAGTTGGTAGAGCAGTTGGCTTTTAACCAATTGGTCGTAGGTTCGAATCCCACACGACCCACCATTTTTGAAACCAGTTCGCTGGAATCGAATCTTAAGATCAGACGCCAAAAGCTCTGTTCGCAGAAGGCGCCTTTAAAAGGTGCCTTTTTTTTACCGGGGTATAGCGCAGTCCGGTAGCGCGCCTGCTTTGGGAGCAGGATGTCAGGAGTTCGAATCCCCTTACCCCGACCATATTGAAAATCCTCGTATCGAAAGATACGGGGATTTTTTTTGCCCGGAATTTGGCGTCGGTTGTGTCTTTGGCGTAATGCAAAAAAATGCCCCGATCATTCGGGGCTTTTTTGTTTGGGGGATTTGGGTTGGTCCCTTGTCGTTCAGGGCATGCTTGCTGACTCTCGTTTCGCCGCCGTTCGCTGCCTGGCGGGCAATTCGATATAAATGAGGTGGGTAGAGGGCTTTGTGTCATGTACTGGCTGAGAGCGTTGGCTTGGCCAGGCTCATGCCAATAAACCCAATGTGGGAGTAATCAGCCTATATCTGTGGCCAGCCCCTCGTTGCGAGGGGCGTTTACGCTGCTCACAAAGCCCGGCAAAGGCCATCCACGCGTTCGTATGCCAACTCCTTGTTTACCGCCGGTAGTGTGTAGTCCACCGTGCAAGCTCCCTCGGCCCAGCGAATTTCCAGTCGACCCTTGTCGGCAACACCGAAGACCAGCAGGCGCGACAAGTTGTCGACCATACCCAGGGGCTTACCTTGCTCGTCGTATGCCTGGGCACCGAAGGGGATGTTGTTCCCTTGCTCTGGGCGCAGTACGAACTGCAGGCGGCGACCGGTCTGTGCAGCGTAGGTCGTCTTGACGATGGCGCCACGGGTTGGCACCAGCACCTTGGAGGTTTCGCTGACCTCGGTATCGGTACCCAGGGTCTGGGTGTCCAGGTTCACCCAGTTGTAGCGATAGGGCTGCATGTAGGGCACCACCGCATAACCCTTGCGATTGGTACGTACTGCGCTCCAGCCGGACACGCCGACGCCGCCGGTTTCCGGAACTTCCAGCAAGCCGAAGGTCTCGCCAAGCGGCTGACCGAGGGTAATGCCACCACTGTGTGCTACCAGTGAGCCGGAAGCGCCCAGGTCTATATGCTTGTCGTCGCGACCCTGGCTGTAGCCGCCGCGCAGTTTGGCAACGGGGGTGTCCCAGTCGAGGCTGGCACCGGCATTGCTGCCATTTCTTTTGCTGTGGCCTGCCTGTGCCGAATAGCTGAGGGTTGCCTGATCGTCCAGGTAGCCGGACACACTCGACTGCAGAGAGGAATCGCCTTTGCTTGAGCTGATGGCGTTGCTGGAGAGACGGTGAGAGCTGCCCGATCCTCCCAGCGGCATGCTGATACTGGCGGTGAGTTGCGTATCCGAGCCGCCGTTCATGGGGTCACTCTGGGTACGTGATACCGCCAGGTTATAGCTGATGTTGGCGATGCTGCTGCCATAGCCAAATTGCCAGTTGCGAGTACGGCCCTGCTGTTTCCAGTAGTTGGTTTCATCCAGGCTGAGATACAGCGAGCTTCGCTGTGACAGGCTCTGGTTCACCCTGACGTTGATTCGGCTCTTTTGTGCGCTGAAGCCGGCACGCTCCTGGTACATGAGGTCGTCCACATGCTGGTTGAAGCTGCGGTAGCCTTCGGTCGAATAGCGGTAGCCGGCCATGGTGAAGGTGGTATTCGTGGCGTTCAGCGTCTTGGAGTACAGGAAGCGCGCACTGTGACCCTTGTTTGTCTTGCCGTTCGGGGTTTTCGATTCACTGCTGGTGACGTCGAAGGAGATGCCGCCGATGCCGGAGTTCACGCCCGCGCCAAGGTTGACGGCGCGATAGTCTTGCGCGAGCAGCGCACCACCATAGCCGGTGAGGTTATCCGTCACGCCGTAGACCGCCGTGCCCTGGGTGAAGGACGGCGACGGTTGGTCGGTGGAGCGATATTCACCGGCGGTGACGCTGTAGCGCAGGTTGCCACGGCGGGTCATGACCGGCTGGTAGGCATAGGACTGCTGATATTCGCGTACCCGGCCATCCGCTTCGATGATCTTGATCTGCAAGTCGCCGTTGGAACCGCTGGGATAGATGTCGGTGAACTCGAAGGCGCCAGGCGGCACCGACGCGGAATAGATCACGTAGCCGTTCTGCCGTACTTCGACGGTGGCGTTGGTTTCGGCGATGCCGCGGATCACCGGCGCGTAGCCGATCTCGTTGTCGGGCAGCATGCCGAGGTCGGAAGCGATCTGCGCCCCGCGGAAACGAACGCTGTCGAATATCTCGCCGGGGGTGTACAGCTCGCCCAGGGAAAGCTTGCCCTTGACGCTTCGAACGTCGCGCTCCAGATAGGTGCGGTTGCTCCTGAATTCGCTTTTCGTGCCGGTCCCGCCAGTCAGGGCGGATTCGTTGCGAAAGCGCCAGCCGGCGATATTGAAGCCGTTACGCAGGTTCAGGTTGTGGTAGTCGCTCTTCGTCCCCTGGTTGGTGTTGCGGTTGAAGTTGGCCTGATAGTCGCTGTAGAAGGCCGTGATGCCCTCGTCCCAGACCGATGGGTCGACATAACCGCGTGAATAGCGCTGGACGTAGGCCTGCGGAATGCTGAATTGCAGCGCCAGGCTGGTGACGTCGAAGTCTACCGCGGCGCCAGTGATCTGTGAGGTGACGTCGATCGGCAGCTCATCCTTGGTGTCAGCGGCGATGAGTCCGTCCTGTTGGGCCTTGCCAGCGTTGAGCCCGAGTTCTTTCAGCAGCCCGAGCGAGATGATGGGCTTGACCTGCCCGGATGCATCGGCGCTGAAGGTGATTTCCTGACGTTTGATCAGCACGTTGTTCAGATAGAGGTCAACGCTGTAGGTGCCTGGCGGAACCGAGCTGCCTTTCTCAAAATACTTGAGGTCCACCGGAGCGCCCTCCATTTTCAGAAAGGAGTCGTTGAATTCGACCTCCGCTGCAGATAGCTTCGAGGTCAATCCCAATGCCATGAGGCAGGTCGCGCACGCACGTCGGGCAATGCTGAAGCTGAGCTCTCTCTGAAAAATGGGCATGCGAAATCCTTTCGATCACGCATCGGAAGGCCGAGGCTGTGATCTGATTAAAAAGTCGGAGGTGAGGCTTTGTGCTCTAGCGAGCGGTACGAATGGCGGGTGTGTTAGTTGGAAAGTTTGCTGGTGACTCGGTCCAGTCCGCCGTAATCGTTGATGCTGTCGAACTCCACCGTTGCGGTTCCGAGCTTCACGCCAGACGAGCCGTTGATCGCGACTACGCGTGTTGCCCCCGGCGCGAGCATTTCCGCGGCAGCGGTATAGGTGCCAGCCCCCTTGTCAGTGCGCAGCTTCACGGCGCTCCCGGAAAAGGACACGTGGTACGCAGAAGGATTGGTCACGGAAAGCGCTGTTTTGCCGCCTTGCTCTACGAACTTCCATTGCAGGCTCTTGGCCGCATTGGCGGCGGTGTCTGGCAGGTTGGCCGGCCGGTAGAACAGTTTCACGCGCTGACGTATGGCAATTTGCAGGGTGTTCTCGTTCTTGGCTTTTTGCGGAATCTCTTGCACGGCTAGCCAGAACACTGATTCCTTGTCCGTTGGCAATCCCTGGCCCTGGTAGAGGATGCGCAGGATTTGCTGCTTGTTGCCTCCAAGGCGAACGAGGGGAGGGGTGATGGCGAACGGTACGTCGGATGTCGCCCCCTTGCTGTCTGGCTCGACCCAGGACTGGACCATGATGTCGTTCGAGCCCTGGTTCCTGACAATGACGGATGTTTCCTTGGCAGGCGCAGCAAAGACTACGCGCGTGCCATCCAGCGTAATGCCGGCACTGGCCATCGACGCAAAGAGCGTCATGGCGCTGGCGAGCGCAATACGTGTCAATAATGAGGCTTTCATAATGACTCCAGATCGGAGGGAGGGGCGCAGGCCCCTCCCTTTGGTGCGGATTACTCGTAGGTCAGGGTAAACGGGAGGGTGCCGTTGGCAGGACCTGCTTTGATCGCTTCGCCGTTCGCCACATAACCTGCGCGCATGCTCAGCTTGGCGGTGTAGGTGGTGGTTTCGCCTTCGGTGGTTGGTACCAGTGCGCCATCGATGGTTTCGTTCGCGCCGAGGTTCACCAGCTTGCTGCTGCTGTCGTAAAGACCGATACCCACGCCTTCTGCACCACCGGTGGTTTTCAGCAACGAGCCGTTCTTGCTGTCGACGCCGGAGCCACTGCTAGGGTCGAATTGCAGCTTGACGGACTTCAGGCCCTCTGCGGTGCCGCCGCAATCCAGGTTCAGGTTGATGCTCTGACCGCCGACGATGCCGCCGCCGGCAGTGCCGGCGAGCGAGTCGCTGCTGACCTTGCCGAGGTTGATATCGATGGTCTGGTTGCCCTTGTTGCCACCAACGTTGGTGCCGGCACCGCCGTCGATTTTGCAGGATGCGGCGACGATATCGCCGGTGAAGTTGATGGTGCCATCTGCCGCGAGAGCGGAAGTGCTGACCGCGCCAGCGATAGCCATGGAAACGATGCTTTTGAGAAGTTTGGACATTTGATGTACCTGCTAAAGTTGGAGATTCAATTTTGTATATTCACTTCAGTCGGTACAATAAGACCATTCTTAAACTATTGCTTAGTCTATGATTTTTAATGGCTTCTAATACTTTGTTGCTTGATAAGATTTCAATAAGAAGATTCTTAAAGTGTTGTAGGGCGACGAAATTTTTAAGAGAGCTATCTGTCTGGCCTGGCAAGCAGGAGGGTGACTTGTATCGCCTTCGGTCGTCGTGGGGCCAGTCAGGATGGCAGGTCCATTGGCCTGGGATCGAGTCCAGAGGAGGATTAAGCTAACTGTTGATGCAACTAGGTGGAATACTAATGTTGTCTTGAGCGCTTATTGGATCAACATATCTATATGTTGCTTTAAAGGCGCTGCTTGAAGTGGGGGGATGCATTGTCTGCGCTGGAGGGAACAGGTTTCATCGCTGAGGATGAAGCTGGACGAGTCTTTTAAATCAGCTGGCAGGCTGACTGTGTAGTGTTCGGAAAAGTCGGATATCAACTAAGGAAAGTTTCTTTTCTTTGATCTATAGCAACTCCCCTGTTGGTCCCGAGTGGGGAAAAGGCCTGAGTCAGTGTTGAACAGGACGCAAAAAAATGCCCCGATCATTCGGGGCATTTTTTGTCGGTCGCTACTGACTCAGTGCAGCTTGAGTCGTGGCTCGGTGCCGCGGCCGATCCGGCTGCCGAGCATCAGCATGGCGGTACGGAACGGGCCATAGAGCGCCATCTGGTGCATGCGGTACAGCGACACATAGAACATCCGCGCCAGCCAGCCTTCGAGCATCACGCTGCCGGTCAGGTTGCCCATCAGGTTGCCCACGGCGGAAAAACGCGACAGCGAGATCAGCGAACCGTAGTCGGTGTATTTGTACTCTGGCAGGGCCTTGCCTTCGATGCGCAGTTTCAGCGACTTGGTCAGCAGCGATGCCTGCTGGTGAGCCGCCTGGGCCCGCGGTGGAACGTTGCGGTCGGTGCCCGGTTGCGGGCAGGCGGCGCAGTCGCCAAAGGCGAAGATATTCTCGTCGCGGGTGGTCTGCAGGGTCGGCAAGACTTGCAGCTGGTTGATGCGGTTGGTTTCCAGGCCGTCGATGTCCTTGAGGAAACCCGGTGCGCGAATCCCGGCGGCCCAGACTTTCAGGCTGGCGGCAATCACCTGGCCATCGGCGGTGATCAGGCTGTCGGCGGTCACTTCGCTGACCGCGGCATTGGTCATCACCTTGACCCCGAGTTTTTCCAGGGTCTTGTGCACTGGCCCGCCAATCCGCTCCGGCAGGGCCGGCAATACCCGTGGCCCGGCCTCGATCAGGGTGATGTGCATGTTTTCCGGCTTGATCCGGTCCAGGCCGTAGGCCGCCAGCTCATGGGCGGCGTTGTGCAGCTCGGCGGCCAGTTCGACGCCCGTGGCACCGGCACCGACGATGGCCACGCTGATCTGCTCGACCACATCGGTCTGCCCGGCGTGGGCGCGCAGGTAGTGGTTGAGCAGTTGCTGATGGAAGCGCTCGGCCTGCTTGCGCGTGTCGAGGAACAGGCAATGCTGGGCGGCGCCCTGGGTGCCGAAGTCGTTGGTGGTGCTGCCCACGGCGATCACCAGGGTGTCGTACCCCAGCTCGCGGGCCGGCAGCAGCTCCAGGCCGTTTTCGTCGTAGGTGGCGGCCAGCTGGATTTTCTTCTGCTGACGGTCGAGCCCGCTCATGCGGCCCAGCTGGAACTCGAAGTGGTTCCATTTGGCTTGGGCGACATAGTTGAGTTCGTCTTCGGAAGAGTTCAGCGAGCCGGCAGCCACTTCATGCAGCAGGGGCTTCCAGATGTGGGTCAGGTTCGCGTCGACCAGCATCACACTGGCGGTACCGCGCTTGCCCAGAGTCTTACCCAGACGGGTAGCCAACTCCAGACCGCCGGCGCCGCCGCCAACGATGACAATACGATGAGTCATGGGGATATCTCGCAAGGCTAAAAGAAATCGGTACGGTTACCCGAGCGAGCGCGATGCAGCTCATAGCGTCAGGTAACTGATAAATCGGCTCAGCAGGCCCAGGCCAATGGTGATGGTCACGACTATCACGAGGAGCATCCACGGCCGGAAGGGACGGCGCTCGACTCGGTGCTGGGCCAGTTGCAGGTATTCTTCGACATGGCGTTGGTCGTCGGGGTTCAGGCGGCTGGTCATAAAAAGCCTCGTCAGCTAGACGTTGCGAAAAGTATGAAGGTTACAGCGCAGTGCCATCTTGTCGGGCTATGCGGCATGGAACGGAGCATAGCCGCTCGCGGATGCGGACCTTGTCATCGCGCGAGTGATTGCGCTTTGTAACACTCGCTGGGTGTTTGCGCCATGCCACGAATGGCCGGAAGGGGCCCGGGAAACTCTGTTCCAGGCGGCTTACAGGCTGATTCCGACGTCGAAGAGGATGCTGCGCCCCAGGTTGCCACGCAGGAAGTCCGGCGCGTCGGGATGGGCGAACAGCACGCGGGCGAAGGTCGGCCCCACCAGCGACAACGAGCGCCAGCCCTGGCGCAGATACTCGGTCGGTGGCGGGAAATGGCTGTTGAGGTCGAGCACTTCGCGCTTGAGGCTGGCGAAGGCGATGATGTCCAGCTCCCCCAGGTCCATGCCGCGTTCCTTGTAGTTGTGGGCTTTCTTGCGCAGGGTCGGGGCGAGCCTGAGCAACAGTTCGTTGGCCGGAATGCGCTTGGGCTTGGCCTCGCGCCGCACCAGCTGGCTGAGGGAGAAGGCGCTGCGGCGCCGTTGCAACTCGTCGCGCCATTCGTCGTTGAGGCGGCGGCCTTCGTCCAGCACGAAGAACACCTCGAAACAGGCCTCACGAAACAGTACGTCCGGCGGCTCCTGCCCGGCGGGCGTGAACTCGTCGGCACGGTAGGGGATGTTCAAGCCTTGCAGCAGGCGCTGGCAGACCCAACGCTCACGCTCCCATTTGCGCGCATTGGACAGGAACGCGTTGGCTTGTTCGGCCTGAATGGTGAGCAGGCGCAGGTAATCTGAGTCATCCATAGTCCAAGCTTAGCGTCCAAACGCTGATCCAAGAAATACACTCTGCCGGGTCGGCGGGGGCTGACTGCACTTATAACGGATAAGTGTGACATCAGGTCAACCCTCTGCCGCTCGTTCAGGCCCGCCAGGGTTTCAGCCAGAGGCCCAGGGCGATCAGCAGGAGCAGCCCGGCCACTGTGCTGAGCCCCAGTTGCAGCCAGACGTTCGGCAGCGGATGCAACAGCAGCGCCGCGGCACTCAGCAGGACGGCGCTGATGGCCCAGCGCACTGGCCAGCTGATGAGGCTGAGCAACTGTTGGCGCTGCATCAGCAACAGGTTGGTCAGGATCACGCCGCCGAGGGCGGCCAGGGGAATCGCATTCAACCCCGCGATCAGCGGCAAGCCCGCCAGCAGCAAGGCGTTGAGCAGGCTGCCGAGCAGTTCGCAGTACAGCGGCGTTCGGGTATCGCCGGCGGCATAGGCGTAGCGCGCGAGCATGGCGTTCCAGGCGCCGAACACCAGGGATACGGCGAACCAGCCCAGCAGCGCCGGCAGCGGCCCGTCGGCGCTCTGGGCGGGCAGCAACCAGTGGATCAGCGCCGGGCTGGCGCCCACCAGGCCGAGGGCCGCTGGCAGGCTCAGCAGGGTCGCGGCGTCGAGCCCGCGATGCAGCAGCCCCAGGCGCTGGTCGCCGGACTTGCCGCTCATCAAGCCGAGCAGGACCTGGTTCAGGCTCATCAAGGCAATCAACGGCAGGTTGATCAGTTTGCGCGCCAGGTTGACCCAGGTCACCGCGCCTTCGCCCAGGTAGCTGGCGACCACCCGCTCCACCAGCGCCAAGCCCTGGCTGGCCAGGTTGCTGGTCAGCAGCGGGCCGAGGCGCACCAGCAATTCACGGCCGGCCCCGGCGTCCCCGCGGACCTGCCAGGGGCGCCATCCGATTTGCCAGATCGCCGGCACCAGCGACAGGCACATCAGCAGGCTGCCGAGAAAAAACGCCAGCGAAAGGCCGGAGCCCAGGCTCGCCTGGCCGTAGAAAAACAGATAAAGCACCGGTGGCAGGTTGAACAGCAGCGAGCCCAGCCCCGGCAGGACAAAACGTTGCCGGGCGTGCAGCGGAATGCTGAACAGCGCATGCAGGAGCAGGCCGGGGATACAGGCGGCCAGGCTGCGCAGGTTGGCGGCGGCTTCGGCCTGGGCTGCGCTGTCGAGCCCGGGACCGATCAGGCGGATCCACAGTGGTGCGCTCAAGGCCAGCAGGGCATACAGCCCCAGTCCCAGGCCCAGCAGACGCGGACTCAGGCCGGCCAGCCAGGCGTGCTGGCGTTGGGCGTCGCGCTCCTGATAGAGCGGCAGCGCCGCGGCCGCCAGGATACCGGCCGCCAGGGTCATGCGCAGGGCTTCGGGAATGAACACCGCGACCAGGAAGGCATCGCTGCGGCTGCCCGCGCCCCAGGCCGCCACCAGCAGCCATTCGCGGGCAAAACCGGCGAGCAGCCCGGCGAGGGTCGCCAGGGTCAGTAGCAGGGTGCTGCCGAGCATCAATAGAACAGGGTGAACAGGCCTTTGCCACCCACCTTGTAGTTCAGGTCGTGAGGGCGCTCGCCCATGGGTTTGGCACCGCTGCCACCGATGATCTTGTAGGGGGGAACGGCCTTGGCCACCAGGGTGTTGGCGGTCACTACCGCTCCGCGACCGATGTGCGAGCCATGGGCGAGCAGCGCCCGGGTGGCGATCCAGGCGTAGTCATCGATGTAGATGGGCGCGGATATCGACCAGAACTCGGGGCTCATCGGGTCATGGCCGCCGGCGAGAATCAGCACATGGGAGGCGATCGTCACATGATCGCCGATGATCAGCCCGGCCCGGGCGTCGACCTGACAATGCCAGGCGATCACGCTGTCCTCGCCGATCACCAGGTTTTCCACCCCCAGCACCTCGGTGTTGCGCCAGATGGTCGAGCCCTTGCCGATTTTCGCGCCGCCCAGGCGCAGCCAGGCGATGCGCACGTGATGGCTGGGGATCTTGTTGATCAGGATGTTGTAGGCCTGCTCCCAGGCCCGCAGCCAGCGGTCCTTGAGGGTGGCCAGGTTCTTGCCGTAGCGCGGCACCAGGGTGGTGGGGATGTCCTGCTTCAAGCGGCCATACAGGCGCCGGGCCAGGGGATGTTCGATGATCTGTTCGATGTCCACCGAGCAGACGCTGTAGCGCGCCTGCTCGCCGTCGCCCTCGACGAACAGCACGTCGTTGTTCAGCCCCCAGCTGTAGGCCTCGAGCAGTTCATCGTGGCTGACGCCCAGCTCCGAGGCCAGGGCAGGCAGGCGTTCCGGCAGATCCGCAGAATGGAAAATACGGTGTTTCATGCTTGGCGATCCTTGGGGTTGATGAGGGGGAGAGTGATGGCCGGGCGTAACCGGACCTGTTGCAGGCTCATGCCCATCAACAGCCAGAACAGACCGATCAACACGAAAGTGAAGCTGAAGTAGTGGTCGAACAGACCCGTCAGCAACGCCGCCAGCAGGCCGGAAATGCAGCCCAGCCACAGTGCGTTGTCAGCGGTTATCTGACGGATCGGCGCCAGTGGGCGCACCTCGCGCCACCACATCAGGGTGACGGCGATGAACAGCAGCATCCCCGGAATGCCGATCTTGTAGATGAAGTTCAGCCACAGGTTGGAGATGCCCGGCAGGTCGGTGCCCGGTACCGGCGGATCGACCTTGAAGCCGATGCCCAGCGGGTAGCGCATCATTGCCTCGGGGAATTTCGCGTACTCGTCGAAACGCACTTCGGTACTGGCGTTGGTCGCCGAGAACATGGTCATCAGGCGTTCCTGCAGCGGCGGATAGAACATCACCAGGGCCACCGCGAAGGCCGCCCCGAGGCCGATGATCCGGCCGCTGTAGGGCACGCGTTTGTAGGTCAGCCAGAGCAGCACCAGGGCCAGGGCCAGGATCGCCCCGCGGGAAATACTCAGCAGCAGCCCGGCGCAACCCAGGATCGCCACCGCCAGCCCCAGGGCCCGGCGCGCGCCGGTCCGGGTCCAGCCATAGAGCAGCGCCAGGGGAATGAACAGCACCAGCACGCCGCCGGTGAGGTTGGGGTGAACCCAGGGCGATGCCATGCGCTGGTAGTTGGCGGAGAAGATGTCCTTCACTGCTTCCGGGTGGGCGTACTTGAGGTCGGTGAGGACCGGGATCATCGACATCGCGTTGCGCGACTTGATGAACATGCCGATCGACAACAGCAGCATCAGCAGAGTGCCCAGCAGCAGGGCGATCACCACTTTGTCGCGGTCGGCATCGGTGCGCAGCAGCAACGGCACCATGAACAGCAGCGACAGGTTCATCAGCCAGCGCACCCAGTTCACCGGGCCGTTGCCATCGGCATGAATGATCAGCATGCCCCAGACAAAGGGAATGGCGCTGAACAGCATCAGCCAGGCCATGGCCCGTTCGGTGGGACGCCAGAGCATGAGGTTGCGGGTCTTGCCGATGAAGGATTGCCAGAACAACCCGACCCAGGTCAGGCCCAGCACCGCTTCACTGACCGTGGTGCGAATCCCCAGTTGCAGCGTGGTGTAGGGGATGCAGGTGGCCAGCACGGCGAAGATCAGCAGGCCCCACAGCGGCTTGCGGATCAGCGTCAGGGTCACGGCCAGGCCGATCACCACGAAGATGACTTTTGCCGGTGGCAGGGCCCACAACAGAACCCCGAAGATCAACCCCAGGGTCAGGCCAATGAATTTTCCTGGCAGCATCAGTGAAAGAGCCCTGTGAGCAAGGTATCGAGGCGCTGGCGGTAGGTCGGTTCGGCAAATTGCCGGGCCCAGTCGCGCAGGGTGTCCGGATCCGGTCTGTTGCTGTCCTGGGCCTGTTCGATCAGCGCGTTGCGCAGGCTGGCGCGATCACGGGCATCGAAGCGCCGCGCGCCAGGCGGGGTGACCTCGTCGAGGGCCGAGCCCCTGGCCACCGCGACCGGCGTACCCTGCCACAGCGCCTCGACCACCGGCAGGCCGAAGCCTTCGGCGTAGGAGGGTTGCCACAGGCAGTCGGTGTGCTGGTACAGGGCCTGCAACTGCTCGTCGCTGACGCCGTTGACCCAATGCAGGCCGGGCAACTGGCTCAGGTTCGCCGGCAGGTCGCTGGCATGCCCGACCAGGACCAGCTCCGGCACTTGCGGGTTTTCCTGGCGGCAGCGCTGCCACTGCTCGATGAAGAACGGCATGTTCTTGCGCGGCTCCCGCGTCCCGACGGCCAGCCAGTAGCGCTCGGGCAGGCCCGCCGGCAGCGGACCGATAGCGCCCTGGAATTCCGGCACCAGGTTGTTCAGCACGCGGAACTTCGGCCGCGCCCAGGGAAACAGCCGGGCCGCTTCGCTGCAGGAAAACCGCGAAGGGCACCAGACTTCATCGGCGACCCAGATCGACCAGGCGATCGACACGGCATCGATCAGCCGATAGGCCAGGGCCTTGAGCTGCGAGCGGTGGAAGTTGCGCTGGGTCAGCTGGAACAGGTCATGCAGGATCAGCACATAACGGGTGCCCGCCGGCTTGTGGCCGATGGGCAGGCCCATGTTGGCGGTGGCGATATACAGGTCGACCGACTGCTCGCGAATGGTCGCCGGCAAGAATTTGCGTTCGAAGCGCAGGCGCACGCCGGGGCGTTGCACGCCATCGAGGGGGCTCGGCCAGGCCGGACAGAAGGCGGTCTGGCGTTGCTCATGCTCCAGTGGCGCTTCGCTCACCAGCAGCAATTCGGTGTTTTCACGGGCGCGCAAGGCCTGTTCCAGTGCCTTGACCTGACGGGCGATGCCCGAGGAGGGAGCGACCGTGGCCGGACGATAATCGAGGGCTACACGCATGCGGGATGCTCCTGTGTGGAGGGCAGGGTCCGGTAGATCTGTTCCAGTTCGTCACCGGCCACGGCCCAGTCGTGATACTGGCGGGCATACAGGCGAGCAGCGCTGGCCAGTTGGGCGGCGCGGGTCGGCTCGCGCAACAGGCGAATCACGGCATCGGCCAGGGCCTGGGCATTGTCGCCTGCCAGGTAATGTTCCTCGGGGCGGATGGCCAGGCCCGAGGCGCCTTGCGCGGTGCTGACCAGCGGCAGGCCGGCGGCCATGGCTTCGAGCACCTTGAGCTTGGAGCCGCCGCCCTGGCGCAACGGCGCGATGAACAGCGCGCAACGTCGTTGCAGGTCGGGCAGGTCCGGCACGAAGCCGACCCACTCGATGCGGCTGTCGGTCCAGCGCTCGGGCCAGTTGGCCGGCAAGGCATACCCGGCCACCGCCAGGCGTGCCTCGGGGCAGTGGCTCCAGACCTGCGGGAAGATCTCGTCGAGCATCCACTGCACGGCGTCCAGGTTCGGTGCGTATTCGTAGTTGCCGACGAACAGCACCCGCTGGCTCTGCGGGTCGGCCGAGACTTCGGCAAAGCTGCGGCTGTCGACGCCGTTGACCACCACCTCGACCGGGGTACGGGTCAGTTGGCGCATGGCTTGGGCGTCGCTTTCGGTCACCGCGACCACCTGGCGGGCCGCGTCGAACGCCTTGCGTTCCCACTGCCGGCAGCGCCATTGGTCGTAGCGCACGAAGAGGCTGGCCCAGGCCGGGAAGCGGTCATAGGTCGCGCCGCCCAGGCTGGATTCGAGGTTGTGCTCGGTGAGCACGAAGTCCCGGCCGGCCCGCCGCAGCGGTTGCAGATAGGGTTGCAGGCTGTAGCTATGCTCGACCTGGATCACATCCCAGGGCTCCTGCAGCAGGCTGTCGAAGCGCTCGCGCAAAGGGCGCGACACGCCGTTGACCGTAGTCAGCAGCGGCCAGGGCGCGAACAGCCCGGCCAGCAGCGTGACCGGATGCTTCAGCGGGCGCCGGGGCACCAGGATCAGGCGCTCCAGCCAGGGTTCGAGGGCGGCGCGGGTAGCGGCATCGGCCTCGGTCTTCGACTGCACCAGCAAGGTGATGCGGTGCCCCCGCTCGCTCAAGGTCCGGAGCAAGTGAAACTGGCGAGTCTTGCCTCCGCTGGTCATGGGCCAGGGCAGGTAGGGGAGAATCCAGAGAATCTTCACGTACGGCACTCCAGGTCGAGATCGATTACCACACGAGAATCTGCAGGGACGATTTCACGGTCGGCTGGATGCCGTCCGCGGCGTCGAGACTGGCCCGGGTTCCGCTGAGCGGATCGTAGAGTTCCGCCTGGTGCACCTGGGGCAAGCGGATGGTGCCGCCCTTGGCGCTCCAGAACATCAGCAGGCGCTTACCGTCGTCGCGGGTCCAGGACACGCTGTAGAAGGTGTCGGGCAGGTTTGCAAGCTCCGGCGTCTTGCCGGGCTTGAGGCGCGCACCGGTGATTTCGAGAAACCGCGCGAGCGCCTGGTACACCGGCTTGGGTTCGCCGTTGAGGTCGAGCAGGCCGTAATGCTGGTCACGGGCCGAGGCGCGCGAGTCGAGATCGGAAAGGGCGAAGAGGAAGATCCGCTCGTAGTCCTGATCGCTCATCAACGCCAGGCGGCGCAGGGTGTAGTCGGCCTGGCCGTCGACGCCAATCAGCCGCTGCATCTCCTTGGGCCCCGCGTAGCTCGACCAGCCCCACTCGGTGGCCCAGATCCTCTTCAGACCGGCGCCATGCAGCATGTCGTTGAGCTGCTTGCCGCGCAGCAGCACTTCGTTCTTGCCCGGCTCATCGCTTTCCGGGGTTTCCGAATACGGGTGATAGGCGGCGACCATGCCCAGGCTCTGCACGCCGAGTTCGCCGAGCTTTTCGAACATCAGCGCGTTGCGCTGGGTCGGCATCTGGCTGTAGTAGGCCATGCCACCCATGACCTGGATCTTGTCCGGCGCCACCTGCTTCAGGGCCTGATGAGTCGCCAGCAACAGCTCGCCGTAGCCCTTGGCATCGGGTTTCGGCCGCCAGTTGTTGGGTATGTTCTGTTCATTCCATGCCTGCCAGGCGTCGATGTTCGGGTAACGCTGGGCCAGCATCGCCATGCGCGTGGCGAAGACTTTCGGATCGCGCGGCGGGTACTGGTCCTGGAAGGGCCCGCCCTTGGGGGCGGTGGTGACGAAGGGCGCCGAGCCCACCAGGTAGAACAGCGACTTGAGTTTCGCGTCGGTCAGGGTCCGGTCCAGTTCGTCGAGGGTGCTGAGCTGGTAACCCTCTTCGGTGGGCTCGAGCCGGTCCCAGTGCAGGTCGACCCGCACCCATTGCAGGCCGAGCTGTTTATAGGCGGCGATCTGTTTGCGGTATTGCTGCGGGGTGAACCACAGGAAGTGCGCGTTGACCCCCAGGTAGTCCTTCCACACCAGGGTGCGATCGGGGGCCAGGTTGATCGGTGTGGCATCCACCGGCTCGCTGAGCATCAGCGCGCCGCCAACCGCCAGCGCGGCCACCAGCGGTAAGTAGCGCAATAGCGGGCGACGTTTCAGGTGTAGCTTCATTACGACCGCTCCTTGCACACTTCATTGAACAGTTCGGCGAAGCGCCGCGCGGTGGCGCTCCACTCGCGCTGTTGCCCGGCCTCGCTGGCCCGCGCGGCCCACTGGCGAGCCAGTTCGGGCTCCAGCACCAGGCGGCTCAGGTGCTGGCTCAGCGCTTCGACATCGCCTTGCTGATAGGTCACGCCATTGCCGCCGGCAACCTCCTCGGCAAAGGCCCGGGCATTGGAGGTGACCACCCCGCGACCACAGGCATTGGCCCAGGACAGGGCGCCGCTGGTGCCACGCATCTGGCCGAGCCAGGCGAGTTTTTTCGATTCGCGGTACGGCAGCACCATCACATGGTGGGCCTGGATGGTGCGGGCGATCTCGGCGGACGGCAGGTCCAGTTGCCAGTCCACCACATCGTCCAGTTGCAGTTCGCGAATGCGCTGGCGCAGGCCGTCGAGGTAGTTGCCGGCCGGGTCGAAGGTCATTTCCGGGGCGGTGCCGCCAGCCAGGGTCAGGCGGACCTGGCCACGGCACTGCGGGTTGGCCGCCAGGGTACGGGCCAGGGCTTCGATCAAGTCCTCGATGCCCTTGCCGCGGTAGATGAAACCGAAGTACAGCAGGCGCAACGGTAGCAGCGGTGGCAGTTCGGCCGCGGGGATCGGCAGGTTGCCGTGGGCGATCACCGCCACCTGTTGCGCTTGCAGGCCCATGCGCTGGCGCAGGCAGTCGCCGCCCAGCCGGGTCAGGGTGATCAGCCGGCGCATGCCACGGGCCAGGCGCCGTTCTTCATGCAGGGTCAGCGGGTCGGCGAGCAGCGCCGCCGCTTGCGGCAGCGGGTGCGGCAGGCGTTCGAGCAGGGTCAGCGGCCAGAACAGCCGGGCACGCCGCCAGATCAGGCGTTCCGGGTCATGCACGGTGGCGGTGCGGGGAATCCGCGGTTGTTCGCTGCTCAGGTAGTCGAGCGCCTGGAATTCGCCGAAGCGACCACCCCCGAGTTCGGCGTGCACCAGGTCGATGCCTGTCCAGTCGAAGGCGCGCAGACGCGTCAGTTGTTCCGCTGGATCCTGACAGCCGGCCAGCGGCGTCAGCACTTCGATGCCAAGGCCGCGCAGCGCATTGCTGAAATGCGCGGCGTAGTCGGCGATACCGGTCTGTTCCGGCGGCAGCGGGGCCAGCAAGGCGATACGCATCAGGCGGCACCGCGCCAGCTGTTGATCCGCTCCAGCACGTTGGACGGTACTTCGAAGCGGCGACGGTTGAGGATCAGCCCATCGACCTTGCCGAAGGCGGTGGTCAGCAGCGACATCGCGTTCTCGATCATCGGCACGGTGCTGATCCGAGCCTCGATCACCAGGGCGATCAGGTCGGCGCGGCGCAGGATCAGGAAGGCCTCCTGGTTCGACAACAGGGCCGAGGCATCCAGCAGCAGCACTTCACCGGGCTGGGCCGGCGCGCTGTCGTTGACTCGCACGCGCTGGCCGCGCTCCTCCAGCAGGCGGCGCAGGCGTTCGAGGATGAAACTCACGCCTTCGCCATGGCGCGCCGAGGTCAGGCCCAGGGTCAAGCCCTGGCTCTCGATGCGGTCCATGGGCAACAGGCTGTAGAGCCGGTAGATGCTCGCAGTCATCGCCGCGGGCGTGGCGTCTTCGAGGTCCGGCACACTGCCCCACAGCGGCACCTGGAACAGCTCCGGCAGGCGCGAGCCGTCGTGGATGCGCTGGTCCAGCAGGTAGCAGACATAGATGGTCAAGAGACCCACGGCGACCCCCGCGGGAATGGCGAACAGCAGGATCAGCAGGCTCTTGGGGAAGACCCGCGCCGGGTTGAAGGTGGCATGCTCGATGATCGCGATGTTGCTGATCTGGCTGCTGTCGAGCTCGTGGTCGATGCGCGCCTGTTCCAGGTTTTCCGAGTACAGCGCGTAGCTCTTTTCAGCGGTGCGCAACTGCTGGGTCAGGCGGTTGAGTTCGGGCTCGTCGGTCAGTACCCGGTCGCGCTCGGTACGCAGGGCGGCAAGGGTCTTGTCGTAGTTCTCGATCTGCCCGGTCAGCCGGCGCTGTTGCAGCTGGGCATCGATGACCTGCTGCTTGACGTTGGTCACCAGGCTGTTGGGCGCGGTGTTCTTCGAGCGTTCCAGGCGAGTCTCTTCCTGTTCGCTGAGGACCTGCAGGTCGTGGATGTTCTGTTCGATCTGCTTGACCGCCGGCGCCTCGGGCAAATAAGTACGCATCAAGCGCGCGCGTTCCACTTGCAGGGTGTTGAGCTGGCGCTTGAGGTCGAGCTGGGTCGGGTTGAGGCTGGTCTCGCGACTGGTCACCACTTCGCCGGGCTGATCGAGAATCTGCTGGCGGGCGTTGATCAGGAAGCTGCTGATCCCGGACAGCTGGTTCTGCGCATCGACACGGGCGTCGGTCAGCCGGTCGATCTGGCTGGTGAGGTTTTCCAGGCGCGCACTGACGCTGATCGAATCGATCTGCTTCAGGCGGTTCTGCAACTGTTCCTTGAGGCTGAGGATCTGCGCGGCCACCTTGTTGCCTTCGCCCTCATAGAAGGCATAGAGGCTCTTGCGACCGAGCACCCGGGCGCGTTCCTCAAGGAAGGTGTCGACCCAGATCTTCACCACTTGCTGCGCGACTTCCGGGTCGTCCCAGGTAAAGCTGATATCGATCACCGAGGAGCCCGCTTCATGGCTGGCCTGGAAGTTCTTTTCCAGGCGGGTCGCCAGGCGGTCCAGCGGGCTCTGCGGCTCCGACAGACCGACCAGTTGCAACAGGCTGCGCAGGGCGTCGATGGCGGTGCCCATGGCCTTCTTGGCGTAGAACTTGAGGGTCTTCCAGAAGCCCTGGGGTTCGGCGGCTGCGCTCAGTTCCAGGTAGCGCTGGGCGACGATGTGCACGATGGGCCGGCCGGTGAGCATCTTCTCCTCATCGACGATCGGGTCGTGCTGGGTGCTGGGCGAGATCAGCGTCTGGCGGTTGCCGGCCTCGATCGGCACCGTGGTGCTGTCGCGCCCGGGCTTGACCAGCAGGCGCGCGTCCGACTCGTAGCGCGTCGGCAGCAGGAAGGCGCCCAGTACCGCGACCACGATGGTGGTGATGACCGCCAGCTTGAACTCGCGGCGGAATATGAAGAACAGGCGCAACAGATCGCGTAGAGAGCGTATTTCGATCACGGGATCACTCCGTTGAATGTACTTGAAGCAGTGGCTGGTGGAGGCCGATCAAACGCATCACTCCTGTCTACTGAGAAATGTTATTGACGTTTTCGATGTTGGTGGTGCTGTTGCCACTGTTGCTTACATCCTGGTTGTTCAAGTCGTAGTTGAAGCCCAGGCCGATCCCTTTGTTAACCGGGAACAGCCTGGTGAAGTACATGTCCACCGCTTCCACCGTGCTGCCGATGGTCGATTGCGGCACGTAGATCAGGTCGCCGCGCTGCAGGGCGACCAGCGGATGGTTGGGGTTGCTGAGCATGTTGCTGAGGTTGACGAAGTACATTTTGTACTTGCCGTCGGGGCCGGTCCTGAGCAGGGCGATGTTGGAGCTGTCGGCCGACGGCAGGACGCCGCCGGAGCTGAGCAGGGCCTGCTCCACCGACACGGTTCCGGCGAGGTTGAAGAACGACGGGTTGGCCACCGCGCCGCCGATGAACACCCGGTTGCTCGGGGCAATGGCGATGTTCACGGTCACTTCGGGCTCGCGGTAGATGCGCTTGTAGCGCCCGGTAATTTCCTTGCCCAGGTCTTCCGGGGTCAGCAGCGCGGCCTTGATCCGGCCGATGTTGGGCATCGAGATGAAACCGTCCGGGCGCACCACGAACAGCGTCATGTCGTCGGTGGCGGCCGGCTCCTGGGCATCGCGCACGATGCGCAGGGTGTCGCCGCTCTGGATCAGCACCTGGGCGGGCGGCAGGTCGGCCAGGGTCAGTGCCGCCTCATGGCGGGCCTTGAGGGTGTCGCTGTCGGGCAGCGCGACATGGGCGGGAGTCGAGCAGCCGCCCAGCCACAGCGAGGCGGTCAGGATGCTCAACAGACAAAGCCGGGAAGGTCGGTTAGTAGTCATCATTGACAGCTCAGGTCCAGTAGTTTGAGAACATGCTCAAGCGGCGCTTGAGCGGTGTCGGCAGATGCTGTTCGGCGTGGCCGAGGCGATAGCCCAACAGTTTCAGCGCGCTGCGCAGCAGCACTTCGGGTACGCGTTGCAACTGGCCGGCGTCACGCAAGGCGCGCAACTCGGCCTGGACGTAACGTTTGCCTTCGCCGCCCGCGGTGCCGAAGGCTTCGCGGATCCAGGGCTCGCGGCCATAAAACACGCCGATATCGAAATAGCGGCGGAACTCCTGCATCAGACTGTAGCTGTGGGAATGCTGCACGCAGGCACTGGCGGCGTAGCGCACCAGATAACCGTTGAGCAGCATGCGCGCGGCGACGTGGGCGTCCTCGCTGCCGATCACATCCTCGGGAAAGCCGCCCACCGCTTGCAGGGCGCTGCGCCGGTAGACGGAAAACGAGTCCGAACTGAAGCAGGTCTTGATCCCCAGCTCCCCGGCGTCGGCCAGGCTTTTGCTGCGGCTCTGCGGGCTGTAGTTGAAGTGGCGCGACTGCGCCTCGAGAATCCCGGCCCCGGGGTGCGGCAGCTGACGACCGTAGGCGAGGCCGATCCGCGGATCCTCCTCCAGTTCCTGGATCAGGTTGGCGAAGGTCTGGGGCGTGGCCGGAATCGCATCCTGGGTCAGCAGGATCAGCGCATCGGCATCCACCTGTTCGCTCGCCCAGCGCCGGGTGCCGCCATGGTTGAACTGCTGGGCGGCGATGACCTCCACCCGGGCACCGAACTGCCGGAAGCGGCTGACGGTGTCGTCCGTCGAGCTGCTGTCGACCACCAGCACGCTGTCCGGTTGCAGCGTCTGGGCGGCCAGCGCCGGGAGCAATCGATCGAGGTGTGCTCCGGCGTTGCGGGCGGGAATGATCAGCGCCACCTTCATCATGGTTTTACCTGCACCGGGGCGCGGCCGTAGACGTCTTCGAAACGCACGATGTCGTCCTCGCCCAGGTACTCGCCGCTTTGCACTTCGATCATCACCAGGTCGATGATCCCGGGGTTGGTCAGGCGGTGTTTATGGCCGGCGGGGATATAGGTGGATTCGTTGCTGTTGAGCAGGATCTCCTGGTCGCCATTGGTGATCAGGGCTGCACCGCTGACCACTATCCAGTGCTCGCTGCGGTGATGGTGCATCTGCAGCGACAGCGACTCCTTGGGCTTGACCATGATGCGCTTGATCTTGAAGCGGCTGCTTTCCTCCAGCACGGTGTAGGTCCCCCACGGCCGCGTGACCGTGCGGTGCAGGCTGTAGGCGCTGTGGCCCAGGCGCTTGAGTTCGGTGACGATATGGCGCACGTCCTGGGTCCGCGAGGCATCGGCCACCAGCAGCGCGTCGGGGGTGTCGACGATGATCAGGTCGCTGACGCCAACGGCGCCCAGCACACGCTTGGGCGAGTCGATATAGCAATTGCTCACGTCATGCAGGATGGCTTCGCCGTTGACCTGGTTGCCGGCGGCGTCGCTCGGGGTGAGCTGGCGCAGCGCATCCCAGGAACCGATGTCGCTCCAGCCCAGGTCGCAGGGCACCACGGCGACCCGCTCGGAGCGTTCCATCAGGGCCACGTCGATCGAAACGTCCGGGGCGCGGGCCAGACTGTCGGCGTCGAGTTCACGCTGGCGGCAGTGCTTGTTGTCCAGGGTCATGCCTTGCTCCAGGCAGGCCTGGGCGGCGCTCAGCACCTCGGGAGCGTGCAGGGTCAGCTCTTGCAGCAGGGTATCGGTGCGGAAGCAGAACATCCCGGCGTTCCACAGGTAGTCGCCGCTGTCGACGTAGGCCTGGGCGGTGACCAGGTTGGGTTTTTCGACGAAGCGCGCGACCAGGAACCCCTCCTTCAGCGCCGGGCCCTGTTCGATGTAGCCGAAACCGGTCTCGGGTTTGTCGGGCTGGATGCCGAAGGTCGCCAGATAACCTGCTTCGGCGAGGCTGCGCGCCTTGCCCACGGCGGTGGCGAAGGCGTTCTGGTCGAGGATCAGGTGGTCGGCCGGAAGGATCAGCAACTGCGCCTCGTCGCCCCAGTGCTCGCGCACATGCAGGGCCGCCACGGCGATGGCCACCGCGGTATTGCGCCCGAACGGCTCGAGCAACAGGTCGAGGTCCAGCTTGCCCCGATTGACGCTGCGGTACTCGTCCAGCGAGCGGAACAGCAGGTCGCGGTTGGTCACCGTGACCACGCAGCTGACGTCCGGCAGGTTGCTGGCGCGGACGAAGGTCTTTTGCAGCAGGCTCTGTCCATCGCGCATGCGTATGAATGGCTTGGGCATGTTCTGCCGAGAGACGGGCCACAGGCGCGAGCCCGAGCCGCCGGAAATAATGCAAGGGATCAATCCAGTGAATGCGCTCATCAGTAGACTTCCTTCGTCGAGAGGACGGCCGGAACCGTCATGAAAACGATGTACAGATCCAGCCAGACCGACCACTTGGAGATGTAATCGAGGTCGTACTCCACTCGTTTCTGGATTTTCTGCAGGGTGTCGGTTTCTCCCCGGTAGCCATTGATCTGCGCCCAGCCGGTGATACCGGGCTTGACCCGATGGCGCGAGCTGTATTCGCGCACCGCCTGTTCGAACGGCACTCCCGCCGCCTTGGTGGCGGTGGCATGTGGGCGAGGCCCGACAATCGACATGTTGCCCATCAGCACATTGAACAGCTGGGGCAGTTCATCGATGCTGGTTTTGCGAATGAAGCGTCCGACCCGGGTGATCCGCGGGTCTTCCCGGGTGGTCTGTCGTTCGGCATTGAGGTCCGCCTGCTCGACATACATAGAGCGGAACTTGAACACGCGGATCAGCCGGTCGTTGTAGCCGTAGCGCTTTTGCCGGAACAGCACGGGGCCCTTGGAGTCGAGTTTCACCGCCACGGCGGTGGCCAGCAGCACAGGGGACAACAGGACCAGGCCCAGCAGGGCGAGCACTATGTCCTCGCAGCGCTTGATCAGCGGCGCCCAGCCGCGCAATGGCAGCTCCGAGGTGTTGAACATCAGGATGCCGCCGACATCGGTCATGCGGTTGTGGCCGAAGCGCAGGGTGGTGATGTCGGGCACCAGGGCGACATTCACCGACAACTGCCGCAGCCGGTGCACCAGCTCGCCGATGCGCGCGTGCGCGGCCCAGGGCAGGGCGATCAGTACCTGGTTGACCTGCTCGGAACGGATCAGCTCTTCCAGGTTCTGGGTGTTGCCCAGAAAGGGCAGGTCGCAGAAGGCCTTGGGCACGCGGTCGCTGCGATCGTCGATGAAACCTATCAGGCCGGAGCGGATATCGCCGTGGCGCTGCATGTGTTCGGCAAGGAACAGCGCGCTCTCGCTGAAGCCGAGGATCACCGTGCGTTGCAGGTATTTGCCCCTGGCCATCCACGAATGGAACAGGCGCAGCAGAAACAGGCGCTCGATGCCAAACAGCACGAGGCTGGCGATGAACCAGACAGCCAGGTCCTGCAGGCTGAAGACCGGTAGCAGGTGCAGCCCCTGGTACATGACCAGCAGGATGCAGAAGGCGGAGGTCCAGGCCACCAGCATCGTGCGCAGACGCAGGCGATTGCTGAAGAACTCTTCGGAGTAGACCCCCTGGGCCTGGAACAGGATGACGGTGATCACGGCAAAGAACAGCAGCAGGCCAAGTACGGTTGGCCAGATATCCGCGCTGGCGGATTCAAGACTCAGGAGCAGCAGGATTCCAGGCAGGGCGGCAGACAGGGCGTGCGTCAGTTTCACTCCCGAAATGAAGAGTTCCATGAATCCGGTTCGGGTCAGAAACCTGCTATCAATCGATTTTGTAAGCATCGAATCCCGTCGCTGCCAGGTAAAACCCAGCTCTGATAAGGGTAAAGCCACTACAGAGGCAGGCTGAAAAAACTAAGGCTTACTGCAAAAAAGTCTGTTTTTTGGCGGCCTATGATGGCCAAACAATACTATTTTTCCGCTTTTATGGTCAACTAATTGACTAATTGTGGCAGATTAATCTTTTTTTTGCATTATGCATCGGTTTTTTGACGGTTTTACGCATCCAGGACGAATGAAAGCCTGGGCATGTGTCACGAAGTTGGCTCATTCGTGAGCGAGGGCGTGACGGATGAATGGAGTGTTGTTCAGGGGGGGGCTCTTGTCCAACCGGTGGCGATTTATTCCCTTTGGCCCGTGATTGCGGGGTTCTTGATGGCTGGCGCAGCCCTCCGGCGAGGTGCTCTGGCGGTGTAGACTGGACGCTGCCGAACTAACCAAAGGAAGGGGAAGACGCTGTGAGATATTGGTCATTGCTGTTGCTGGGTTGCGTGCCATTGCTGGCGCACGCGGTGGAAGTCGGTGAGCGCCTGGCGCCCTGGACTTTGCTCGATCAATTCGACCGGGCCTACAGCCTCGACGGGCAGACCCGGACCCTGCTGGTGGCGCGTAGCATGGATGGCGCCAAGCTGGTCAACGCCGCCTTGCAGGATCGGCCTGCGGGTTATCTGGAAGCCCGGCACACGGTATTTGTCGCGGACATCCAGCGCATGCCGGCGGTGATCGCCAAGATGTTCGCGGTTCCGGCGATGCGTGATTATGACTACCGGATCATGCTCGACCGTGACGGGCGGGTGGCGCCGCGTTACGCCGGGGCTGTGGATAAAGTCCTGTGGCTGCAGCTCGACGATGGCCGGCTGGTCGCTCAACGGGAGTACGCTACGGCCGCCGAACTGCGCGCAGCGCTGGAGCAGGCGCAGCCATGATCAGTGCGGTGCTGCTGTCGCCGCTGACCCTCGGCGCCGGCTGGCTGATCTATGTGCCGGTGCTGCTCTGGGCCGCCTGGCGCGCGCCCTGGGTCGAGCTGTTCAGCGACAGCCGGCGCCAGCATCTGCTGTTCGGTACGGTGTTCGCGTTGTTCATGCTGTGGTTGGTGCGCCGGGATTTCGATACCGGGGTGTCCTACCACTTCATCGGCATGACGGCGGTGACCCTGTTGCTGGACTGGCCGCTGGCGATCGTCGGCGGGCTGATTGCCCAGGTGGGGTTGGTCGCGCTGGGTCGCCAGGACCTGGCGGCGGTCGGCATCAACGGCGCCTTGCTGATCCTGCTGCCGGTGCTGGTCACCGAATGCTGCGCGATCCTGGTGGAACGGGCGCAGCCGCGTAATCCCTTTGTGTATATCTTCTGTTCCGGTTTTTTTGCCGCCGCGCTGTCGGCCTTGTTGTGCCTGCTGGTGGGCCTGGGGCTGCTGTGGTTCGACGGGCGTTTTGCCATGCCGGAATGGCTGGAGGACTTCGTCGGCTACCTGTGGCTGATCATCTTTCCCGAGGCCTTTATCAACGGCATGGTGGTCAGCGCCCTGGTGGTGTTCTGCCCCGAATGGCTGGAAACCTTCAACCGCACCCGTTACCTCTCGGCGCCGTGGAAGGACGACGATCCGCGTTCTTGATCCATATCAAACACGTTCGGCAGGCGCGGTCCCATGCTCGGCAAAAACCGTTCGGGAGCAGGGTCATGAGTGTGTATGAATGGGCACGGCAGGAAGTACGCAGGAGTCTGGATACTGCACAGGAAGAGGGTTTCGAACCAGGCTTGAGCCTGCGCGCCCTGCTCAGCGCGGTGGTGCAGGAGAGTCGGCGGGTGCGCAGCGCCGAGGATCTGGCCGACGAGTTGCAGTTTCTCGCGGAGAACCTCGACGATACGCAGGATTATGGTTTCATGCGGCCTTGAGGCTCTAGTGGGCGCGAGGCGGTAGTTCCTCGGAAAACAGATCGTCCTCGGCATCCGGGCTGACCGGAATCTTGTGTTCTTCGGCAGCCCAGGCGCCGAGGTCGATCAGTTTGCAGCGGTCCGAGCAGAACGGACGGTTGACGTTGCTCGCGGTCCATTCCACGGGCGCACCGCAGGTTGGACATTCCACGGTCAGGGGTTGGCTCATGACTGGCCTCCATGCAAGGTAAGGTAAAAGTGATGCAGGCGTTCGACCTCGCTGTGCAGCCAGGCGAGGTCGCGGTCGTTGACCAGCACATCGTCGGCATGGCTCAGGCGGTCTTCGCGGGTCGCCTGGGCCTTGAGAATCGCCTGGACCTGCTGTTCGCTGATCCGGTCGCGTTGCAGGGTCCGCTCGATCTGCAGTTGCTGCGGCACGTCGATCACCAGGATCCGCTGGGTCATCGCGTATTGCCCGGATTCGATCAGCAGCGGTGACACCAGAATCGCGTAGGGCGACTCGGCGCGGGCCAGGTGCGCGGCGATCTCATCGGCAATCAAGGGATGCAGCAAGGCTTCCAGCCAGAGGCGTTGCTGCGGCACCTCGAAGATCAGCTTGCGCAGCGCGGCGCGGTCCAACTGGCCATCGGCCTGCAGCACGCTGTCGCCGAAATGCTCGGCAATGCGGGCCAGGGCCGGGCGGCCGGGTTCCACTACCCAGCGGGCGGCGTGATCGGCATCCACCACATGGATGCCCAGGTCGATGAAGTGCTGGGCCGCGGCACTTTTGCCACTGCCGATACCGCCGGTAAGGCCGAGGATCCAGGGTTTGAAAACAGGCTTGGTCATCTGAAACCGACAAACTGCAAATAGGAGCCGGTTATTTGACCACCCCAGAGCAAGGCAATCCAGCCGGCAATGGCCAGAAAGGGACCGAAGGGGATAGGCGTGGACATTTGCGCGCGGTTGCGGCGCAGCATGGCGACCCCGGCCAGGGCCCCCGTCAGGGAGGCCAGCAGCAGGGTCATCGGCAGAATCTGCCAGCCGCCCCAGGCGCCGAACATGGCCAACAGCTTGAAATCGCCGTGCCCCATGCCTTCCTTGCCGGTCAGCAGCTTGAACAGCCAGTATACCGACCACAGGCACAGGTAGCCGGCCACGGCGCCCCACAGCGCATCGTGGAGGCTGACGAACAGCTCGAAGCCATTGACGATCAGGCCCAGCCACAACAGGGGCAGTACCAGCACGTCGGGCAACAGTTGATGATCTGCATCGATCAGGCTCATCGCCAACAGGCCCCAGCTCAGGAACAGCATCAAGCCGGCCTGCCAGCCAAAGCCGAAATGCCAGGCCACGAACGCCGAGGCCAGGCCGCAGGTCAGCTCCACCAGCGGGTAGCGCCGGCCGATCGGTGCCTTGCACGCCGAGCAGCGTCCGCGCAGCAGCAGGTAGCTGAACACTGGGATGTTTTCCCAGGGGCGGATCGGGTGCGCGCAGTGAGGGCACTGGGAGTGCGGGAGCAACAGGTTGTAGGTCGTCCCGGCAGGCTCGCTGGGCAGCCCCAGGATGTCACGGGCCTGGGCCTGCCAGTCGCGCTCGAGCATCTTTGGCAGCCGCCAGATCAGCACGTTGAGGAAGCTGCCGACAATCAGGCCGAGGATCAGCGCCGATGCTACGAAGACCAGCGGGTAGCTGGCCAGGACCTCAGTCAATGACATGTTCAGATCGCTGTACCGAGTTGGAAGATGGGTAAGTACATGGCGACCACCAGGCCGCCGACGAGGGTGCCCAAAACTACCATGATCACGGGCTCCATGAGACTGCTCAGGGTGTCGACCAGGGTATCGACCTCTTCCTCGTAGTGGATCGCGACCTTTTCCAGCATGCCGTCCAGGGCCCCGGACTCTTCGCCGATGGCGGTCATCTGGATGGCCATGCCGGGAAAGATGCCGGATGCGCGCATGGAAAAATGCAACTGCATGCCGGTCGCCACGTCCTGCCTGATGCGGTTCACCGCATGCTTGAACACCTGATTGCCGGTGGCCCCGGCCACCGAGCCCAAGGCCTCCACCAGCGGTACTCCGGCGGCGAAGGTGGTGGACAAGGTGCGGGCGTAGCGGGCCACCGCGGACTTGTACATCAGCGGCGCCACCAGCGGCAGTTTCAGCAGGGCCACGTCCAGCCACTGGCGAAAGCGCGGTGAGTGCCGGTGGGCATGGCGCAGGCCGAACAGGCTGAGCAGCAGACCGCCCGCCAACAGCCACCACCAGTGCTGCACGAATTCCGAGAGGGCGATGACCAGTTGGGTGAACACCGGCAGTTGCGCGCCGAAGCCTTGGAACATCGACTGGAATTGCGGCACCACCTTGACCAGCAGGATCCCCGTCACCACCAGCGCCACGCAGATTACCGCCAGGGGATAGGTCATGGCCTTGCGGATTCGGGTCTTGAGGTTTTCGCTTTTTTCCTTGTAGGTCGCCACTCGCTCCAGCAGGGTTTCCAGGGCCCCGGCCTGTTCGCCGGCATCCACCAGGCTGCAGTACAGCTCGTCGAAGTAGCGCGGCCTCTTGCGCAACGCTGTGGTGAAGCTGCTGCCGGCGGCGATGTCCTGTTTCAGCTCGGCCAGCAGTTTGCGCATGTTCGGGTTGTCGAAGCCCTCGGCAATGATGTCGAACGATTGCAGCAGCGGCACGCCGGCCTTGATCAGGGTCGCCAGCTGCCGGGTGAACAGGCTGATGTCGCGGGCCCTGATCGGCGGCGTGCGCTGGAACAGCGAACGGGATTTCTTCCTGACCCTGGCCGGGTTGATGCCTTGCTTGCGCAACTGGGCCCTGATCAGCGAGGGGTTATGGCCGCTCAATTCGCCGCGCAGTTTGCTGCCTTGCCTGTCGGTGCCTTCCCACAGGTAAACACTGACTTTTGCTGCTTTGACCGCCATGGTGTCGAGTCCCGGGTAGTGATGGATGTCCTCAGGGCCGGCAATGCCCCGTGCGTTAGCGAGTGGACCGCTGCGCGCTGCGCGGCGTCCGGCTCATAGAGTTTGAATGGCCCGATACGTTCCTTGGACGGGAGCGGGTAGTGAATGCAATCGATGGTCGAGTGACAGCGTAGCTCGCCAAGGCGACCGGCCCAGGGCACTTGGCTGACAAAAAGTGTCAGATAGTGCGACTTCTGGCGCTCACTGCCGCAGGTCCGCGCCGCTGAAACCCCGTTCGCCCGGGGGCGCAGGCGCTGGCACAGGCTGTGCTATGGCTGTGTGGTGAGTGCCCAGACCCTTGGATATCCCCTGCTTGGAGCAGATAGATGAAGTATCAGAAAGGTTTTACCTTGATCGAGCTGCTGGTCGTCGTGGCGATCATCGGCATCCTGGCCACCTTTGCCATGCCGCTGTATTCCAAATACCAGGCGCGGGCCAAGGTCACCGCGGCGTTGGCCGAAGCCTCGGCGCTGAAGGTCAACTTCGAGGACGTGCTGAACCAGGGCAGCGACCCGACCCTGGAGCTGGTGGGGGGCAAGGCGGCGACGTCGAACTGCACCATGACCGCCGCGGGCTCCGCCTCGACCGGAGCGGGAACCATTGGCTGCACCATCCTCAATGCTCCGGCGCCGGTGCTGAACAAGAGCCTCACCCTGACTCGCAGCACAGCCGATGGCTGGGTCTGCACCACCACTGTCCCCGCGGATTACTCCCCCAAAGGCTGCGCCGCCAGCGGCAGCTGAGTCCGGTTCTCGCATGCTCGGCGCGTGAAACGCCACGCGCCCCCGCGCCTTTTGGGAAAGTATCGAGAATTCAGGAAGTTAGTTCGGCCACTGAGAAATGCAACTTGCATGCAGATTATTCGCCGGTCATGCATTTTGCATGATCGCGGATACTTTGGTTTATTTGTAAGTTGTTGATATTTAAGTAATTACTGTTTTTATGAACTTGGCATAACGCCTGCAATCTACTTAAGTAACCCTGCTGCCAGGACCTGGAGCAGGTTTTCCAGAAGAACAGGAGTTACTCGTATGAAGAAGTTCGCTATCGCTGCTGCAACTGCTACCGCTCTGACCCTGACCATGGCTAACGTCGCATTTGCCCAGACCACTCAAGCTACTCAGGCGCCAATGGTGCTCGCGGCGGGTGAAGTGACCAAGGCCAAGGAAGCCACTTCCGACACCTGGATCACCACCAAAGTCAAAGCGGATCTCGTAACTGAAAAAGGCATTCCTGGTACCGACATCAAGGTCGAAACCAACAAGGGTGTGGTTTCCCTGTCCTCTACCACTGCTCTGACCGCGTCGCAGAAAGAAGTCGCCGTCAACATCGCCAAGAACATCAAAGGCGTGAAGGCGGTATCGGCTGACGGTCTGAAAACCGAGTAAGCCGCAAGCGTCTTTCCTGGACAGGGAGAAGAGGCGGTAGATGGTTCATCTACCGCTTCCTTGAAGGTTCATGCGAATGGCCACAGGGAGGTGGCTCCTTTTGTAAACAGAACAGGCCCCGGCACAGTGTGTCGGGGCCTGTTCTGTTCATGGCGGGGAAAACCGCCGGGCCGAGCCGTTTCCGGGGCGGCGGGGAGGGTGGTTATTCGGCATCCAGGTGCATGGGGGTAATGACCCGGCCGTCGCTTTCGGCCTGGCCGAGGTTGGCGTCGATGAAGTACACCCGGTCGTCCGTCAGTTGGCCCTTGTCCACCAGGAAGTCCTTGATGCTGCTGGCCCGTTCCTGGCCCAGCTGGCGCAACAGCACATCGCTGCCGCTCCAGAACTGGATCACGCCTTCGCGCATTTTCGCGGTGCGCTCTTCCTTGCCCAGATCCTTCCATTCGGCTGGTGGCTGGGTCTTGAGGCGGGTGCGATAGATGCCTTCCAGCAGCGGGCCTTTCTCGCCCTCCGGCACCTTCAGCAAGGATGCCTGGGCCGGCACCTTGTCGCCGCGACGCTGGAGCATCTTGTAGTAGTTGTACTGGTATTCCCGCTCCAGGCGCTGCTCGGCGATCAGCGGGCCATCGCTGCTCTGCGCGGCGGTACCTTCGATCTCCAGGCGCAGGGCCGGACGCTCCTTGAGCGCGTTGGACAGCTTGACCAGCGCCGCTTCCGCTTCCGGGTTCAGGTCGCTCGAGCCCGGGGCGAACGAAACGCTGCCCAGGTCTTCCGCGCCGCCGCCCGCGACCAATCCGCCGATCAGCTTGAAGGGGGCCGCGGCCGCTTTGACGATCAGGTTGCGCAGGGTCTGCCAGACAATCGGCATCACGCTGAATTGCGGGTTGTTGAGGTCGCCGGTCACCGGCAGTTCGATGGATATCTTGCCGTCGACATCCTTGAGCAAGGCGACCGCCAGTTTCAGTGGCAGGCTCACGGCATCCGGGCTGTCGACTTTTTCCCCCAGCTCCAGTTGTTCGACCACCACTTTGTTTTCGGCCTTGAGCTGGCCGTTGGTGATCACGTAGTGCAGGTCGAGGTTGAGCCGGCCCTTGCGGATACGGTAGCCGGCGAACTTGCCGGAGTAGGGGGTCAGGGTGGTCAGCTCGACGCGTTTGAAACTGGTGGCGATGTCCAGCGCGGCCATCGGATCGAAGGGGTTCACGCTGCCCTTGATGGTGACCGGCGCATAACGATCGACCTTGCCCTTTATATCGACGCTGGCCGGTTTTGCCTGGCGGCTGTCGATGGTGCCGATCTGGCCGTTGAGCTGCTGGACGGCCGTGGCGAAGTTGGGGGTCAGGCTGAAGTCGGCGAAGTTGGCCGAACCGTCGTTGATGGCGATCTGGCCGATATGGATGCCCAGGGGTTTTTCCTTGGCGGCTGGCTTGGCGGCACTCTTCGGCGCGCTGTCGGCCGGTTGCGGGATCAGCAGGTCATCGATGTTGGTGGTGCGGTCATCGTTGATCATGAAGCGCGCATAGGGCTGCAGCAGGTTGACCTTGTTGATCGTCAGGCTGTCGCCGTGCTGATAGTTCAGGCCTTCGAGCACCAGTTGCTGCCATTTCACGAAGTCGCGGGTTTTCAGGGTGTCCAGGGTATGCAGCTGGTCGACCTGGGCGCGGCCGGTCACGCTGAAGGTCAGGGGATCGATGTTTTTCAGGTCCACTGCCAGGTCGCTGCCGAGCATGCCGCTGCGCAGCTCCAGGCGAATGAACGGGCTGATGTAGGACTGGGCGACCCGCAGGTCGATATCCTTGGTTTGCACTGCCAGCTTGGCGGTGACCGGTTGCAGGTTGACCACGCCGCTGGCGAGGATCTTGCCCTGCTTGCCCAGCCCGGTGTCTAGCTTGAGGTTGAAAGGCGACTGGTTGAGGCTGTCGAAGTTTTGCACATCGAGGTTCAGCGGCCCGACTTCCAGCGCCACCGCCGGCTTGGCCTGACGGTCCGCCAGGTGCACCTGGTAATTGCGCAGTTGCACGTCCTTGAGCAGCACCTGCCAGGGTTTGCTTGGCGCCGGGGTCGCCGGCTGCGTATCGGTGGCGGCCGGAGCGGGCTTGGCGGCCGGTTTGGCCGGCTGGCTGGCGAACAGTTTCTGCCAGTCCAGTTGACCATCGGCCTCCAGGGCGGCCCAGGTTTCCAGTTTCTGGCTGCGGATCTTGCCGACCACTACTTGCTGCTTGGCCAGGTCGACCGTGGTTTCACTGACGTCCAGGCGCTCCAGGCGGGCCAGTGGTCGGCCGTCAGGGGCCTTGATGGCGAAAGGGGCGACGCTTACCGAGGCATCGCTGAGCAGCAGTTCGGTTTCCTTGGCCAGGTTCAGCTTGTAGCGGGTGTTGAGGTTCAGCACGCCGTCTTCGAGAACCAGCGGCAAGGCATCGCGGACATAGGGCCACCAGGCTTTCATCTGGCCACCGGTGATTTTCAGGGTGCCTTCGGAGGCGATCGGGGTCAGGCTGAAATTGCCGCTCCAATCGATCTGGCCGCCCGCGGGGCCCGCGGCGACCAGGGTCATGTCGGCACTGTCGTCGGGCAGGGTGCTGAGGTTCTTCAGTTCGAGATCGAGTTTGTCGTAGAGGAAATCGATGGGCTCGCTGGGGCGCGTGTCCTGGAAGTGCACATAACCGCCCGCCAGTTTGATGCGCTCGATACGCAGGGGGAACGGCTTGGCCTCGGGGTCGTCCGGAGTGGGCTCGCTGGCGGGCAGGTTGAACAGGCCCAGCAGGTTGAGCTTGCCGTCCTTGGCGAACAGGATCTCGCTCTTGGGTTTGTCCAGCTCGACGTCGGCCAGGTGCAGCGCGCGGGTCCAGAGGCTGTCCAGTTGCAGGTTGGCGTAGAGACGCTCGAAGGCCACCTGCTCCTTGCCCGGCTCACCGATGTTCAGGCCCCAGAGCGTCAGTTCGAGGCTGAACGGGTTGAGTTCGATGCGCTGGATCTTTGCCGGTACCGTCGCATAGTTGGCCAACTGTTGATTGGCCACCCGCAAGGCGATGCCCGGCAAAATCAGAAAGCCCAACAGGCTGTACAGGGCGAGAGCGGTCAACAAGGCGCCGATAGCGCGAATCAATCCTTTGGGCATGCGAGGCTTCATCTATCTGATATCGGGAGTGCGTTGGAGTATGGCATGCGTTTCCGGTTCCGAAACAATCCCAATCCTGTCGCAAACAGGATTGTTCAGATTCCTGCCAGGGGATCAGAGCTGCAGGATCAGGGTCTTGAGCGGCGGTTGCTGGTCCATGGACGGGAAGTCGCGACCGGGTGTCAGCACCTGCCATTCGCGTACCGGGCGCCCGGCTTTTTCGGCACAGCGCAGCACTTGTTCGCGCCAGTCGTCCATCGAGACTTTCGCCAGGTTGTTGCAGCAGATCAGCACGCCATTGTCGGCGGTGGCCAGCAGGGCCGGCTTGAGCAGGCTCTGATAGTCGCGCAACAGGTCGACGGTGCCGAATGCGCTCTTGGCCCAGGCCGGAGGGTCGAGCAGCACCAGGTCGTACTGGCGTTGTTCCAGGCGTGGGTAGCTGGGCAGCTTTTGCCCACGACGCTGGGTGATGGGCAGGCCGGCCAGTTGGCGGATCGCCGGGAAGTAATCCGATTGCACGAACTGCATGGCCGGCAATTGCGGATTGAGCTGGCCGTTCTCACGGCCGACGGCCAGGTTGCCCTCGGCGAAGTCCAGGTTGCACACCTCACGGGCGCCACCTGCTGCGGCACTCAAGCCGACGCCGCAGGTATAGGCGAACAGGTTCAGCACGCTTTTGCCGGCGCTGTGGGCCTTGACCCAGCCACGGGCGTTGCGCAGGTCGAGAAATAGCAGCGGGTCCTGGCCGGCATGGCGACCGCGTACCCGGTAGTTCAAACCCCATTCGTGGCCGACCAGGTCTTTCAGTGCCTCTTCTTCGGCGCGGTAAACCGGATCTTCGCGGTCGATGCGTGAGTTGCCCCGGGAGCGGTCGTTGTAGACCAGCAGGGTTTCCAGGCCCATCTGCTCCTGGACGGTCTCGTGCAATTGCAGCAGGGCATCACGTTCCAGCGTCTGGTGAAAGCTTTGCACCAGCAGCTGTGGGCCGTAACGGTCGATGGTCAGGCCCCCGGCGCCTTCCTGGCTGCCATGGAACAGCCGATAGCAGTCGGTGCCTTGCTGATGCAGCTCGACGAGCAGGTCCTGGCGACGATCGAGGGCGGCGCGCAGCGCCTGATTCAAGGAAGACATGCGGGCGCCTTGCGAGTGATTGGGCGGGGCAGTCTACCAGCTTCGCCCGAGCCTCTGTAGGAACAGCCGGTTGAGGGGGCATGGTTCTGTAGGAGCGAGGCTTGCCCGCGAAACAAACGTCATGACANTCGCGGGCAAGCCTCGCTCCTACATAGACGGGATCAGCGTTCGATGGCCAGCGCCACGCCTTGACCGCCGCCGATGCACAAGGTGGCGAGGCCTTTCTTGGCATCGCGCTTGAGCATCTCGTGCAGCAGGGTTACCAGCACCCGGCAGCCCGAGGCGCCGATCGGGTGGCCGAGGGCGATGGCGCCGCCGTTGACGTTGACCTTGCTCGCGTC
>NZ_JBQENK010000020.1:0-31772 GCF_052044735.1 Pseudomonas sp. 22526
GGCTTGGGCGGCACTCCGACGCAGCAGCCGCCAATCAGGCGACGCGGTGTTTCAGGTAGATCCGTGCACTGGCCCGGCGAGGACTGCGTCCTCGATCGCAGCCTCGCTGCGCTCGGCAGCGGCTGCAGATGTGTTGCGCTAGAGCAGCTGCTTCTGTAGGAGCGAAGCTTGCTCGCGATGGTCGTCAACGATGACGCGCATAACCTGGCACTCCGCGGCGTTCTCAGGTTTATCGCGAGCAATCGAGCGTCGACCGGCTGCTCCTACAGAAGAATGGCGGTGGTCAATGAGGGAGGCAATCGCTACCCGCCGTTGATGGCGATCAAGGTCATGCCAGGCGCCGCCTCGCAGACTGCGGCAAACCCCAACGGAGATCACCCTTATGCCCCTTTCCCTGGCCCAGATGCGCCGTGACTACTGCCGCGATGGCCTGTCCGACGAGGCCGTGCCGGACGATCCGCTGCCGCTGTTCCAGCAGTGGCTGCAACAGGCCCGTGACACCGAGCAGGCGCCGGTGGAGGCCAACAGCATGTGCCTGGCCACGGTCGACGAGCAGGGCCAGCCCCATTGCCGGGTGCTGTTGCTCAAGGGCTTGAGCGATGAGGGTCTTACCTTCTTTGGCAACTACCAGAGCGCCAAGGGCCTGGAGCTGGCGGCCAATCCCCGGGCCGCCATGACCTTCTTCTGGCCGGCCCTGGAGCGCCAGGTGCGGATCGAAGGGCTGGTCTCGCGGTTAGCGCCGCGGCTGTCGGATGTGTATTTCGATTCTCGCTCCCTGGCCAGTCGCCTCGGCGCCTGGGCGTCGCCGCAAAGCCAACCCTTGGCCAACCGGCTACAGCTGGAGTCGCTGCTGGCCACTACCACCAGCCGTTTCGACGGCCAGCCGCTGCCGCGCCCGGAACACTGGGGCGGCTACTGCCTGCGCCCGCAGCGCATGGAGTTCTGGCAAGGGCGTAGCGACCGCCTGCATGACCGCCTGGACTACCGCCTGCACCAGGGCATTTGGCGCCATGGCCGGCTGGCGCCCTGAGCTTTGTCGTCCCGTCGAGGTACCTCCTTGGAGGAATAGGTTCCTCCAAGGATTCGGTTCAGGCTGGGGCCTATCTCATTCACGGGAAGGCTTGGATATGGCCCATCTGGCGCAACGCACGTTTCACCCCCTGAACATCGCCGTGCTGACCATCAGCGATACGCGCACCCTGGACACCGACACCTCGGGCCAGACCCTCAGCGACCTGTTGCAGAGCGCCGGCCATGTGCTGATCGATCGCGGCCTGGTGCCGGACGACATCTACCAGATCCGCGCCCGCGTCTCGCAGTGGATCGCCGACCCCGAGGTGCAGGTGGTGCTGATGACCGGCGGCACCGGTTTTACCGCGCGGGACAACACGCCCCAGGCGGTGCTGCCGCTGCTGGACAAGCATGTGGAAGGTTTTGGCGAGCTGTTCCGCCAGGTGTCGGTGGAGGAAATCGGCATGTCCAGCCTGCAGTCGCGGGCCCTGGCCGGGGTCAGCAACGGCGTGCTGGTGGTGTGCGTGCCGGGCTCGCCGGGGGCCTGTCGCACCGCCTGGAACATGATCCTGCGCCCGCAGTTGGACAGCCGCACCGGCCCATGCAATTTCGCCCCCCATCTCAAGCCGCAGCCCCATAAGGAGCCGCAACAGAACATCGAGGCCTGTGGGGTGCGGTCGTGACTGGCTGTGGCTGCGACAGCGGCCAACTGATCCCGGTGGACCAGGCCATCGCCCATCTGCTGGACCAGGTGCCGCCACCGCCCACGACCCAGGGCATCGCCCTGGAGCAGGCCCTGGGCCGGGTGCTGGCGGCGGACATCCATTCGCCACTGAACCTGCCCGGCTGGGACAACAGCGCCATGGACGGCTACGCCTTGCGCGCCGCCGACCTGCCGCCCGCCGGTGGCTGCCTGACCCTGGGCGGGCGGATCGCCGCCGGGCAGGCGGCGGACACGCCCCTGGCGGCGGGGCAGGCGGTGCGCATCTTCACCGGCGCACCCTTGCCGCCGGGGGCCGATACGGTGGTGCCCCAGGAGAGTTGCCGGGTCGAGGACGGGCAGCTCTGGTTGCCGCCAGTGACGATGGGCGATCACGTGCGCCAGCAGGGCGAGGAAGTGCGGCGCGGCGATCTGTTGCTCAAGGCCGGCAAGCGCCTGCGCGCCCAGGAACTGGGGTTGCTGGCTGCCGCCGGGATCGCCCGGGTGGAGGTCTATCGGCCGCTGCGCGTGTGCCTGCTGAGCAGCGGCGACGAGCTGCGCGAGCCCGGCCAGCCCCTGGCGCCAGGGCAGATCTACAACAGCAATCGCTACTGCCTGTCGGCGCTGTTGCGCGGCTGGGGCGTCGAGGTGCAGGACTACGGGGTGATGGCCGATGAGCTGGCGGCCAGCCGCCATGCCTTGAGCCTGGCCTCGTCGGAGTGCGACCTGCTGCTGACCTCGGGCGGGGTCTCGGTGGGCGAGGAGGACCACCTCAAACAGGCGATCGAGGAGCTGGGCAACGTGGATTTCTGGCGCCTGGCGATCCAGCCGGGCAAGCCCCTGGCCTTTGGCGAAGTGGCCGGCAAGCCGTGGATCGGCATGCCGGGCAACCCCTCGGCGGCGCTGGTGACCGCGCTGGTGGTGGTGCGGCCGTTCCTGCTGCGGGCCCAGGGCGTGACGGATGTGCTGCCGCGGACCATGGCGTTGCCCGCGGACTTCGAATGGTTGCAGCACAACCGCCGCCGCCAGTATCTGCGTGCCCGCCTGGTGCTCGGCGAGGACACCCAGGCCAGGGTGCAACTGCACCCCCAGCAAAGCTCGGCGATGCTCACTGCCGCCTGTTGGGCCGATGGTCTGGCGTTGGTGGAGTGCGAGCGCCAGGTGCGCCTGGGCGAGCCTGTGCCCTTCCTGTCGTTCGCCGAACTGATGCAGTGACCGCAATTGATTGCGGTCAAGGCCGTGGCTGCCGGTCTGGCTAGACTGGCAGCGCATTTCCGATCGCAGCATACGCGTCGCCCCGGCGCGTTCTTTGATGAGGAACCCCCATGCAACTGGTCTGCCCCGCAGGCAACCTGCCTGCGCTCAAAGCGGCGGTGCGCCAAGGCGCCGATGCCGTCTACGTCGGCTTTCGCGACGACACCAACGCCCGCCATTTCGCCGGCCTGAACATGGACGACAAGCAGTTCGACGCGGCGGTCGCGCACATTCGCCAGCACCAACGCAAACTCTATGTGGCGGTCAACACCTACCCCCAGCCCCAGGGCTGGGCGCGCTGGCAACGGGCGGTGGACCGCGCCGCCGATCATGGGGTTGACGCGCTGATCGCCGCCGATCCGGGCGTCCTGGCCTATGCCAGCCAGCGCCACCCGCAATTGAACCTGCACCTGTCGGTGCAGGGCTCGGCGACCAATGCCAGCGCCCTGGCGTTCTACGCCCAGCACTACAACATCCGCCGCGCCGTGCTGCCGCGGGTGCTGTCCCTGGCCCAGGTGCGCCAGGTGGCGGCAAGCAGCAGGGTGCCGATCGAGGTGTTCGCCTTTGGCAGCCTGTGCATCATGGCCGAGGGGCGCTGCCACCTGTCTTCCTACATCACCGGCGAGTCGCCGAACCTGTGCGGCGTCTGCTCGCCGGCCAAGGCGGTGCGCTGGAGCGAGGACGCCGAAGGCTTGAGCGCGCGCCTCAGCGAAGTGCTGATCGACCGCTACACCGATAATGAAGCGGCCGGTTACCCGACCCTGTGCAAGGGGCGCTTCCTGGTCGAAGGCCGGCGCTTCCATGCCCTGGAGGAACCCACCAGCCTCGACACCCTGGACCTGCTGCCGGAGCTGGCGGCCATTGGCGTCGAGGCGGTGAAGATCGAGGGTCGCCAGCGCAGCCCGGCCTATGTCGAGCAGGTCACCCGGGTATGGCGCGCGGCGCTGGATGCCCATCGCGCCGCGCCCGCCAGCTTCGCGGTCAAGGACCAGTGGCGCCTGGTGCTGGCCGCTCTGTCCGAGGGCAGCCAGACCACCCTGGGTGCCTACCATCGATCATGGCAATGAGGAATTCGCGATGAAGCTCAGCCTGGGCCCCGTCCTGTTCTACTGGGACAAGGAACAATTGGGGCGTTTCTATGCCGAGATGTCGGCCTTGCCCCTGGATGTTATTTACCTGGGGGAAACCGTGTGTTCGAAACGCCGGGCGCTGTCCCTGGACCAGTGGTTGGGGTTGGGGCGCGAGCTGCAGGGTTGTAGCCAGGCGCAGATCGTGCTGTCCAGCCTGACCCTGATCGAAGCCGCCTCGGAGCTGTCCAGCCTGCGGCGCCTGTGCGACAACGGCGAGCTGCTGGTGGAGGCCAACGACATGGGCGCGGTGCAGTTCCTCGCCGAACGCAAGCTGCCATTCGTTGGCGGTCCGGCCCTCAACCTGTACAACGGCCACGCCCTGGCCCAGTTGCAGGGGTGCGGGATGATCCGCTGGGTGCCGCCGGTGGAGTGTTCGGCGGCGCTGATCCGCGCGGTGCTGGATCAGCTGCGCGAGCTGGGCCAGGCGGTGCCCGAGGTCGAGGTCTTCGCCTATGGGCATCTGCCCCTGGCCTATTCCGCGCGCTGCTTCACCGCCCGGGCCCAGGACCGGCCCAAGGACGACTGCCAGTTCTGCTGCATCCAGTACCCCGACGGCCTGGCGCTGAGCAGCCAGGAAGGCCAGGCGCTGTTCACCCTCAATGGCATCCAGACCATGTCCGCCGAGGTCACCAATCTGCTGGCGGACTACGCCGGGCTGGTGGCCTGCGGCGCCGACCTGCTGCGCCTGAGCCCGCGGGCCCAGGGCATGGGCGAGGTGATCGAGGCCTATCAGCAGGTACTCCAGGGCGCGACGCCACCGCTGTTCGTCGAGGGCTGCAACGGTTACTGGCATGGCCAGGCCGGCATGTTGCGTGTCGAGGAGGTGGGCCTGTGCTGAGTGGGAAATTCAAACGCAAGGAATGGCTGCTGCGCGGCGCCGACCGGGTGCTGCCATTGCTGCGGCGGGTGCCCTTCGGCGTGCAACGTTTGGCCTTGCAGCAGGGGCTCAACCGCTGCCTGGCCGAGCCGATGCGCGCCGGCGAATTCGACCTGTTGCGCCGGCGCTGGTTGTGCCTGCGCATTCCCGACCTGGGCCTGGCCTGGTACGTGACCCGCGACCGCGACGGCCTGCGCATTGCCGCGCGGGCCCGTGCCGATGTGACCATCAGCGGCAACTGGCGCGAATTCCTGCTGCTGGCCAGCCGCCAGGAAGACCCGGACACCCTGTTCTTCCGCCGGCGCCTGGTGATCGAGGGCGATACCGAGCTGGGCCTGACCCTGAAGAACCTGATCGACAGCCTTGATCCGGAGGTGTTGCCGGTCTGGCTGTGGCGCAATCTGGAGCGGGCGGGCAGGGGGCTGGCGGCGGGTTGAGTCGCGGGGCGCCGGGCAATGCTTTTTGCAGGCGCCAGCAACTGGGGTAACGCGGGGTGCCTGAGACGACGCCTCGCGAGCAAGCTGCGCTCCTACAGGTGTCCGGCCAGTCCTCGTTCGCAGCCTCGCTGCGCTGGGTAGCGACTACAAGACCCTGTGCGGCTCCGGCTACCCCCTGTAGGAGCGAAGCTTGCTCGCGATGGTCGTCAACGATGACGCGCGCAGCCTGACACCCCGCATTGCCCTCAGGTTCATCGCGCGCAAGCTGCGCTCCTACAGGTACGGTATTCGCTGGTAGTACTTTATTGGCCGTTAACCCTGGTAGGCGGCCAGTTTGTCCTCGCCGAGGATCAGGATATTGCGCCGCTGCATGGCGATCAGGCCGCTGTCCACCAGGCGATGGAGGATGCGCGAGAAGGTCTCCGGCTGGATCCCCAGCTTGGAGGCCACCAGGCGCTTGGATACCTGTAGCACCACCTCGCCGCTGAGGGGATCGCGTTCCTGCAACAGGAAGTTGACCACCCGCCGGCTGGCGCTGCCCAGGGTCAGGGTGTCGATGTCCTTGAGGCGCTGGTGCAGGTGCATGCTCATGCTCGCCAGGATCGCCAGGCACACCTGGGGCTGGTCTTCCAGGGCGTGGCGGTAATGGTTGCCGTCGATGCTGATCAACACGCTGTCTTTCAGCGCGGTGGCATTCACCGGGTAGAAGCGCGCCTGGCTGAACAGCAGGGCCTCGGCGAAGGTCTGCCCGGGCTGGATGATCTCCACCAGGTTCTCCTGGCCTTCGCCGCTGATGCGGTACAGCTTGACCTGGCCGCTGACCAACAGGAAAAAGCGCTTGGCCGGGTCGCCCTGGTGCATCAGGGTGCCGTGGCTGGCCAGGCGCCTGAGCATGGCCTGGGCACAGACCTCTTCGAAGACCGGCTCCGGCAATTGGCTGAACAGATGATGGCGCCGCAAGAACAACACGATGGAAGGGTGGGTCAGCATGGGTACCTCCGCTGCCGGCCATGGTAGAGCGCGGGGCTGCCATGGCCTATGCCTCCGCCGGCCTACCTCTAAAGGGCTAAAGAGGCAGGAGGGGCTAAAAGGCGCAGCGCGCAGCGCGCGGCTCAGCCGGCGTTGCGCAGGTGCTCCATGGCCCACACGGCGGCCTCGACCCGCGAGCGCAGGCCGAGCTTGTGCAGCAGGTTCTTCACATGGACCTTGACCGTGCCTTCGGTGATGCCCAGCTTGTGGCCGATGACCTTGTTGCTGTAGCCGCTGGCGATGGTCTTGAGCACCTGGCGCTCGCGCTCGGTCAGCTCGACCTCCGGCTGGCGCGGCGGTGAGCGCAGGGCCTGGGCCATGACCCGGGTCAGCCCCGGGCTGATCACCAGGGCGCCGTTCAAGGCATCACGCAGGTACTGGATCAGCAGCTCGGGCTCCATGTCCTTGAGCAGGTAGCCGTCGGCGTCCAGGCGCAGGGCGTCGCGAATGTCGTCCTCGGCGTCGGACACGGTGAACAGCAGCACCTTGCCGCGGTAGTCCATGGTCCGTAGGCGGCGCAGGGTCTCGATGCCGTTGAGTTGCGGCATGTTGTTGTCGAGCAGCACCAGGTCGGGCTGCAAGGGCTCGATCAGGCCCAGGGCTTCTTCGCCGTGGCTGGCCTCGCCGACGATCTGCAGGTCGTCTTCCAGTTCGAGCATCTGGCGGATGCCGCGACGCATCATCGGATGGTCGTCGACCAGCAGGATCCGGTAGGTGGGGGATGGGTTCATGCGGCGCTACCTTCTGTGGGGACTCCGAGAAACTCCGGACGGAATTCCATCTGCACCAGGGTGCCCTGGGGCGTCCTGGAAAATATCTGCAACTGGCCATGCAGGCTGCGGGCTCGCTCATCCATGATGTTCAGGCCGTGGTGTTCGCGTTGATTGCCGCTGTTGTGATGGTCGCTGCTGAAGCCGCGGCCATCGTCCTCGATCGACAGGCGCAGGGTTTCGCCGTGCTGGCGCAGCTGCAGCCAGACATTCTCCGCGTGGGCGTGGCGCAGGCAGTTGGAGAGCGCCTCGCGGGTGATCTGCAACAGGTGGATCTGCTCGCTGGCCGACAGCTCGAAAGCCAGGCTGTCGACGTGCAGGTGCACCTGGAAGTCGCCGCGGCGCGAGAACTCCTCGGTGGTCGCTTCCAGCTCGCGCACCAGCCCGGCATCGTGGATCTGCAAGCGAAAGGTGGTCAGCAGTTCGCGCAACTGGCGGTAGGCATTGTTCACCCCCTCGCGCAGTTCGGCGGTGACGTTCTCCAGGGTGCTCACCGGTTCGCCGCGGCGCATCAGGGTCTGCATGCGGCTGACCTGCAGCTTCATGTAGGACAGGGCCTGGGCCAGGGAGTCGTGCAGCTCGCGGGCGATGATCGCGCGCTCTTCGAACAGCAGCAGGCGATGGTCCTGTTCGCGTTGGCGCTTGAGCGACAGCGAGGTGCCGATCAGGTTGGCCAGGGCCTGGATCAGTTCGGTTTCCCAGGCTTGCGGGGCATGGCCGTCGAGGAAGTGCGCCTTGAGCTCGCCCAGTTCGCTGCCCTGGTTGCTGATGCTGAAACGCTGCCGGCTGAGTTGCTGGTGGCGCTGGCAGGTGGCGCAATCGCTGACCGCGCAGACATCCCGGCTGCTGGCGCCATGCAGGGCGATCAGTTGCTGCGCCGGGGCCTGTAACTGGCCTTGCAGGCACAGCGACAGGCGCAGCCCCGGCAGGCGCTGCTGGAAACGCCGGATCAGTTCGTCCAGGCCTTCGGCGTTGGCCAGCCGCGTGGCCAGGCTGCGGCTGCTCTGGTACAGCAGCTCGAGGGCGGCATTGGCCTGTTGCAGGTTGTGGGTCTTTTGCCGCACCAGGGTTTCCAGGGTGCGGTGGGATTGTTCGATGGTCTCGGCCATGGCGTTGAAGCTGGTGGCCAGTTGGCCCAGCTCGTCCTGAGACTGGTGGTTGACCCGCACCTGGAAGTCGCCGCGGCGAAAACCCTGGGTGGCTTCCACCAGTTCCTGCAACGGCGTGACCACGCTGTATTGCAGCTCGTACAGGCCCAGCAGCAGGACGAACAGGGTGGTGAACAGCGCCGCGCCCTGAATCAGCTGTTGCCAGGTCTGCTTATGTTCGCTCTGGCGTTGCAGCAGGCTGACGAACTGGTTCAGCTGTTCGACGAAGGGCAGGGCCAGGGCCTGGAACGCCGCGGCATCGTGCCGTTCCAGGGCCGGCTGCAATTCGTCGTTCCAGCGTTGCTGGATCTGCCGGTAGCTGCCCAGCAGGTCGGGGTCGGCGCCGTCTTCCAGCACAGCCTTGAGCGACTGGCTGTCGAGGCGCTGTTGCAGGCTCTGGCGGATACGTTCGATGTCTTCGGCGCTGGCGCCCGCGGCCAGCTTCCAGCTCAGGTGGTAGGTCTCCATGCGCACCGAGCCCGCGGTGTTGATGGCCGCCGCGTCGCCCTGGCTGAACCAGGCGATCAGCCCGGCGCTCAGGGAACTGGCCAGCGCCAATACGGCGATCAGGATCACCGCCAGGCCGGCGCGGGCGGGCAGGGAACTGCGCAGCCAGCGGATCATGGGCGCGGGCGCTGAGTGAATGAGAGGAGGGCGGACATAGCAGGCTCCAGGGACGGCTGGCGATGGTTTTGCCGCCGGTCCCTGGCGCTCTACCTCTAAAGAGTTGTTGTCCATCGGATTCGTACAGCTGCCTCGTGGAGCCAAGGCAAGAGCCTGATAAACAAAGGGTTCAGAGGTTTTAAGGCACTACCTCGTTGGAGGTAGGCGGCGCAAGCATAGGCCCACCAGGCCCCGGGCTTCCTTGATCCGGGTCAAGTTTTTACCGGGTTCGCCTCTCTAGTCTGCGGCCATGAATGACTGACGGGAGAGCGAGATGACCCAACCGCGTGTGCGACAAGGCCTGGTGCTGGGTATGAGTACGCTGGCCTTCACGGTGTGCTTCATGGTCTGGATGATGTTCGCGGTGCTCGGTGTGCCGATCAAGGAGCTGCTGCAGCTCAACGAAACCCAGTTCGGCCTGCTGGCCGCCACCCCGGTGCTCACCGGTTCGCTGGCGCGCCTGCCGCTGGGCCTGCTGACCGACCGCTTTGGCGGGCGCAGCGTGTTCTTCCTGCTGATGCTGTGCTGCGTGTTGCCGCTGTACCTGATCAGCCACGCCACGGCCTACTGGCAGTTCCTGGTCCTGGGCCTGTTCGTCGGCCTGGCCGGCGGTTCGTTTTCGGTGGGCATCGCCTACGTCGCCAAGTGGTTCGACCAGGACAACCAGGGCTTCGCCATGGGTATCTTCGGCGCCGGTAACGCCGGCGCTGCGCTGACCAAGTTTCTCGCCCCGGCGCTGATCGCCGCCGGCAGCTGGCACCTGGTGCCGAAAGCCTTCAGCGCCATCCTGTTCATCACCGCGCTGCTGTTCTGGTTTCTCAGCGCCGACAACAAGGCCCATCGCAGCGCTTCCGGCGCCACCCTGCGCGAGCAGTTGGGCGCGCTGAAGGATCCGGCGGTGTGGCGCTACTGCCAGTACTACTCGATCGTCTTCGGCGGCTACGTGGCCCTGGCGCTATGGATGACCCAGTACTACGTGCAGGAATACGGTTTCAGCCTGCAGAGCGCGGCGTTGCTGGCCGCCTGTTTCTCCCTGCCGGGCGGCGTGCTGCGCGCCGTCGGCGGCTGGATGTCGGACCGCTGGGGCGCCCAGAGCGTGACCTGGTGGGTGCTCTGGGTCAGCTGGATCTGCCTGTTCCTGCTGTCCTACCCGCAGACCCAGCTGCAAGTGCACACCGTCGACGGCTCCCTGGATTTCCACATTGGCCTCAGCCCGGCGCTGTTCACCGTGCTGCTGTTCGTCATGGGCATCGCCTTCGCCTTCGGCAAGGCCTCGGTGTTCAAGTACATCGCCAACGACTATCCGCAAAACATGGGCGCGGTGTCCGGCATCGTCGGCTTGGCCGGCGGCCTGGGCGGCTTCGTCCTGCCCATCCTGTTCGGCGCCCTGGTGGACCTCACCGGCGTGCGCTCTTCCTGCTTCATGTTGATGTACGGCGTGGTCTGGGTGTCGCTCACCTGGATGTACCTCAGCGAAATCCGCAAGCGCCCGCTGCTGGGCAAACAGCCGCCGGCCATCTCGTCCCCGTTTTCCAGCATTGCCCAAGGAGAAGAACATGTCGGTTCTTAACAAGCCCGATTCAGGCCCGGTGATTCATGACTGGCGCCCGGAAGACCCCGCTTTCTGGGGGAGCAGCGGCAAGCAGACAGCGACCCGCAACCTGTGGATCTCGATTCCCGCGCTGCTGCTGGCCTTTGCCGTGTGGATGGTCTGGAGCACGGTGATCGTGCGCCTGAACGCCATCGGCTTCAGCTTCAGCACCGACCAGCTGTTCTGGCTGGCGGCGCTGCCGGGGCTGTCCGGCGCCACCTTGCGGGTGTTCTATTCGTTCATGGTGCCGATCTTCGGCGGCCGCCGCTGGACCGCCCTGAGCACCGCCTCGCTGCTGCTGCCGTCGCTGTGGATGGGCTTTGCCGTGCAGGACCCGAACACCCCCTACAGCGTGTTCGTGCTGATCGCGCTGCTCTGCGGTTTCGGCGGCGGCAACTTCGCCTCGAGCATGTCCAACATCAGCTTCTTCTACCCCAAGTCGCAGCAGGGCACGGCCCTGGGCCTGAATGCCGGGCTGGGCAACCTCGGGGTGTCGGTGATGCAGTTCTGCGTGCCGCTGGTGATCACCTTCGGCCTGTTCGGCTGGCTCGGCGGGCAGCCCCAGGTGCTGGCCGACGGTAGCCAGCTGTGGCTGCAGAACGCCGGCTTCCTCTGGGTGCCCTTCATTATCGCGGTGACCCTGCTGGCCTGGTTCGGCATGAACGACCTGTCCAGCGCCAAGGCCTCGTTCAGCGAGCAGGCGGTGATCTTCAAGCGCAAGCACAACTGGCTGATGTGCTGGCTGTACCTGGCGACCTTCGGCTCGTTCATCGGCTTCTCGGCGGCCTTTCCGCTGCTGATCAAGACCGCCTTCCCGGACGTGGTGGCGCTGAAATTCGCCTTCCTCGGCCCGCTGGTGGGCGCCCTGGTGCGGCCGCTGGGCGGCTGGCTGGCGGACAAGCTGGGCGGTGCCCGGGTCACCTTGTGGAACTTCGTGGCGATGATCGTGATGGTGTTCGGGGTCCTGCACTTCTTGCCGCACAACGGCACTGGCGGCAACTTCTACGGTTTCCTTGGCCTGTTCATGCTGCTGTTCATCACCACCGGCATCGGCAACGGCTCCACCTTCCGCATGATCCCGGTGATCTTCCGCACCCTGCACGAAAAGGCCGCCGCCGGGCAAAGCTCGGCGGTGCGCGAGCAGGCGCTGAAGAACGCCGGCAAGGAGTCGGCCGCGGTCCTTGGCTTCAGCTCGGCCATGGGCGCCTTCGGCGCGTTCTTCATCCCCAAATCCTTCGGCACTTCCATGGCCCAGACCGGCGGCCCGGAGATGGCCTTCTACATGTTCGTCGGCTTTTACCTGAGCTGCATTGTGGTGACCTGGTGGTGGTACGCGCGCAAAGGCGCGGCGACTCCCTGCTGACACGACCGAATCCAAACCTTGCCCGGTGGGGCACAGAACCCCGCGGCAAGCCTGAGAGGAAAGCACCATGAGTCATTTGTTGGATCAACTGCGGTTCTTCAACCGCAAGCAAAGCGAGTTTGCCGAGGGCCACGGGGAAACCCGCAAGGAGTCCCGCGACTGGGAGAACGTCTACCGTTCGCGCTGGCAGTACGACAAGATCGTGCGCTCCACCCACGGGGTGAACTGCACCGGTTCCTGCTCGTGGAAGATCTACGTGAAGAACGGCCTGATCACCTGGGAAACCCAGCAGACCGACTACCCGCGCACCCGCAACGACCTGCCCAACCACGAGCCGCGCGGCTGCCCGCGGGGCGCCAGCTACAGCTGGTACATCTACAGCGCCAACCGCCTGAAGTACCCGAAGATCCGCAAGCCGCTGCTCAAGCTGTGGCGCCAGGCACGGCAGAGCATGGCGCCGGTGGAAGCCTGGGCGAGCATTGTCGAGGACCCGGCCAAGGCCGAGTCCTACAAGAGCAAGCGCGGCATGGGCGGCTTCATCCGTTCCAGCTGGGATGAGGTCAACGAGATCATCGCCGCGGCCAACGTCTACACCATCAAGCAATACGGCCCCGACCGGGTCGTCGGTTTCTCGCCGATCCCGGCCATGTCGATGGTCAGCTACGCCGCCGGCGCCCGCTACCTGTCGCTGATCGGCGGCGCCTGCCTGAGCTTCTACGACTGGTACTGCGACCTGCCGCCGGCTTCGCCTATGGTCTGGGGCGAGCAGACCGACGTGCCGGAATCGGCCGACTGGTACAACTCCAACTACATCATCGCCTGGGGTTCCAACGTTCCGCAGACCCGTACCCCCGACGCGCACTTCTTCACCGAGGTGCGCTACAAGGGCACCAAGACCGTGGCCATCACCCCGGACTATTCGGAGGTGGCCAAGCTCACCGACCTCTGGCTCAACCCCAAGCAGGGTACCGACGCGGCGCTGGCCCAGGCCTTCAACCATGTGATCTTCAAGGAGTTCCACCTCGACCGCCCGAGCGCCTATTTCACCGAGTACGCCAAGCGCTACACCGACCTGCCGGTGCTGGTGCTGCTCAAGCCCATGCTCGGCACCGCGCCGGGGGCCGGCTACCAGCCGGACCGCTTCCTGCGCGCCTCGGACCTGGCCGGCAACCTCGGCCAGGACAACAACCCGGAATGGAAAACCATCGCCATCGACGCCAGCGGCGAGCTGGTGTCGCCCCAGGGCTCCATCGGCTATCGCTGGGGCGAGCAGGGCAAGTGGAACATCCTCGCCCGTGAAGGCGGCGAGGGCCGCGAGATCGACCTGAGCCTGAGCCTGATCGGCGGCGATGTCGCCGAGGTGGCCTTCCCCTATTTCGCCGGCGAAACCCAGGAGCACTTCCAGCATGTGGCCGGCGATGCCGTGCAATACCGCCGGGTGCCGGTGCGCAGCCTGACCCTGGCCGACGGCAGCCAGGTCAAGGTCGCCACGGTGTTCGACCTGTCGGCGGCCAACCTGGCCATCGACCGTGGCCTGGGCGGCGCCAACGTGGCCAAGGACTACGACGACGCCAGCGTGCCCGGCACCCCGGCCTGGCAGGAACAGATCACCGGCGTCAGCCGCGAGAAGGCGATCCAGATCGCCCGCGAGTTCGCTGACAACGCCGACAAGACCCGTGGGCGCTCGATGATCATCGTCGGCGCGGCGATGAACCACTGGTACCACATGGACATGAACTACCGCGGGCTGATCAACATGCTCATGCTCTGCGGTTGCGTCGGCCAGACCGGTGGCGGCTGGGCCCACTACGTAGGCCAGGAAAAACTCCGTCCGCAGTGCGGCTGGCTGCCCCTGGCCTTCGGCCTGGACTGGAGCCGTCCGCCACGGCAGATGAACGGCACCAGCTTCTTCTACGCCCACAGCTCGCAATGGCGCCACGAGAAGATGAGCATGCACGACGTGCTCTCGCCGCTGGCCGACAAGAGCCAGTTCCCCGAGCACGCCCTGGACTACAACATCCGCGCCGAACGCGCCGGCTGGCTGCCCAGCGCGCCGCAGCTCAACAGCAACCCGCTGCACATCTGCCGCGACGCCGCCGCGGCCGGCATGGCGCCCAAGGACTATGTGGTCAAGAGCCTGCACGAAGGCAGCCTGCGTTTTGCCTGCGAACAGCCGGACAGCCCGCAGAATTTCCCGCGCAACATGTTCATCTGGCGTTCCAACCTGTTGGGTTCCTCGGGCAAGGGCCACGAGTACATGCTCAAGTACCTGCTCGGCACCCGTAACGGGGTGATGAACGAGGACATCGGCCAGGTCGGCGACTGCAAGCCGCAAGAGGCCGAATGGGTGGACGAGGGCGCCATCGGCAAGCTCGACCTGGTCACCACCCTGGACTTCCGCATGTCCTCGACCTGCGTCTACTCCGACATCGTCCTGCCGACCGCCACCTGGTACGAGAAGGACGACATGAACACCTCGGACATGCACCCCTTCATCCACCCGCTGTCGGCGGCCATCGACCCGGCCTGGGAATCCCGTTCCGACTGGGAGATCTACAAGGGCATCGCCAAGGCGTTCTCCAGCATGGCGGTGGGGCACCTGGGCGTGGAGCAGGACCTGGTCACCGTGCCATTGATGCATGACAGCGTCGGTGAGTTGGCCCAGCCGTTCGGCGGCACCGACTGGAAGACCGCGGGCGAGGTTCCGCAGCCGGGCAAGAACGCGCCGAACCTGCAAGTGGTGGAGCGCGACTACCCGAATATCTACAAGCAATTCACCTCCCTCGGCCCGCTGCTGGAAAAACTCGGCAACGGCGGCAAGGGCATCAACTGGAACACCGACGAGGAGGTGAAATTCCTTGGCGAGCTGAATTACCGCGAGGGCGCGGCGGGCCTCAGCCAGGGCCGGCCGAAGATCGACACGGCGATCGACGCCGCCGAGGTGATCCTGTCCCTGGCCCCGGAAACCAACGGCCATGTGGCGGTCAAGGCCTGGGCCGCGCTGTCCGAGTTCACCGGCATCGACCACAGCCACCTGGCGCTGTCCAAGGCCCACGAGGCGATCCGTTTCCGCGATATCCAGGCGCAGCCGCGCAAGATCATTTCCAGCCCCACCTGGTCGGGCCTGGAGGACGATCACGTCAGCTACAACGCCGGCTACACCAACGTCCACGAGAACATCCCGTGGCGCACCATCACCGGTCGCCAGCAGTTCTACCAGGACCACCCGTGGATGCAGGCGTTCGGCGAACAGCTGATGAGCTACCGGCCGCCGGTCAACACCCGCACCATCGAGGCGGTGAAGGGCAAGCGCAGCAACGGCCACCCGGAAATCGTCCTGAACTGGATCACCCCGCACCAGAAATGGGGCATCCACAGCACCTACAGCGACAACCTGCTGATGCTCACCCTGAGCCGTGGCGGGCCGATTGTCTGGCTCTCGGAAATCGACGCGCAACGCGCCGGCATCGAGGACAACGACTGGATCGAATGCTTCAACGCCAACGGTGCGGCGACCGCCCGGGCGGTGGTCAGCCAGCGGGTCAAGGAGGGCATGGTGATGATGTACCACGCCCAGGAACGGATCGTGAACGTGCCCGGTTCCGAGACCACCAAGACCCGCGGCGGCCACCACAACTCGGTCACCCGGGTGGTGCTCAAGCCGACCCACATGATCGGCGGCTATGCCCAGCAGGCCTACGGTTTCAACTATTACGGCACGGTCGGTTGCAACCGCGACGAGTTCGTCGTGGTGCGCAAGATGGCCCGCGTCGACTGGCTCGATGGCTCGGACGGCGATGAGCTGCCACGCCCCCTGCCGACCGAGATGGATTGAGGAGTTGTCATGAAGATTCGTTCACAAATCGGCATGGTCCTGAACCTGGACAAATGCATCGGCTGCCATACCTGCTCGATCACCTGCAAGAACGTCTGGACCAGCCGCGAAGGCATGGAATACGCCTGGTTCAACAACGTCGAGACCAAGCCGGGGATCGGCTACCCGAAAGAATGGGAAAACCAGGACAAGTGGAAGGGCGGCTGGGTGCGCAACGCCAACGGCTCGATCAACCCACGGATCGGCGGCAAGTTCCGGGTGCTGGCGAACATCTTCGCCAACCCCGACCTGCCGAGCCTCGACGACTACTACGAGCCGTTCGACTTCGACTACCAGCACCTGCACACCGCGCCCCTGGGCGACCACCAGCCGACCGCGCGGCCGCGTTCGGTGGTGTCCGGCAAGCGCATGGAAAAGATCGAGTGGGGGCCGAACTGGGAGGAAATCCTCGGCAGCGAGTTCGCCAAGCGGCGCAAGGACAAGAACTTCGACCAGATCCAGGCGGACATCTACGGCGAGTACGAAAACACTTTCATGATGTACCTGCCGCGCCTGTGCGAGCACTGCCTGAACCCGGCGTGCGCGGCGTCCTGCCCGAGCGGGGCGATCTACAAGCGCGAAGAGGACGGCATCGTCCTCATCGACCAGGAGAAGTGCCGCGGCTGGCGCATGTGCATCAGCGGCTGCCCGTACAAGAAGATCTATTTCAACTGGAAGAGCGGCAAGTCGGAGAAGTGCATCTTCTGCTACCCACGGATCGAGGCGGGCATGCCTACGGTGTGCGCCGAGACCTGTGTCGGGCGCATCCGCTACCTCGGCGTGCTGCTGTATGACGCCGACCGCATCGCCGAGGTGGCGAGCACCGCCAGCGAGCAGGACCTGTACGAGAAGCAGCTGGAAATCTTCCTCGACCCGCATGACCCGGCGGTGATCCGCCAGGCCCTGGAAGACGGGGTGCCGCAGTCGGTGATCGACGCCGCGCAGCGCTCGCCGGTGTACAAGATGGCGGTGGACTGGAAGCTGGCGCTGCCGTTGCACCCGGAATACCGCACCTTGCCGATGGTCTGGTACGTGCCGCCGCTGTCGCCGATCCAGAACGCCGCGGCCGCCGGTACCGTGGGCATGAACGGGGTGATCCCGGATGTCGACAGCCTGCGCATTCCCCTGCGTTACCTGGCCAACCTGTTGACCGCGGGCGACGAGAAGCCAGTGAAGCGCGCCCTCAAGCGCCTGCTGGCGATGCGTGCCTACAAGCGGGCCGAGCAGGTCGAAGGCGTGCAGGACCTGCAGGTGCTCGAAGAGGTCGGCCTGAGCCAGAGTCAGGTCGAGGAGATGTACCGCTACCTGGCCATCGCCAACTACGAAGACCGCTACGTGGTGCCCAGCGCGCACCGCGAGGAAGCCATGAGCGATGCCTTCGCCGAGCGTTCCGGTTGCGGCTTCAGTTTCGGCAGCGGCTGCAGCGGCAGCTCCGACACCAACATGTTCGGGGCGAAGAAGGCCAACCGCCGCGACGTCCTGAAAACCGTGCAGCTGTGGGAGGAATGAGCATGCGCATCCTGAAAGTGATTTCGCTGCTGCTCGACTACCCGAGCGAAACCCTGATCGAGGGTCGCGACGAGCTGGAGCAGGCGATCATCCAGGCCCGGGAAATCAGCCCGAAGCAGCGCGGCGCGCTGTTCGAACTGCTGGAGCTGCTGTGCAACAACGACCTGATGGATGGCCAGGAGCATTACGGCGCGCTGTTCGGTCGTGGCCGCTCGCTGTCGCTGCTGCTGTTCGAGCATGTGCACGGCGAGTCCCGCGACCGCGGCCAGGCCATGGTCGATATGCTCGCCCAGTACGAAGCCGCCGGCTTTGCCATCGGCATCAAGGAGCTGCCGGACTACATCCCGCTGTACCTGGAGTTCCTCTCCACCCGCGACGACCTCGAGGCCCGCGAGGGCCTGGCCGATGTCGCGCACCTCTTGGCCTTGCTCGCGGCGCGCCTGGAGGAGCGTGAGAGCGCCTACGCCAGTTGCTTCCGCGCCTTGCTGCAGATCGCTGGCGAGGAGCCGCACCAGGCGGTGGCCGATCTGCGCGAGCAGGTGGCGGCCGAGCAACGGGACGACTCTCTCGAAGCCCTGGACAAGGTCTGGGAAGAGGAGGCGGTGGACTTTCTCAAGGCTGAGCAGCAGGAACGTTGCAGCGTCATGCCAAGCGCGCCGGGCAAGCCCCGGGAGGAAAGCGCGGTACCGCTGCACTGGGTGGATTTTCAGCATCAGGGGCTGGCCGCCGCGCCAGCCGGGGAGGTGGGCAATGTCTAAGTGGAATCTGTTGGTGTTCGGGATCTATCCCTATGTCGCCCTGGCGATCTGCCTGCTGGGCAGCTGGGCGCGCTTCGACCTGTCGCAGTACAGCTGGAAGGCCGGCTCCAGCCAGATGCTCGACAACCGTGGCATGCGCGTAGCCAGCAACCTGTTCCATGTCGGCGTGCTGTTCGTCCTGGCCGGGCACTTCGTCGGCCTGCTGACCCCGGCCTCGGTCTATCACCATGTGATCAGCACCGAGCACAAGCAGTTACTGGCGATGGTCTCTGGCGGCTTCTTCGGCCTGCTGTGCCTGATCGGCCTGCTGATGCTGATCAAGCGCCGGCTCACCGATCCGCGAGTGCGCGCCACTTCCAGCCCTTCGGACATCCTGATCCTGCTGGTGCTGCTGGCGCAGTTGCTGCTCGGCCTTTTGACCATAGTCGCTTCCACCGCCCATATGGACGGCTCGGTGATGGTGATGCTCGCCGACTGGGCGCAGAACACTGTGATGTTGCGGCCCATGGATGCGGCGGCGGCCATCGCGCCGGTCGGCCTGACCTACAAGCTGCACGTGTTCCTCGGCCTGACCCTGTTCGTGCTGTTCCCCTTTACCCGCCTGGTGCACATGGTCAGCGCGCCGGTCTGGTACCTGGGACGGCGTTATCAAATCGTGCGGCAGAAAATCTGAGGAGGTTGTCATGTCTGGATGTGGATGTGGCGGCGGTAAAGGCGGCAGCGGCGGTTGCGGTTCTTCGGCTCGCGAAGAACCGCTGCTGCCAGAAAGTGAAGTGGAAGTGGGCGTGCAGGCTTTCACGCCACCGAGCCCTGAGCCCGTGGCCGGCAGCGAGGCGCCTGTGCAACTGATCGCCAGCAGTGAGCAGGAGTGGCCGATCATCAGCGTCAACCAGGTGCCGATCACCCCGCAGGCGCTGGCCCAGGAGCTGCAATATCACCCGGCGCCCAGCCGCGAGGAGGCGGTGTATCAGGCGGCCAGGGCGCTGGTGATCCGCGAGCTGTTGCAGCAGCGCATCGCCGAACTCGGCCTGACCCTGCAGATCGGCGCCGGCGAGAACGAGGAGGAGGCCGCCACCCGCTTGCTGCTCGAACGCGAGGTGCAGGTGCCGGAGTGCGACGAGGCCACGTGCTGGCGTTACTACGACAACAACCGCGGGCGCTTTCACAGCGCGCCCTTGCTGGCGGTGCGGCACATCCTGCTCGAATGCGCGCCGGACGATGCCGGGGCGCGCAGCACGGCCCAGGTCCAGGCGGAGATCCTGCTGCAACGCCTGGACGAGTTGCCCGACAGCTTCGCTGAGCTGGCGCTGAAGTATTCGGCTTGCCCGTCGAAAGCCCAGGGCGGCTCCCTGGGGCAGATCAGCAAGGGCCAGACCGTGCCGGAGCTGGAGCGCCAGCTGTTCGGCTTGCCGACGGGGCTGGCGGCCAAGCCGTTGGAGAGCCGTTACGGCTGGCATGTGGTCAGCGTCGATCAGCGGGTCGAGGGCCAGGCCTTGCCTTACGAGGCAGTGGCGACGGCGATCCGCAACCAGCTGCAACAGGGCGTCTGGCAGAAGGCGGTGGTGCAGTACCTGCAAACCCTGATCGGCGCCGCGGACATCCGTGGCATTCAGCTGCAAGGCGCCGACTCGCCGCTGGTGCAGTAAGGGGAAGGCCATGAGCAATCTGATGCAGGACGGCTTCGGGCGGCAGATCGACTATCTGCGGATGTCGGTGACCGACCGTTGCGATTTTCGCTGCGTGTATTGCATGGCGAAGAACATGACCTTCCTGCCGCGCCAGCAGGTGCTGACCCTGGAGGAGTTGCAGCGGCTGGCGGCGCTGTTCGTCGGCCAGGGCGTGCGCAAGATCCGCCTCACCGGCGGCGAGCCGCTGATCCGCCCGGGCATAGTCGACCTGTGCCGCAACATCGCCGCCTTGCCGGGCCTGCGCGAACTGGTGATGACCAGCAATGGCTCGCAGCTCGAGCGCCTGGCCCGGCCGCTGGCGGAGGCCGGGGTCAAGCGCATGAACATCAGCCTCGATAGCCTGGACGGGCAGAAGTTTCGCGCCATCACCCGCAACGGCGATCTCGACCAGGTGCTGCGCGGCATCGAGGTGGCGCGCGGGGCGGGGTTCGAGCGGGTCAAGCTCAACTGCGTGGTGATGAAGGGGCGCAACTTCGAGGAGGTGCCGCAACTGGTGCAGTACGCCATCGAGCAGGGCATCGACATCAGCTTCATCGAGGAAATGCCCCTGGGCGACGTCGGCCGTTCCCGGGGCGAGTCCTTCTGCTCCAGCGACGAGGTGCGGGCGCTGATCGCCAGCCGCCATGCCTTGCTCGACAGCACCGAGAACAGCGGCGGGCCGGCGCGTTACGTGCGCCTGGAGCGCCATCCGCAAACGCGCATCGGCTTTATCTCGCCCAACAGCCACAACTTCTGTGGCAGCTGCAATCGGGTACGGATGACCGTCGAAGGCAAGCTATTGCTGTGCCTGGGGCAGGACGATGCCCTGGACCTGCGCGGTTTGCTGCGTCGTTATCCGTTGGACGACCAGCCGTTGATCGATGCCTTGCAGCAGGCTTTGCGGCGCAAGCCATGGCGCCACGACTTTAGCCCCGGAGGTACGGTGCAGTTGGTGCGGTTTATGAATATGAGTGGGGGGTGAAACTGTGTGTATATCCATTTCTTCGGTAACGGCTACTTAAGGTTCCGCCCTTACGGCGGGTCACTTTTGGCAAACGCCCCAAAAGTAACCAAAAGGTCTTGCCCCACCATTCGGTGCCTCGCTAGTGCTCGGCATGCCCTTACTCCGGTCTTGCTCCGGGGGCCGCCGCAATGGGCCATCCCTGGCCCAGTGCGGCTACCTCGGCATCCCTGCCGAGGTGCCCCCTGCGCAAGACCTGCGTTCGGCCTCTGGGAATGGGGCGGGTAGATCAAGATCAAAAGCCAAAGCCAAAGCCGGGCGAAGCTTGCTGCTTTTGCCACGCTACGGCTTTTCTGCCGGACAGGCTTTGTGTAGCCGCTGCCGAGCGCAGCGAGGCTGCGATCGGCCCGCAGGGCCGCTAAACCTGACACCTCGTAGGATCTGGGGAAACGCGGTGCCTGCCTGGCGAGTCCTTCGGCCTCGATCGCAGCCTCGCTGCGCTCGGCAGCGGCTACAGGGAGCGCACTCACCCCCAGGCCGGCCGGCAGGCCGCCGTCTTGCTCTTGCTCTTGCTTTGGCTTTTGATCTGAAGGCCCCGTTAACCACGATGGCCGAACGCAGGCATTGAGCCGTGGGTAACCCGGCAGGGATGCCGGGTTAGCCGCCCCAGGCCATGGATGGCCTGTGGCGGCGGCCCACGGATCAATGCCGGAGTGAGGGCATGCCGAGCCTAGGCGAGGCACCGAGTGGTGGGGCAGAGCGTTTTGGTTACTTTGGCGCTCTTCCAAAGTGACCCGCCGTAAGGGCGGAACCCTAAGCCGCCGTTACCGCAGAAACGGATATGCACACCACCCCAAAAAAACTTGATCACGATCAATGGCAATCCAACGCACTCTCCGTAATCTCACTGCATCTTGTGTTTTAAGAATTAAAAATATCTATATGTAGTATGTGGAGGTCAAATGCACAGCACGCTGATCAGGGTGGGCAACAACCGCCTGCACAAACGCGATGGCAGCTTGGTTGCCTTCGATGCGGACAAGATCCGCCAGGCGTTGATCGCCGCCGGCAAGGCCAGCGGCGAGTACGCCGAAGTCGAGGCCGAAGCCTTGCTCAAAGTGGTGCTGGCGCACCTTGAGGAGCATGCGCGGTTGCATGTGGAGCAGATCCAGGACCGGGTCGAGCGGGTGCTGATGGACGCCGGCTTCTTCTGCGCCATGCGCGCTTACATCGTCTACCGCGAACGCCACGGGCGCCTGCGCCGCGACCGCAAGACCCTGGTCGAGGTGGCGGCCTCGATGAACGAATACCTCGACCGCGAGGACTGGCGGGTGCAGGCCAACGCCAACCAGGGTTATTCCCTGGGCGGGCTGGTGCTCAACGTGTCCGGCAAGGTCACCGCCAACTACTGGCTGGACGAGGTCTACAGTCAAGCCATTGGCCGCGCCCACCGCGAGGCGGACCTGCATATCCATGACCTCGACATGCTCGCCGGCTACTGTGCCGGCTGGTCCCTGCGCAGCCTGTTGCATGAAGGCCTCAATGGCGTGCCGGGGNGGCCGGGCCGCCCCGGCACCTGAGCAGCGCCCTGGGGCAGATGGTGAATTTCCTCGGCACCTTGCAGAACGAATGGGCCGGGGCCCAGGCCTTCAGTTCCTTCGATACCTATCTGGCGCCCTATGTGCGCAAGGACCGCCTCAGCTACCCCCAGGTGCGCCAAGCGATCCAGGAGTTCATCTACAACCTCAACGTGCCGTCGCGCTGGGGCACCCAGACACCCTTTACCAACCTGACCTTCGACTGGGTCTGCCCGGAGGATCTGCGTGAGCAGGTCCCGGTGATCGGCGGCGAGGAAATGCCCTTTGCCTACGGCGAGCTGCAAGCGGAAATGGACTTGCTCAACCGCGCCTATATCGAAGTGATGCAGGCCGGCGACGCCAAGGGTCGGGTGTTCACCTTTCCGATCCCGACCTACAACATCACCCATGACTTTCCCTGGGACAGCGAGAACGCCGACCGCCTGTTCGAGATGACCGCCCGCTACGGGCTGCCGTACTTCCAGAACTTCCTCAATTCGGACATGCAGCCCAACCAGGTGCGCTCCATGTGCTGCCGCCTGCAACTGGACGTGCGCGAGCTGCTCAAGCGCGGCGGCGGCCTGTTCGGCTCGGCGGAGCAGACCGGCTCCCTGGGCGTGGTGACGATCAACTGCGCGCGCCTGGGCCACGTATTCAAGGGCAATACCAGCGGCCTGCTGCAACGCCTGGACGCGCTGATGGAACTGGCGATGGAGAGCCTGGAGGTCAAGCGCAAGGTGATCCAGCACCATATGGACGCCGGCCTGTACCCCTACACCCAACGTTACCTGGGTACGCTGCGCAATCACTTCTCGACCATCGGCCTCAATGGCCTGCACGAAATGCTGCGCAACTTCAGTGGCGACGAGCAGGGCATGCACACCGAGCAGGGCCGCCAGTTCGCCCTCAGGCTGCTGGACCATGTGCGCGCCACCCTGGTGCGCTTCCAGGAGGAAACCGGCCATCTCTACAACCTCGAGGCGACCCCGGCCGAAGGCACCACCTACCGCTTCGCCAAGGAAGACCTCAAGCGTTACCCCGGCATTCTCCAGGCCGGCAGCCGCGAGGCGCCGTACTACACCAACTCCTCGCAGTTGCCGGTGGGCCATACCGACGATCCGTTCGAGGCCCTGGAGCTGCAGGACGAACTGCAATGCAAATACACCGGCGGCACCGTGCTGCACCTGTACATGGCCGAGCGGATTTCCTCGACCGCGGCCTGCAAGCAGTTGGTGCGCAAGGCCCTGGGGCGCTTCCGTCTGCCGTACCTGACGGTGACCCCGACCTTTTCCATCTGCCCGGTGCATGGCTACCTCGACGGCGAACACGAGTTCTGCCCCAAGTGCGACCAAGCCCTGCTACATGCCCAGACCTCGGGCACCGCGCACTGACCTGTCTTCCCCCAACCGCAAGGAGTTTGACCATGAGCGCACAACACACATTGCCCCAGGCGCAACGCCAGCGCTGCGAAGTCTGGACCCGGGTGATGGGTTATCACCGCCCGGTCTCGGCGTTCAATCCGGGTAAACAGTCCGAGCACCGCGAGCGCGTGCACTTCACCGAACAGGCGACCGCGGCAGGGCGCCAATGAGCCGAAAGATGCGGGTCGGGGGCATGGTGCCCCTGACCACTCTCGACTACCCGGGGCTGCTCGCCTGCGTGCTGTTCTGCCAGGGCTGCGCCTGGCGTTGCCGCTACTGCCACAACCCGCAACTGATCCCGCCGCGGGGTAGCGAGGAGCTGGACTGGTGCCGGGTCCTGAGTTTCCTGCAACGCCGCCAGGACCTGCTGGACGCGGTGGTGTTCAGCGGCGGCGAGCCGACCCTGCAGGACGGTTTGCCGGGGGCGATGGACGAAGTGCGCGCCATGGGTTTCCGCATCGGCCTGCACAGCGCCGGCATCAAGCCGGCGGCCTTTGCCCGGGCGGTGGCCGGCGCCGACTGGGTCGGCTTCGACGTCAAGGCCTTGGCCGAAGACGCCCCGATGCTCACTGGCGTCCCGGGCAGCGGCAAGGCCAACTGGCGCAGCCTGGAGCTGTTGCTGGCCAGTGGCGTCGACTACGAATGCCGCACCACCCTGCACTGGCACCTGTTGCAGCCGGCGCGCCTGCTGCTCCTCGGCCAGCGCCTGCAAGCCCTGGGGGTCAAGCGCTTCGCCGTGCAGATGGTGCGCACCGCGCGCATGCTCGACCCGCAATTGCCCAGCACGCCGCAACAGGTGCTGGTGCCCGACCTGTGGCAGCACCTGCGCGAGATGTTCCCGGTGTTCGTGTTGCGCGGTTAGGGCGGGGCGCGCGGGCGACTGTCCAGAACCAAGGTCGATTCGACCGTTGCATTAACCTTGGAGCCCTCCGGGCATCAAGGTTGTTCAACATCGTGGCCGGTGTTCGATGCTCCGTCTCTCCTCATTTGCTCCCTCCGTGTGGTAGGAGCAAATCTACTTTGCTCGACCGAATTTCAGAAACCTCCCACATACACCCCCAGCGCAAATTGCTAGCTTCGCTGCAACAAAACCTCAGCAGGATTTCCAAAGACCTGCCAGGGGCACTGCTGTTCAGCTTGAGGAAAAGCAAAATGTTTGCGCCTGCCCATACTGCGCATTTCACGCTCTCGATCCCCTCTGTTCGCAATGACTTCAGGGTGCTGGCTTTCGACGGCACCGAAGCCCTCAGCACCCTTTATGGGATCCGCGTCGAACTGGTCAGCGAGAACCCTGACTTCGACCTGGAGAGCCTGCTCAATCAGCCGGCCTTTCTCCGGTTTGGTCTCAATGGCGAAGGCCTTCATGGGCAGATCGAAGACCTGTATGTGGGAGAGGTGGGCAAGCGCCTGACGCGCTATCACCTGACCCTGGTGCCGGTATTGCACTACCTGCAGTTCAGCTTCAACCAGCGGATCTTCCAGCACTTGACGGTGCCGCAAGTTGTCGCCCAGGTGCTGGGAGGCCATGGCATCCAGCCCGACGCCTATACCTTCAATGTCAGTACCAGTGCGGAGCGCGAATACTGCACCCAGTACGGGGAAAGCGATTTCGAGTTCATCCAGCGCTTGTGCGCCGAGGACGGCATTGCCTGGCACCATCAGCATTCGGCCGAGGGCCATCTACTGGTGTTCAGCGATGACCAGACTTTTTTCCCCATGCTGGGGGATACGCCGTACCAACAGGATACGGGCACGGTAGCGGACCATCCGGTGGTCAATCGGTTCTCCCAGCGTTTCAGTACCCGTACCAGCACCGTGACGCATCGCGACTACGATCTGAAGTGTCCCAGCCTATTGCTCGAAAGCCAGTTCACCGCGGAGTTTCAGCCGGCGCTCGAGGACTATCGCTACCCCGTACCTATCACCACGCTGGAGCGCGGCAAGGTGTTGGCCAGGCAGGCCCTGGAGCGGCATCGCGTCGACTATCAGTTGGCCGAAGGCCAAAGCGATCAGCCGACGCTACGCAGCGGGCACTTCTTCAACCTGACCGAACACCCGCGCAAGAGCTGCAACGATTTGTGGCTGCTGTTGAGCGTCACGCATTCCGGCCGACAACCGCAGTCACTGGAAGAGTCCGTGACCAGCGATACCCAACCCGAGGACGGTTTCACCCAGGGCTACCGCAACAGCTTCACCGCCATTCCGTGGGACGTATTTTTCCGTCCGCCATTGCTAACGCGCCGGCCGCTGTCTGGCAGCCAGACCGCCCGGGTCACCGGCCCGGCCGGAGAGGAAATCTTTTGCGATGAGTTTGGCCGGGTGAAGGTCGAACTCCATTGGGACCGCCTGGAGCTGGGCAGCGACAAGAGCAGTTGCTGGCTACGGGTAGCGTCAAGCTGGGCCGGAGAAAACTTCGGCGCGGTGACCATTCCCCGCATTGGCATGGAAGTGGTGGTGAGCTTTCTTGAAGGCAACCCGGACAACCCATTGATTACTGGTGTCGTACCGAACAAGAGCACACCGGTGCCGTACCCTCTGCCGGCGAATAAAAGCAGAACCGTGTTGCGCAGCCGCAGCACCCCGGACAGTGGCGGCTACAACGAACTGTCGATCGAGGATCGGTCCGGGCAGGAGTTGATCTATCTACGCGCGCAGCGTGACATCGAGCAACTGATCCTCAATGACAGCGACACCAAGATCGGCAACGACCGGCGCGAACAGATCAGCCGGGACAGCCACAGCCTGATCGGCAACGATCGTTTTGCTCAGGTGGACGGAAATAGCGCCAGCCTGGTCAAGGGTGACGAACTGCACACGACCCAAGGCGTACGGAACACCCAGATCGTCGGCAATGAGCTGCTCTCCATCTCGGGCAATGGCAGCATCACCGTAGGCGGAACCTGGGTCGTGCAGGCGGGGCCACAGGCCCGCGTCACTGCCACTGATGTGGTGGTTGATGCGAGCACAAGCCTGACGCTTAAAGCGGGTGGCCAGCACATCGTTATTACCTCTGGGGGGATTTTCAGCAGTGTGCCTATCGTCCTGGGCGGAGCGCCTGTGGCAGGCATTTCGCCACAGCAGGCCCTACAGGCACTGGCCGATGAACCACAGACCATCGTTGCCAATTCGTTGGCGCTCGTTGCTGCCGCCAAGCAGCGCGCTGCGGAATTCTGCCCATTGTGCGAAGCCTGCCGCGACGGGCAGTGCGCTATTGGAGAAGTTGCATGAGTACGCCCGAACAATGGATGCGCGTCCAGGGTGAACTCGGTCAGCGCCTCTACCTGATACTGGACTCCGTTGGTCAACTGGAGGAGCGCAATGCGCTGCTCAACGAGTGGGACAACGACCAGTACCGCAATCTGTATATCGGTACGCCCGCCAGCTCGTTGGTGGCGGTGGCGCCGTACCTGTTTCAACTCGATACCCTTGATCATCCGATCATCCAGGCACTGCTCAAGTCACCTGAGCGGCATTGGGGGTGGCTGGCCAGCAGTGCAAGTGGCGATCTGGATCTGTTGACTGATCATTGGCGCGCCCGCCTGGTGACGGGCGAGCGGCCGAATCAGGCCCTCTATCGTTTTCATGACAATCGCGTCCTGGGACGAGCCTTGGCACACTTGCGCCCTGAGCAACGCAGCGAGTTCCTCGGGCCGATAGCCAGCGTGTGTTATTGGCAGGATGGGCAATGGGCAGCCGCCTACAATCCCGCCCCGGGCGAGTACCCGGTACCGCCGGCCCCGGCGTGGCTTGTTATTCCGCCAACCGCGGACACCGCTGCCGGCGTGCAGTTCGACAACGTCCGGTGCTACCTGATGGTTGAACAGATCGAGCGGCTGGCCAAGCTGGCCGAGCAACAGAGTGTGGACGCCTGGTTGCATGCCCAGTTAGCGTTGGCCCGCATATGGGCCTGGCAGGAACCTGAACAAGTCAGGTTTCTGCTCGTGCAATGTTTGCGGGCGCCAGGTTATGTCCTGCCCGGGTACTGGTCACCCCAGGACAACGAAACACCGATGGCGCACTTTGCGCGCGTGTACCAGGAAGCACAGTTTTGGCAAGGAGACGCCTTCGTATGAAACGCACCATTCAAAACCTGATGCTGTGCAGCGGGCTGGCACTGACGCAGGGCTGCGTCGCCAAGTCCAACAGTTTCACCTTCACGGCCGACTTGCCTGCGGATTTCGCCTACGTCGCGGCGGTGTTCTATGTGCCCGCCAAAGGGCAGACCTGCACGGTGGCCAGGGCAGACAACCTGGCGCCGCAGTTCAACCGTGAGTGGCGGACTGAATACAAGCCCGATGCGCAAATCGAGATACGCCGAACCCGCAATGGTTGCCGATTAGTGGTAGACCGCGTCGAGCTGGATATCAAAGCGGTGTACGGCAAGAGCTGGAGCACGGTTGGCGTTGATACCGCCAGGATTGCAGTGCGCGAAGAACTGCCCGAAGCGGTTAAAGGCACGTTCAACGCCGCCGGGGAAAGTGAGTTCTCTGGCCAGTGCCAATGGCTGTTTCGCACGATTGGACCCAATCGCTACATCACCAAGATCCTCGACTGCAAAAAGACGGATGCATCCGGTGCACTGCTGAAGGGGCATCCTTTTGCGGCCTACACCCTGGATCAACTGCCGGGTAAGACCGTGAGGCTGAAGATCAAGCTGGCCGACGAGGAAAGGCCATATATGAAGGACACCTGGGTCAAGGTGCCCGGTGGTTGGAAGCGCTGCATGGGCAAAGGATTCGAAGACCAATACGCGTTTTGCTACGGCAATTACAAGGATTTCAGCACCTTCAAAATGCCCGATGGCCGTAGCTGCACCATCTATCCGGGCTGCACTGAAGACAAGGAGATGACCCCATGAGCCTTAAGCCGATGGAGGAATGGGAACTGCCTTTCTTCGATATACGCATGCATGCTTGCCCAGAGCGTACTCACTCAACCAGTTTTCAGTTGGTGGACGAGCGGGGAGAAGGCAAACCCTATGCTGGCTTGGCCTATGAGGTCACTGACTACGAGGGGGCCATCTACCTCGGTATTCTGGACGAAACCGGATCTGGAAAGGTTAATCGACACTATTGTGGGCCGGTAGTGCTTAAACTTGATCAGGCTTATCAAGGGCTTGAGGATATCTATACAGCTTTAAGTGGAAGAGACCATTACCCGCTCCCTATCACCGAACTGCAAGTCCGTGCGGAAAAAACTCGCTTCTTGAACCCAAGCGGCGCCCGAACTCAGTCCAACCCCGCGCAAGAGCAGGCCGATTTCTTCTGTCAGGTCGAGGTGAGCGAGTTGGTAGGGCATTGCGCCCACCTACCGCCCCTGGCGCCCCGCAACTTTCCGCCGCAGCACCATGTGCACTCGCTCATGCGTCAGCCAGAATCGGAAGGTTCTAAACCTCCCCGGATTCGAGGTATTGCGCTGTTGCCGAACAAGCATCATGTGCTGGAGGTACGTCCGCTGCGAGCGCTGAGCCCCTTACTCTCCACGGACAAGGAGTTCTGCTCGCTCAACCTGTACCAACTGGCATTGATGGCGACCCTGAGCTACAGCCCGTTTGGCCAAGTCCCTGACACACAGCCGGTGGTGAGCGATAGCGTGAGTTTCCCGACTCAGCCCAGCGTCGGTAACTGGTTTGGCGATGGGCTGGCCAGGTTCGATGAGCTTTGGCGGGTCGAAGCGAGCCAGGCACCCAAGGAAACCTACTACCCCCTATATGCAGACGTGGCGTATTCCAAGCGTCTGGAAGTCATCCCTTTCGACCCTGAACTGTACCCAGAGGTGAACAGTCCTGATTTGGGGACGGAGCAGGAGCATCCCGCCAAGCTCCACTTTTTTGATGATGCGGGCAAGCAGGGTGGTACCGACTCTCAGGTGTTTATCACCCATAACGATGAGCTGGTTTTGCTGGCGATACGGGGGACCGCCGGGGGGCCTGACATGCTGCGTGATATAGACGCTGCACAGGTACCTTTCGAGGAGGGCGTGGGCAAGGTACATAACGGCTTCTATGGTTCTGCAAAGGCCGTTCGGACCTTCGTCGCAACTTACCTGGATAAATTCTACAGCGGGCAGAAGCTGGTAATTACCGGTCACAGCCTGGGCGGTGCCGTGGCTTTGCTGGTCGCGGAAATGCTGCGGCGCGAGGAACGGTATGCAGCGGACATCCTGCTCTACACCTACGGCAGCCCACGCGCAGGCGACAAGATCTTTGTGGAAAGCGCCCACGCGTTGAGGCACTACCGCATGGTCAACCAGAACGACCCGGTGCCGAGTGTCCCGGCTCCTTGGATGAAGACCTCCTGGGGCATGACTGGCCTGGGTGCCATTCTGACGTTTGTCAACGTCCCCGCAGGGCTGGCTGTATTAGCCCTGAGCCCGGTGAACATGACCGGCGAGCCTTATACGCACCACGGCGAGCTACGCCACTTCATGCCGCTCTCGCTAAAGGGCGGTGACCGGTCTGCGATCCTCTGGACGCCGGGCTGTGAAACCGTCACCGAGCATGCAGGTGCGGTATGTGCCAAAGCGTTGAAGGCGGAAGGCGGTTTACCCGATCGTGGTGGACTGATACGCCAGATACTGGACAACGCCGATCACAAGATGGTTGCCAGCTACATCCCCCACTGCTGGGCTTCCTTACGTCGCTGGCAAGAGGCGCTGAAGCAGAAAAGCGCCTCGGTGACGGATACAGAGCTTTTCGAGGTAGACAAGGCCCTGGAGGAAATCACCAGGCAAATGATGAAAGAAATCTCTGATTCCACCCCAGCAGGAAAATTCAAGGCGTCCCAGCTACGAGACGAAATCGCCAAGGTACGGGAGACCCGACTTCGTCTGCTGAAATTAAGCAAAGACCCTGTCACTGAGGCGAAGGTCTATGGATTGATCGCCAATCAGCCCGAAGTACTGGCAATGAGCCTGGAACGCTGGTTAGCGCATCCCTTCAATCGCGTGCCTGAACAATTCGCGATGGCGCCGCCGGACGCCGACAGCAATGATCGTGCGATTGCCTCCTTGGTGGGCGGCCACGTTCCAGGCGCTGCCTTCGATCTGAATATTGATGCGATTGGCTGACGTCAATCACAAGACACGGGTCAGCCATCGTCCGGATCAATCCGCCTCCTGCCCAGGAGCAACGACAATCTTCTGGTCCCCCAGCCAGCGCCGGGCGCCGCAGCCGTTGCGCGAGTAGATGTCCTCGGGGTTGTTGAGCCCGCAGTGTTCCAGCGACATGCAGCCACAGCCTATGCATTCCTCCAGGTTCATGTTCAGCCGTTCGAGTTCGGCGATGCGTTGCTGCACCCGGGTTTTCCAGGTGGCGGTCAGGCGTCGCCAGTCCGCGCCCGCCGGTGCGGTGTTGATGGGCAGGCCGGTCAGTTGCTGGATGATTTCATCCAGGGAGAAACCGATGCGCTGGGCGAACACTATGTAGGCGATCCGCCTGAGGACCGAGCGCGGGTAGCGGCGGTGGCCGCTGCCCACGCGGATCGAGTGGAGCAGCCCGCGGGACTCGTAGAAACGCAGCGCCGAGGCCATGACGCCGCTGCGCCGGGCGACTTCGGTGATGGTCAGCAGCGGCTCGCTTGATTTGTTCATGGGCCCTCCGAAGGGGCTTTACTTAAAGTTCACTTTAACTTTTATATTCCGCCTGCCTATAAATCAACAGTGCAGTGACAGCGGAGTCCACTTTCATGAATCGAATTCGCCGGGTGCTCGGTCGAAGCAGTTCTTCAATCCATCGACTGGGAGCGCTGTGCCTCCTGTTGGCGCTGGGCGGCTGTAACGAAAAGGGCGAGCCGGTCGCCGCCGCGGCGCCGGTGGTCGAGGTGACGACCGTGAGCGTGCAGGCGGTGCGTGAGTGGGACCTGTTCAATGGCCGCATCAGCGCGATCGATGCCGTCGACCTACGGCCGCGGGTCAGCGGTTATGTCGACCGCGTGGCGTTCCGTGAGGGCGACGAGGTGGAAAAGGGCCAGACCCTGTTCGTCATCGACCCGCGTCCGTACCGCGAGGCGCTGGCCAGTGCCCAGGCCCGGCT
>NZ_JBQENK010000020.1:31789-127254 GCF_052044735.1 Pseudomonas sp. 22526
GCCACCGAGCAGGACCGCCGCGGCCAGGCGCTGGTCAGGCAGTCGGCGCTGTCGCGGGAGGAGGGCGATATTCGCAGCGCCACCCTGGCCCAGGGCGTGGCGGATGTGAACGCGGCCGTCGCCGAGGTGGCCACGGCCCAGCTCAACCTCGACTTCACCCAGGTCCGCGCGCCGTTTTCCGGGCGCGTCGGGCGGGCCATGCTGACCCTCGGCAACCTGGCCCAGGCCGACCAGAGCATATTGACCAGCATCGTTTCCCAGGACCCGATGTACGTCTATTTCGACGCCGACGAGCAGAGCCTGCTGCGCTACACCGAGCTGATGGGCAAGGGCCAGCGCCCGGGGGTGAGCAATACCGTGAGGGTCGGCCTGGCCAACGATGTCGGGACCTTCCCCCTGACCGGCACCGTGGACTTCCTGGATAACCAGGTCGACCCGGCCACCGGCACCATCCGCGTGCGCGCGGTGCTGCCCAACCCCGAGCGCCGGCTGACCGCGGGCCTGTTCGCCCGGGTGCGTCTTGAAGGCGGCAGCGAGACCCGCGCGGTGCTGATCGACGACCGCGCGGTGCAAACCGACCAGGACCGCAAATACGTGTACGTCATCGGCCCGCAAAACCAGGCCCTGCGCAAGGATGTGACCCTCGGTCGCCAGCTGGATGGCCTGCGGGTGATCAGCACGGGGCTGGCGGCCGGCGATCGGGTGGTGCTGAACGGGGCGCAGAAGATCTTCTACCCGGGCATGGCGGTGGAGCCCAAGGAAATCTCCGCGCCGACGCAGCAGGCCTCGACCGCCGCGCCCCAGACGCCATTGGCGAAATAAGGGAGAGCGGCCATGGATTTTTCCAAGTTCTTCATCGACCGACCAATCTTCGCCATCGTGCTGTCGATCATCATTTTCGCCCTCGGCCTGATCGCCATCCCGGTGCTGCCGTCGGGGGAATACCCCGAGGTGGTGCCGACCAGTGTGGTGGTGCGCGCCACCTACCCGGGGGCGAACCCCAAGGAGATCGCCGAGTCGGTCGCCGTGCCCCTGGAAGAGGCGATCAACGGCGTCGAAGGGATCATGTACATGAAGTCGGTCGCCGGCTCCAACGGCAGCCTGGCGGTGAGCATCACCTTCGTCCCCGGCGTCGATCCGGACACCGCCGCGGTGCGCGTGCAGAACCGCGTGAGCCAGGCGCTGTCGCGGCTGCCGGAGGAGGTGCGGCAGTATGGCGTGACCACCCAGAAGCAATCGCCGACGCCGCTGATGTACGTCAGCCTGCTGTCCCCGGACAACAGCTACGACTCGCTGTACCTGCGCAACTACCTGACCCTGCACGTCAAGGACGAGCTGTCGCGGCTGTCCGGGATCGGCGATGTCGGGGTCTACGGTTCGGGCGACTATGCGATGCGCATCTGGATGGACCCCAACAGCCTGTCCGCCCGCGGGCTCACCGCGGCCGACGTGGTCAACGCCATCCGCGAGCAGAACGTGCAGGTCTCGGCCGGCCAGCTGGGGGCCGAGCCTTCGCCGCAAGGCGCTGATTTCCTGGTGTCGATCAGCGTGCGCGGGCGCTTGCGCAGCGAGCAGGAGTTTGCCGATATCGTCCTCAAGAGCGGGGCGGACGGGCAACTGGTGAAGCTGTCGGACGTGGCGCGGGTGGAACTCGGCGCGAGCGACTACACCCTGCGCGCACGCCTGGATGACCGCAACCAGGCGACGGTGGGGATTTTCCTCTCGCCGGGGGCCAACGCCTTGCAGGTCGCCGAGGCGGTCTACGGCAAGCTCGACGAGTTGTCCGAGCATTTCCCCGAAGGCGTGGCCTACAAGGCGGTGTGGGACCCGACGGTGTTCGTCCGCGAATCCATCAGCGCGGTGCAGCACACCCTGATGGAGGCGGTGGTGCTGGTGGTGCTGGTGGTGATCCTGTTCCTGCAGACCTGGCGCGCCTCGATCATCCCGCTGATCGCGGTGCCGGTGTCGGTGATCGGCACCTTCGCCTGGCTGTACCTGCTGGGGTACTCGATCAACACCCTGACCCTGTTCGGCCTGGTGCTGGCCATCGGCATCGTGGTCGACGACGCGATTGTGGTGGTGGAAAACGTCGAGCGTTTCATCGAGCAGGGCTACGACCCGCGGGAGGCCGCGCACCGGGCGATGAAGGAGGTGTCCGGGCCGATCATCGCCATCGCCCTGGTGCTCTGCGCGGTGTTCATTCCCATGGCCTTTCTCTCCGGCGTCACCGGCCAGTTCTACAAGCAGTTCGCGGTGACCATCGCGATTTCCACGGTGATCTCGGCGATCAACTCCCTGACCCTGTCGCCGGCCCTGGCGGCCAAGCTGTTCAGGCCCCACGGCGCGCCGCAGGACTGGCTGGAGCGGGGCATCCAGAAGGTGTTCGGGGGCTTTTTCCGCGCCTTCAACCGGATGTTCAAGCGCCGCTCCGACGGTTATCACGGCCTGGTGTCCTACTCCCTGGGGCGGCGCGGCTCGGTGTTCTTCCTCTACGCCCTGCTGCTGATCGGCACGGCCTGGCTGTTCAACCTGGTGCCGGGCGGTTTTATCCCGACCCAGGACAAACTCTACCTGTTCGCCGGCGCCAAGCTGCCGGAAGGCGCGTCACTGGCCCGCACCGATGCGGTGACCAGCGAGCTGATCGAGACGGCACTCTCGGTGGAGGGCGTGGATACCGTGCCGGCCTTCAGCGGCCTGAATGCCTTGCAGTCGGTCAACACGCCGAATGTCATGGCCGCCTACGTGATCCTCAAGCCGTTCGACCAGCGTCAGCGCAGCGCGGCGCAGATCAATGCCGAACTCAACGCCAAGCTGTCCCAGGTCCACGAAGGTTTTGCCTATGCGCTGTTGCCGCCGCCGATCCAGGGGCTGGGCAACGGTTCAGGGTATTCGCTGTACCTCGAAGACCGCGCGGGCCTCGGTTACGGCGCCTTGCAGAATGCCTTGAGCGCCTTCCAGGCCGCGGTGGCGCAGACCCCGGGCATGACTTACCCGGTCAGCTCCTACCAGGCCAATATCCCGCAGTTGGAGGTGCAGGTGGACCGGGTCAAGGTCAAGGCCCAAGGGGTGTCGTTGAGCGATGTGTTCAATACCTTGCAGACCTACCTGGGCTCGGTCTACGTCAATGACTTCAACCTGTTCGGCCGGGTCTACCGGGTCATGGCCCAGGCCGACAGCTCCTACCGGCAGACCGCCGAGGACATCACCAACCTGCGGGTGCGCAACGACCGGGGCGAGATGGTGCCCCTCGGCGCGATGATCACGGTGACGCCCAGCTACGGTCCCGACCCGGTGGTGCGCTACAACGGCTACCCGGCCGCCGACCTGATCGGCGACTCCGATCCCAAGCAGCTGTCGTCGGGCCAGGTGATCGCCAAGCTGGAAGAGATCGCCGCCCAGGTGCTGCCCCGCGGCATCACCCTGGAATGGACCGACCTGAGCTACCAGCAGGTCACCCAGAGCCATGCCGCGGCTGTGGTGTTCCCGCTGGCGGTGATGCTGGTGTTCCTGGTCCTCGCGGCCCTGTACGAGAGCTGGACGCTGCCCCTGGCGGTGATCCTGATCGTGCCGGTGTGCATGCTCGCGGCCTTGTCGGGGGTGTGGCTCAGCGGCGGCGACAACAACGTCTTCGTCCAGGTGGGGCTGGTGGTGCTGATGGGGCTGGCCTGCAAGAACGCGATCCTGATCGTCGAGTTCGCCCGGGAACTGGAGCTCCAGGGCAAGGGCATCATCGAGGCGGCGCTGGAGGCTTGCCGCTTGCGCCTGCGGCCGATCGTCATGACCTCGGTGGCGTTTATCGCCGGTTCCGTGCCCCTGCTGATCGGCAGCGGCGCCGGCAGCGAGATTCGCCGCGCCACCGGGGTCGCGGTGTTCTCCGGCATGCTCGGGGTGACCCTGTTCGGCCTGTTCCTGACCCCGGTGTTCTACGTCGCCTTGCGCAAGCTGGCGGTGCGCTTCGAGCCAGTGACCGCGCAGTAGCGGCTGGCCCGGGGTGCCGAGACAGGCGCCCCGGGCCTGTCATTCTTGACCCTGATCAAGGGCGTTTCCCCGCGGGCGTCGTAGCCTGGGAGCCACTCCCACCCGCGATCCGGGGAACGCCATGGCCAAGAATTTTCCCATCAGCCCCAAGCACCCCGAACGCATCTGCTGGGGCTGCGATCGTTACTGCGCGGCCAATGCCCTGGCCTGCGGCAATGGTTCGGACCGCACCATGCACCCCGCCGAGATGCTCGGCGAGGACTGGTACCTGCATGGCGACTGGGGCATCGATCCGCCCGTCGCGTCGGACAAGGCGGTGGATGAGGGGCGTTCCTGAGTCGGTGCTGCTGCCGGCTGCTACTGGAGTTCCAGGGTTCCCGGCGGCACCGCATAGTCCGATGACTGGCGCTCGGCGGCGAAGCGCAGGCTGGCCAGCAGCCCCGGCAGGCTCGGGTCCGGATGTGGTTCGTCGCGCCAGCACATGCCCAGGGAACCCACGGCGTTGAGTTCGAAATCCAGCGGCACCACCAGCTTGCGCCGGGTGAAGTGCTCGGCCACCCGGTCGGAAGCGATAGAGAGCATGTCGCTGTATTGCAGCAGCCACAGGTTGCCGATCAGCGACGAGGATTCGATGCGGTAGGGCAGCGGGCCCTGGCCGACGCTGGTCAGGGCCATGTCCAGCTTGCTGCGGATCGGCGTGCCCTGGGGCCAGACGATCCAGTCGTAGCCGTACAGGTCCGGCCAGCTCAGGCTCGCGCGTTCGGTCAGCGGATGGCCGGGGCGGCAGATCACCCGCATGGCTTCGTCATACAGCAGCTCGCTGTGCAGGTTGCTGCGCGGCGCGTAGTTGTCCAGGCGGCCCACCACCAGGTCCAGTTGCCCCAGCTCCAGGCGGTCGAGCAGGTGGTTCATGGTGCCTTCATGCAGTTCGACCTGGGCCCGGGGATGGCCTTCGAGAAACTTCATGATCGCCGCCGGCACCAGGTTCGGCGCCGAGGCCGGCGAGGTGCCGATGGCCACCCGGTAGGAACTGCCGTCCTGCAGCGCGGCGAGGTTCTGCTGGGCGCGGTCCATTTCGCTCAGCACCCGCCGCGCGTGCCCCAGCAGCATCAGGCCCTGGACCGTGGGTTTGAGCCCGCGGGCATGGCGCTCGAACAGCGGCGCGCCGACATCGTCTTCCAGCTCCTTGAGCCATTTCGAGAGTGCCGGTTGGGTACTGAAGGTGGCGCGCGCGGCTTCGCTGACGCTGCCGGTTTCTTCCAGGCTGACCAGCAATTGCAGGTGCTGCATGCGCAGGCGGCGGGTCCAGTCGGCGGCCATGGGTATACCTCTACACGTATGGGTTGATCAGAAAATAGCATTATTCGGATATGCATGAGCCCTGAATAATCGCCCCCGCACCACCTGAACAATTCCAACAAACAGGGTGTACCGCCATGCCTTTGCCTTACCCAACTACCGTCCTGGGCTTGTCGCTGCTGGGCGTCAGCGCGCTCGTGCCGGCCCAGAGCCAGAACCAGAATCAGGCCGAATCGACCGACCTGATCGAAGACGCCAGCCTCAAGCTGACCAGCCGCAATTTCTATTTCAATCGCGATTTCCGCAGCGACCTGGGGCCCACCAGCCTGCGCGAGGAATGGGCCCAGGGCTTTATCCTCGACCTGCGCTCCGGCTACACCCAGGGTGTGCTGGGCGTGGGGGTGGATGCCTTCGGCATGCTCGGCCTGCGGCTCGACGGCAGCCGGCGGCGCTCGCCGGTGATGCTGATGCCCACCGACAGCCAGGGCAACCCGGAGCAGCAGTGGGCCGAGGTGGGCGGCGCGTTGAAGCTGCGCTGGTCCGCCACCGAGCTCAAGTACGGCGACCTGATGCCCAACAACCCGGTGTTCGCCATGGCCACGGCGCGGCTGTTGCCGTCCTCCGCCCAGGGCCTGCAACTGCTCAGCGGCGAGCTGCCCGGATTGAACCTGGACGCTGGGCATTTCACCTCCGGCAACGGCGTCAATTCGACCAACCGCGACGGGCCGCTCAGCGCTTTTTATGCGCGGCTGGATGTGCGCCAGGTGGATTACCTCGGCGGTTTCTACCAGGCCACGCCGCGGCTCAAGCTCGGCGCGTTCAGCGCGGATTACCAGGACGTCTGGAAGCAGTACTTCGTCAGCGCCGAATACCGCTGGCCGATCGATGCCGCGCATTCGCTGAGCCTGGCCCTGGCCGGTTACCACACCCGGGACAGCGGCAAGGCGCTGGCCGGGCCGATCGACAACAACGCCTGGTCGGCCAGCCTCGCGTATGCCTTCGGCCCGCACAAGCTGACCCTGGCCCGGCAGGTGATCAACGGCGACGAGCCATTCGACTACCTGGGCTTCGGCGCCATGCCCGGCGATGCCATCGGCTTTCTCGCCAACAAGTCGCAGAACGCCGATTTCAACCTGCCCCACGAACGCTCCTGGCAACTGCGCTACGACCTGAACCTGGCGGCGTTCGGCATACCCGGGCTGAGCCTGATGGGGCGTTACCTGAGCAGTTCCGGTATCGACGGTTCGGGCTACGGGGGCGGCGCCTACGACCGTTTCAAGGCCATCGACGACGGCGGGCGCTGGGAGCGCGACCTGGAGGCGCGCTACGTGGTGCAGAGCGGGCCGGCCCGCGACCTGTCGCTGCGGGTGCGCCAGGCGACCCTGCGTTCCGACGCCGCCGTGCAGCGCGCCGACCTGCCGGACCTGGACGAATGGCGGGTCATCGTCGAGTACCCGCTGTCTTTCTGATGGTATGTGTTTTTAGGTATGGAACGATCCATAAATACCATTATTCGTGCATAGGTATCGGTTCGATAATCGCTGCCACACAACTCGCAAAGGTGTCCCATGAATAACAAGAGCGACGGGTTGCGCCAGGATTTCTATCAGCGCATTGATCGACACAATCTGTTCCCGCTGTGGGAGCAACTGCACAACTTGGTGCCCCAACAGCCGGCCGGCGCCTGTGTCGCCGCCCTCTGGCGCTACAAGGAACTGCGTCCCTATCTGAGTGAGGCCGGAAGGCTGATTTCCGCGCAGGAAGCGGTGCGCCGCGTGCTGGTGCTGGAGAACCCGGCGCTGCGTGGCCAGGCCTCTATCACCTCGAGCCTGTACGCCGGCCTGCAGTTGATCCTGCCGGGCGAGATCGCCCCCAGCCATCGCCACAGCCAGTCGGCCCTGCGTTTCGTGGTCGAGGGCCGCGGCGCGTTCACCGCGGTGGAAGGCGAGCGCGCCACCATGGAACCGGGGGATTTCATCATCACTCCGTCCTGGGCCTGGCACGACCACGGCAACCCCAGCGAGGCCGAAGGCGGCGAGCCGGTGATCTGGCTCGACGGCCTGGACATTCCGCTGGTGCGTTTCTTCGACGCCGGTTTCGCGGAAAACCACGAGGTCGCGGAGCAGCCGATCCTGCGTCCGGAAGGCAACAGCCTGGCGCGCTTCGGCATGAACATGCTGCCGGTGCGGCATCAGGTCAGCTCGCACACCTCACCGATCTTCAGCTACCCCTACAGCCGCACCCGCGAAGCCCTGGACATCCTGCTGCGCCAGGAGCAGATCGACCCCTGGGACGGGGTCAAGCTGCGCTACGTCAACCCGGCCACCGGCGGCTGGCCGATGCCGACCATCGCCACCTTCATGCAGATCCTGCCGCGCGGTTTCCGTGGCCAGACCTACCGCAGCACCGATGCCAGCGTGTTCAGCGTGGTGGAGGGGCAGGGCAGTGTGTTCATCGGCGCCGAGCGCTTCGATTTCGAACCCCGCGACCTGTTTGTCGTGCCCAGCTGGGCGCCGGTGCGTTTCCAGTGCGAGCAGGAGTGCGTGCTGTTCAGCTTCTCCGACCGTCCGGTGCAGCAAGCGCTGGGCATCCTGCGTGAATCCCGCGAGACCCCTTGAACCTTCCGCCCAGACTTTGGAGCCGACCATGACTCATGTCGTTACCCCGCCTGCCATCACCGCGTTGCCGATCAATGGCAGCCACGACACCTTTCCCGTGCGCCGCGTCTACTGCGTCGGCCGCAACTATGCCGCCCATGCCCGGGAGATGGGTTTCGATCCGGACCGCGAGCCGCCGTTCTTTTTCTGCAAGCCGGCCGATGCCGTGGTGCCGGTACACAACGGCCAGACCCTGGAGCTTGCGTACCCCGCCGAGACCAGCAACTACCACTACGAAATCGAGCTGGTGGTGGCCATCGGCAAGGGCGGGCGCGACATCGCCAAGGAGCAGGCCAACGAGCACGTCTGGGGCTACGCCGTGGGCCTGGACATGACCCGTCGCGACCTGCAAATGAAGGCCCGGGAAATGGGCCGGCCCTGGGAGCTGGGCAAGGCGTTCGACCAGTCGGCGCCGATCGGGCCCCTGACCCCGGCCGCGCAGCTGGCTGGCCTGGAACACGCGGCGATCTGGTTGCAGGTCGACGGCCAGGACAAGCAGCGCAGCGATATCGACAAGCTGATCTGGTCGGTGCCGGAAACCATTGCCTACCTGTCGCGTTTCTTCGAGCTGCAGCCGGGCGACCTGATCATGACCGGCACCCCCGAAGGCGTCGGCCCGGTGGTGGCCGGCGAGCTGATGCTGGGCGGCGTCGAGTCCCTGGGCGAGCTGCGCGTGCGGGTTATCTGAGCCTTTTCCTTCCTTGCTGATGCGGCCCGGGCGCAGGTCCGGGCCGCTGGAGTTCGATCATGTCTTCCACTGATAACAACAACAGTGTGGATGTACAGGATTTCATTGACCGGCAGCCGGTGGCGCCGTTCCAGTGGCTGATTCTGCTGTTGTGTTTCCTGGTCACCGCGCTGGACGGGCTGGACACCGCCGCGGTCGGTTTTATCGCCCCGGCCTTGCGTGAGGAGTGGGGGCTGAGCCCGGCCCAGCTCAACCCGGTACTGGGCGCCGCGCTGCTCGGGCTGATGCTCGGCGCCTTCGCCGCGGGGCCGCTGGCAGACCGCCTGGGGCGCAAGACCGTGCTCTTGTGGTCGGTGCTGTTCTTCGGTGGCTGGAGTGTTGCCGCGGCCTTCGCCGGCAACCTGGAAACCCTCACCGTGCTGCGCTTTCTCACCGGCCTGGGGCTGGGCGGGGCGATGCCCAACGCCATTACCCTGACCTCGGAATACTGCCCGCAACGCCGCCGTTCGCTGATGGTCACCAGCATGTTCTGCGGCTTCACCCTGGGCTCGGCCCTAGGCGGCGTGGTCGCGGCGCACCTGGTGCCGCTGCACGGCTGGCGCAGCGTGTTGCTGCTGGGCGGGGTGCTGCCGCTGGTGCTGGTGCCGGTGCTGATCTGGCTGTTGCCTGAATCCGTGCGCTTTCTGGTGTTGCGCAAGGCCGAGCAACGCGAGCGGGTCGGCGCCATCCTGCGGCGCATCGGGCCCTTGCCCGAGGGCTGGAACGGCCGCTTCGACCTGGGCGACGCGGGCGTGGTCGGGGCCAAGCCGGTGTCGCCGGTGCGCCTGATCCTGCGCGGGCACCTGAGCCGCGGCACCCTGTTGTTGTGGTCGGCGTTTTTCATGAGCCTGCTGATCATCTACATGATGACCAACTGGCTGCCGCTGCTGATCAAGGACACCGGCCTGAGCCTGAGCCAGGCGGCGCTGATCAGCGCGATGTTCCAGATTGGCGGCACCCTCGGCGCGGTGAGCCTGGGCGCCAGCATGGATCGCCTCGACCCCTGGCGCGTGCTGACCCTGGCCTATCTGTGCGGCGCGGGTTTCCTCTGGGCCATCGGCCAGTACTACCAGTCGTTCTACCCGCTGGTGCTCTGCGTGGCCGGCATGGGCTTCTGCATCAGCGGCACCCAGGTCGGCGCCAACGCCCTGGCCTCGGGGTTCTATCCCACCGCCAGCCGCGCCACCGGGGTGGCCTGGGCCCATGGAGTCGGGCGCATAGGTTCGATCACCGGCACCCTGGGCGGTGGGGTGATGCTCAGCCTGGGCCTGGGTTTCAACGACATCTTCAGCCTGCTGATGGCCCCGGCCCTGATCGCCGCCGGCGCGATGTTCCTCATGGGCCGCCGTTACCGCGCGGCACCGGCTGCGCCAGCCTTGGTCGAGGCCCCGGCGCAGCCCTGATTTCTTGTTCGATGTGCCAGGAGCGCAGCTATGCAGCTTTACAGTTTCTTCAACAGTTCCACTTCCTACCGGGTACGCATTGCCCTGGCGCTCAAGGGGCTGGCGTTCGATTGCCTGCCGGTCAACCTGCGCCGGGGCGAGCAGCGCGCGGCGCAGTACCTGGAGCTCAACCCCAGCGCCAGCGTGCCGCTGCTGGTGGATGACGATGGGGTCAGCCTCAGTCAGTCGCTGGCGATCATCGATTACCTGGATGCCCTGCATCCCGAGGTGCGCCTGATCCCCCAGGAGCCCCTGGCGCGGGCGCGGGTGCTGGAGGTGGCCAACCTGATCGGCTGCGACATCCACCCGATCAACAACCTGCGGGTGCTGGCCTATCTGCAAGAGCGTCTCGGGGTGAGCGCACAGCAGAAAAACGACTGGTACCGGCACTGGGCGGAGCAGGGCATCGAGGCCCTGGAAAACCTGTTGCAACGCCATGGCCACGGCTCGTTCTGCTTCGGCGAACAGCCGACCCTGGCCGACTGCTGCCTGGTGCCCCAGGTGGCCAACGCGCTGCGTATGGGCTGTGACCTGGAGCGCTTCGAACTGACCCTGGCGATCCATCGGCACTGCCTGGGCCAGCCGGCGTTCCAGCAGGCGGCGCCGGACCGGCAGCCGGACTACATCCCCTGATTTCCACCCCCTGACCGCATCGCATCACAGAGGTAGCGTTAATGAACCACGAAAAACAACAACAAAAAGTCATCATCGTCGGCGGCGGCATCGGTGGCCTGGCGGCGGCCCTGGCCCTGACCCGCCAGGGCATCCGCGTACAACTGCTGGAACAGGCCGAGCAGATCGGCGAGATCGGCGCCGGCATCCAGCTCGGGCCCAATGCCTACGCGGCCCTGGATGCCCTGGGCGCTGGCGAGGCGGCGCGACGCCGTTCGGTGTTCACCGATCACATCATCATGATGGACGCGGTGGATGCCGGCGAAGTGGTGCGCATCGATGTCGGCGCGGCGTTCCAGCAGCGTTTCGGCAACCCCTATGGGGTGATCCACCGCGCCGATATCCACCTGTCGATCCTCGAGGCGGTGGAGCAGGACCCGCTGATCAGCTTCCAGACCTCGACCCGGATTACCAGCATGGACCTGCAAGGGCCCGGAGTGACCCTGATCGACCAGCATGGCCAACGCTACCAGGCGGACGCGGTGCTGGGCTGCGACGGCGTCAAGTCGGTGGTGCGCGAGCAGCTGCTGGGCGACACGCCGCGGGTGACCGGGCATGTGGTCTACCGGGCGGTGGTCGACGAACAGGAGATGCCCGAGGAACTGCGGGTCAACGCCCCGGTGCTGTGGGCCGGGCCCCGTTGCCACCTGGTGCACTACCCGTTGCGCGGCGGCCAGCAGTACAACCTGGTGGTGACCTTCCATAGCCGCGAGCAGGAAGAATGGGGCGTGCGCGACGGCAGCAAGGCCGAGGTGCTGTCGTACTTCCAGGGCATCCACCCGAGCCCGGCCCGGCTGCTGGAGACCCCCAGCTCCTGGCGCCGCTGGGCCACCGCCGACCGCGAGCCGGTGGCGCGCTGGGGCCAGGGCAACGCGACCCTGCTCGGCGACGCCGCCCACCCCATGAGCCAGTACCTGGCCCAGGGCGCGTGCATGGCGCTGGAAGACGCGGTGACCCTGGGCGAAGCGGTCAAGGCCTGCGGCCACGACCTGCAGGCGGCGTTCCGCCTCTACGAATCGGTGCGCATCCCCCGCACCGCCCGCGTAGTCTGGTCCACCCGCGAAATGGGCCGCCTCTACCATGCCCAGGGCGTCGAGCGCAGTGTGCGCAACAGCCTGTGGGAGGGGCGCAGCCAGGCGCAGTTCTATGATGCGGTGCAGTGGTTGTATGGGTGGAATGTCGATAATTGCCTGGGGGGAGGGGGTAAACGGAGGGCGTAGATCGCCGTTGTTTAAGCCGCTGCCTGAGCCCCGCAGGTAACGCCGCAACCCTCAATCCCTGGTCAACCCCGGTGTCTGGGCCGGTGCATCGCTGCACAGGTCCGGGTGGTCGCGTTCGCGGAAGCGGCGCAGTCCTTCCAGGGTTTCCGGCTGGTGGATGGAGCGGTTGAAGCACTCGGCTTCGATGCGCAGGCCGATCTGGAACATCGGCAGGACCAGGCCGATATTGCCCAGGGTCTCGATGCCCAGGCGGATGGCCGTCGGAAAGACCGCCGTATGCTACTGCGCGCCGAGGACCAGCAGCAGGCAGGGGCCCGGCAGGATGCCCACGCAGATTTCGCCGATCACCCGCGACTGCCCCTTGGGGAGGGTCGCGGTGCCTGTGTCGTTATCGCTGCCGTGCTTGCCGACGGACGGCGGCAGACGGCGAGCCGGGAACTATCGGAAAAGTTCTAAAATTAGAAACCCGATCCAACGGGTGACATTCGGCCCGACAGTATCGGCGATACCCCCAATCAGCGGCTGCGCACGGATGCTTTCATGGACGAACTATTACCCGAAATACCCGGCTATAGCCTGCATAGCCGACTTGGCCAAGGTGGGATGGCCGAAGTCTACCTGGCAACCCAGGAGTCGCTGCACCGCAAGGTGGCGGTGAAGGTACTGCTCAATGCCAATGACGAGGCGTTCAGCAAGCGCTTCATCCGCGAGGGACATATCGTCGCTTCGTTGCACCACCCCGCCATCATCACCATCCACGACATCAACAGACTGGCCGATGGCCGCTATTACCTGGCCATGGAGTTCGTCGGCGGCGGCGATCTGGCCCGGCACAAGGGCGAGGTGTTCGAGCCGAGGCGCGCTCTGGATATCGTCCGGCAGATTGCCACCGGCCTCGCCGTGGTGCATGAGCAGGGTCTGATCCACCGCGATATCAAGCCGGCGAACATCCTCTTCCGCAGCGACGGCACGCTGGTGATCACCGATTTCGGCATCGCCAAGGCGCTGGAGATGGACAGCGAGCTCACCGGGCTCGGCATCGCGGTCGGCAGCCCGGCCTACAGCAGCCCGGAACAGGCGCAGTGCCAGCCGCTGGATATCCGCACCGACATCTACAGTCTGGGCGTCATCCTCCTGGAGATGCTCATCGGCACCAATCCGTTCCGCGGCGCCAGCTATACCCAGACCGTGATGAACCAGGTGCAGATGCCGCCGCCGAGCCTGCCGGCGCACATCAACCCGTACAAGGCGGTGCTCGAGCGGATGCTGGCGAAGGATCCCAACCAGCGCTTCGCCGACTGCCAGGCGCTGCTGCAGGCACTCGATGAGCTGGACCAGCCAGAGCAACCGGACGGGCCCAGCGAGGTGGAGCTGGAATCTACCCGCTTCGCGCCGGCCCTGATCGATCCTGCGCCGCCCCAGGCCCAGGCCCAGGCCGAGCCCTCCCGCCGGCGCAGCCCGAACAGGCGCCTGGCGCTGTGGGCACTCGGCAGCCTGCTGCTGCTCGGCGCTGCCAGCGGCACCGGCCTGTACCTGCAGCCGCGGATCGAGATCGCCGAGCTGCTGACACGTGGCGAACAGCGCCTGGCGGCGGGCCAGCTGGTCGAGCCGGCGCAGGACAATGCCGAGTATTTCTTCAACCAGGCCTTGCAGCTCGACGAAGCCAGCACGGAGGCCCGGCAAGGACTGCAACGGGTAGTCGCGGCGCGGATCGCCGGCTACCGGCAACTGGCCGAGCAGCGCATCGCCGAAGAACACCTGCTGGAGCCCGAGGATGACAGTGCGGTGTTCTATTACCGGCAGATACTCGGCCTGGCGCCGGGGCACGCCCAGGCGCTGGCCGGGTTGGACCAGGTGGCGCTTCTCTACGCCGAGATGAGCAAAAGCGCGTATGCCAAGGGCGATCGCGACCTGGCGCGGGCCTATATCAAGCATGGCCTGGAAGCCCGTCCGGACAGCCCCGAACTACTCGCAATCCGGGGCCAGTATGAGAAGCGCACACGCAGTGGCCAAGCGCCGCGCCCGTCCGCTGCGCCGCCTTCTCCGCTGCCCTCGGCGCCTCAATAGACCGACAAGTAGGCGGAACAGCCGAATGGGTTCAAGCGCCTGTGGAAGAGGCTCTTTTGATGTGGCCAGGGCACGCGGAGCCGATACCGAGACATAAAAAAGGCTATGTCCCAAATTACCTGGGCTGGCGCCGCATGGAGCTGCCCTTGGTTGAACCTGTGAAGCCGTATTTGTTTGCGCTGTTTGCAGCCGGTGCGTGAGCCGCACCGGTGACGCTATGGCCCTCAATCCTTGATCAACCCCGGCGTCTGGGCCGGAACATCGCCGCGCAGGTCCGGGTGGTCGCGTTCGCGGAAGCGGCGCAGTCCTTCCAGGGTTTCCGGCTGATGGATGGAGCGGTTGAAACACTCGGCTTCGATGCGCAGTCCCTCGGCCAGGGGCTGGCCGTAGCCGCGGATGAGCGCTTCCTTGTCCGAGCGCATGGCGGGTTGGGGCAGGGTGCAGAGCAGGTGCGCCAGCTCCAGCGCCCGTTCCAGGGAACGGCCCTTGGCGACGACCTCGTTGACCAGGCCGATAGCCAACGCCTCGTTGGCGCAGATGACTTCGCCGGTGAGGATCAACTCCAGCGCCCGGCCCATGCCGACGATGCGTGGCAGGCGCTGGGTGCCGCCATCGCCCAGGCCGATGTTCCAGCGGCGGCAGGTCACGCCGAAGGTGGCGTGTTCCTCGGCGATGCGCATATCGGCGAAGCAGGCCCACTCCAGGCCGCCGGCGTAGGCCAGACCGTTCACCGCGGCGATCACCGGTTTGTAGATATCCGTCCAGCGGCTCGGGCCGATGATCCCGGGGCGCTCGCCGCGATTGTGCGCGGCGATCTCGTCCGGGGTGGTAGGCACCAGATCGAGCGCCGCCTTGAGGTCGCCGCCGGCACAGAAGGCCTGGTCGCCGGCGCCGGTGATGATCGCCACGAGCGCGTCCGGATCGTCGCGAAAGCGGCTCCAGGCCTCGATCAGTTCCAGGTGGGTGGTGGGGCCGATGCAATTGCGTTGCTGCGGCCGGTTGAAGCGGATGATCCTGATCGGTCCCTGGGTTTCGTAGTCGATTTCGCTAAAGGCCATGGCCGCCGCACCTCCTGTGGTTGGCGAGGAATATCCATTGCCAGGCCGGGCTTTCGGGCGCGGGCAAGGCACAAGCTGCGAGTGTAGCTTGTGGGTTTTCCCGGCCTCCCCGGTCGGTCGATGGTTAGCGATCGGACGTCTGCAGCTCGCCTTTCGCCAGGGCGGATGGGGCGGGCCCGGTCCTGGCCAGGCGCTTGAGCAAGGGGGTGGTCATCAGGGTGGTGGCGATGGCCACCATCAGCAACAGGAAGAACGCGCTCTGGGAGATCAGCCCCATGTCCAGGCCCACGGAGAGCACGATGATTTCGATCAGGCCACGGGTGTTCATCAACACCGCGACGCTGCGCGAGACCTCCGCGGACAGCCCGGCCAGGCGTCCGGCGAGGTAGCAGCCGAGGGTTTTACCCAGCACCGCGGCGGCGAAGAAGGCCAGCAGCCACAGCCAGCTGTCGAGGGGCGCCAGGGCGCCGAGGTCCATCTTCAGCCCGGTGGCGGCGAAGTAGAAGGGCACCAGGCCGATGTTGACGAAGCCTTCCATATGGCGGTGCCAGTGCTGGCGCTGCTCGCGCAGCAGCCAGCCAGCGATCAGCCCGCCCAGGGCGCTGTGCAGGCCGATCAGGGTGGTGATCCAGCCGCACAGCAGGGCGGTCGCCAGCATCAGCGCCATGCTCATATCGGCGGCGGGGGTTGCGCTGCGTGTCGCGAGCAACCGCGTCAGGGCGTGCAGCAGCGGGCGTAAGCCCCAGCGGGCGAGGACGAGGAACAGGGTGATGAAGGTCAACTGGCGCAACACCCCGAACAGCGAGCTGTCGCTGCTGGACAGGGCGACGATGAGGGTCAGCAGCACCCAGCCAATGATGTCGGTGATGGCGGCCGCCGCGATGCCCACAGTCCCGGCCAATGAGTGCTCCAACCCCAGGTCGCTGATGATGCGCACCAGCACCGGCAGGGCGGTGATCGACAGCGCGATGCCGCAGAACAGTATGTAGCCGAGCCGGGGCTGGGCGGGAGCCAGGGCGCTGTGGGAGAGCAGCCCGACCATGGCCCCGAGGGCGAAGGCCAGGATCACCCCGCCGGCGGCCACCGAGAGGGCGCTGAAGCCGATCTTGTGGTTGCCCAGGTGGTTGTTGTCGAAGCGCAGGCCGATCTGGAACATCAGCAGGACCAGGCCGATATTGCCCAGGGTCTCGATGCCCAGGCGGATGGCCGCCGGAAAGACCACCGCATGCCACTGCGCGCCGAGGGCCAGCAGCAGGCAGGGGCCGAGCAGGATGCCCACGCAGATTTCGCCGATCACCCGCGACTGCCCCCAGCGGGCCAGCAGCGCGCCGCACAGCTGGCTGGCGACGATGATCACCGCCAGCTGGAAAAACGGCAGGGCCGAGAACAGTTGCTGTAGCGTCGACATGGCGTCCTCCGCCTATTTCACCGCGAACGAGTCCGCGGCCGTGGTCAGGGCGCTCAACCGGCGCCGTGCCTCTTCGCCAAAGGGTTTCGAGTGCCGGCTCTGGGCATCGATCTGCACGATCACGGTGGTGGCCAGGGCGGCGCAGCGACCGTCCTGGAACAGCGCCTGTTCCAGGGTCATCGAGCTTTTGCCGAGGGTGGCGACCCGAGTGCCGATCTGCACCGTGCCGGGCCAGCGCAGTTCGGCGCGCAGGTCGAGTTCCAGGCGCGCGATGACAAATTCGCTGCCGGGTTCGGCGAGCGGCGCGTGCGGGTCGTAGATGATCTCCACCCGCCCGGTTTCCAGGAAGGTGGCGAACACCGCGTTGTTCACATGGCCCTGGCGGTCGGTATCGGCATAGCGGATCTTGTCCGAGGAACGGACGGCGAAGTCGTGCAGGGCGGGATCATTGGACATGGCGTGCTCCAGTCTCGAGGGGGGAAGCCAGGGTTGCCGCGCGCGCCAGCCCGCCAAAGGCGTCCAGCAGGCGTTCGCGCCAGGCATGCAGGACGTCGTTGGGTGCCAGCAGTTCTTCGCCACTGGTGCAGCGCGCCCACATGAACATGCCGAACACACAATAGTCGGCGTAGGCCGGGGCCTCGCCGGCCAGGAAGGGCTGGCCCTTGAGGGTCTGGCGAAGCGGGGCCAGGACCTGGCGCAACTGCTCCAGGTGCCTGGCTTGCGGGGCCACCAGCTGTTCCAGCGAGGTGCCGAAGTGCGCTTCGCGGGAGCTGCGGAAATATTCCCGGTCCTCGGCGGCCAGTTGTTCGTACACATCCAGCAGGATGACACGGGCCACGGCGGGCAGCAGCATGCTGTCGGCCCAGCGGTTGACGAAGCCTGCCAGCGCGATGGCGTCGCGGCTGCCGAACAGGGACGGGCGCTCGGGGTAACGCTGCTCCAGGTGCAGGGCGATGCGCCAGGAGTCGCTGATGCTCTCGTCGCCATCCACCAGCACCGGAACCGCGCCTTGCCGGGAAAAGGCGATGCGCGCCTTGTCGCTGAAGCGCCAGGCGATGTTCTGGCTTTCCAGCCCCTTGTGGGCCAGGGCCATGCGGGTTTTCCAGCAGTGCGGGCTGAAGCGCAGCTCCGGGTCGGCGCCGGCCAGTTCGTAGAGGGTCAGTGATGCGCTGCTCATGCTTGCTTTTCCTTCGCTATGGACTGTGGTTGCGCTCCGCTCATGCCGGTCGCTCATGGCGTGGAGCCTGGTGGCCCGGGTGTCGGCTGGCCGATGGTGCCCGGCAGCGGACGTGGGCGTTGCGGCAGCAGGCTCAGGAGCATGCCGGCGGTCACCACCAGCAAGCCGGCGATGGCGCTGCCGTTCGCGCGCTCGCCGAGCAGCAGGGCGGCCAGCACCATGGCCGTGCCCGGCACCAGCGCGGCGAAGGTGGAGCCCAGCGAAGCACCCAGCAGCTGGACCGAGCGGCTGTAGAAGAACAACGCCACCGTCGACACCAGCAGGCCCTGGTAGACCACCTGGATGCCGATATCCCAGAGCGGTGCCTGGAGGATCCGCAGCCCGCGGCTGGCCAGGTAGACCGGCAGGTACAGGACCATCGAGCACACCGAGACGATCGCCGTGGCGTGCAGCGCATCGCTGCCGGACCATTTCGACACCAGGGTGTAGATCGCCCACAGCAGGCCGCCGAGCAGGAACATCAGGTAGGCGTAGGGCGAGGCCTGGGTCCCGGCGAAACTGTGCCAGCCGGCCAGCAGCACGCCGCCGATGATCAGGACGGTGCCGGCGTTCGCCCGGGCGCCGAGGCGGCTGCCGAACAGCCGCGCGCTGATCAGGATCGACAACAGGATCATGCTGCCGGGGGTCACCACGGCGAACAGCTCCACCGGGGCCAGGGCCAGCCCCTGGGCCACCACCAGCATGTAGGGCGCGCCGATGCCGATGACCATCAGGCCGATGCTGGTCCAGCTCAGCCCCCGGCGGCCATGGCGGAGCAGGTACGGCAGCAGGATCAGCCCGGAGACGCTGTAGCGGATGCAGGTGATGTCGTAGGCATCCAGTGGCGTGTGGGTCAGCCCCAGCCGGGTGACCACCGGGAATGCGCCCCAGATCAACGCCGCGGCGAGGCCGCACAGAATGCCGGCCCAACGCTGTTCGGGACTGACGGAGAGCGTCATGAGCGGGTCCTCGCTGCGGCGCCTGGGGGCTAGCGGTGGCCGATCTTCACCGAGCCGGCGTTGCCGCGCTTGCGCAGGTAGGCGTACTCGATGTCGTTGAGCAGCATCTGCGCCCGGTTGATGTGGCGCGAGGCGTAGTTGACGCTGGTGAGGAAGTGCGCCAGCTCCTCGGTCTCGGCGAAGTTGCCATTGTCATGGGCGACTTTGGAGAGGTCCAGGTTGCGGCGGTCCTCCAGCTTGTCCAGGTAGTCGATGTCGATCACCCGGAACGCCGCGCCGATGCTCAGGCCGCGGGCATTGAGCACCTTGTGCCATTCGAAGGGCGGGTTGATCAGCACGTCGCCCGGTTCGACGTAGACGGTGTCGGCCTCGTAATCGCCGCCTGGCGCTTCGCGGCCGCTGCTGGTCTCGAACATCAGGTCGTAGTCGCGGAACTGGTCGCCCAGCTGGGGCGGGCGGGTGCTCCATTTCTTGGTGCCGGCGATCATCACGAAGATGTTGAGGGTGGGAAAAATGTGCCAGTCGCTGCCCACCGCGCCGCGGGCCGGCTCGCCGTATTCCTGGGTGCTGTAGCCGAGGAACATGTGGCCGGTGACTTTCCAGGCGTCGATGCTGAACCAGGGTTTGCTGAAGACCTGCTGCTTGACCAGGTTGAAGGCGTCCTTGCCCCACTCGTAGGGGTCGTTGTAGCTCGAGGAAATCGTGCCCAGGTGCGAGTAGACGTCGAGGTGGTGGGTGAAGATGTCGTCGAGGAATTCCTGCCCGGTGCCGACGCGGCCGGTGACGTAGTTGTAGTCCGAGGCGCCGTTCTCGTCGCGCATCGACACCGGCTGGTCGCCGGACTTGACCCGCCATTGCAGGTTTTTCCCCGAACCGACCTGATCGAAGAACTCGCGTTGCGCGAACTCCTCGCCGATGGGCGCGAGTTTGCGCAGCAGGGCGGGTTTGGTGAACCCCTCGGTGAAGCGCTCGACTTTGTCGCGGGTGAGCTCGCCCTTGTGCTCGGCGGGCTCGATGACATTGATGTAGCCATACTGGATACGACTGTTCGAAACCATTTCGAAGACTCCTTTTTCCTGACGTAAAAAGAGAAAACCGCTCGCGCCCACGACCGTTGTCAGCGGGCGTGACTGCGCAGTTGAAGCCGACTTCCTTGCGTGGCGCGCAGCGGAAGTCGTGGACCAGTACATCAAGCATGCTTACCGCACAGCACCTATCGGCTATGATTGACAGGTATGTCAAAGATCGCAGTGTTGGTATCTTTGACAAGGTTGTCAATAATTATGTGAGCAGTGATTTTTATGGCGGGTGTCAGGCAGTTTGACGAAGAAAAAGTGTTGTCGGCGGTCCTTGATGTGTTCTGGCGCAAGGGCTGGCAGTCCACCTCCATGGCCGACCTGGCCGAGGCGGCCGAGGTCCAGCGCGGCTCGCTGTACCACGCCTACGGCGGCAAGGAGGCATTGTTCCTGCTGGCGTTCGAAGCCTACGCCACGCGCTTCCTGGGCAACGCCGCCAAGGCCCTCGAGGCTGCGGACGCCGAGACCGCGCTACGACAGTTTTTCCAGGTGGCGATCAGCAACATGACCAGCGGCACGCCGCCCAAAGGCTGCCTGACCACCAAGACGGCCACCGAAGCCGACACCATCGGCCCGCGCATCCAGCAACGCTTGCGCGACCTGCTGGACGCCCTGCAACTGATCATCAGCACCGCGCTGTCGGCCGAGCGGATCCGGGGCGACCTGGTCCTGACGCCGGCAGACGCCGCGCAAGTGCTGGTCACCTTCACCCGCGGGCTGGCGGTGATGGAACGCATCTATCAGGAGCCGGAACGTTTGCGCAGCACCGCCGATTCCCTGGTGCGGATGCTGGTGCCGAGCGTCCGGGCGCGGGCCTAGGCCTTAGGGTGGTTTACCGGACGTCATGTCCGAGCGACTGCTTCCAGTCCCGCAGCACCTCGATCAGGGCACGCAGCTTGGGTGGGACGTGCCGGCGGTTGGCGTAGTACAGCCACATGGCCGGCAGCGGCTGGCAGGTGCCGGGCAGGACTTCCACCAGCTGGCCGCTGGCGAGGTCGGCGGCGATCCGTTCGCGAATGAACACATGGGCAATGCCCACGCCGGCGCGGGCGGCCTCGATCACCGCCTGGGTGTCGGTGCTGATAAAGCGCCCGGGCACATCCAGCTTCACCTCGTGCTGGCCGTCGTGCAGCTGCCATTTGTGCATCTGCCCGCTGCTGGGAAAACGAAAACGTACACAGGAATGCTGGCGCAGCTCGTCGATGCTGCGCGGTGCCGGATGGCGCGCCAGGTACTGCGGGCTGGCCACCAGGGCGCATTGCAGCGGCGGGGTGATCTGCACCGCGTGCATGCCCGGGTGCAGGGCGTCGGCCAGGCGGATACCGGCGTCGAGCTGTTCCTTGACGATGTCCACCAGCTGATCTTCGTAGCGTATTTCCAGGGTGATCCTGGGGTAGCGCTGGAAGAAATCCTCGAGCAGCGGGGCGACGATCAGGTGCTTGGCCATGTGCAAGGCACTGATGCGCAGATGCCCCGAAGGCTCGCCCTGGGTTTCCCCCAACTCGTCCCTGGCCTGCAACAGGCTGCGGTAGCCGGCTTCGCTGCCTTCGTGAAAACGCTGGCCGCTTTCCGTCAGGCTGACGCCGCGGGTGGTTCGGTGGAACAGCTTGGTCTGCAATTCGCTTTCCAGCTGGTTGATGGCCAGGCTCACGGCCGCCGGGGTCACGCCTAGCACGGCGGCGGCGCGGGTGAAGTTGCCGGTCTCGACCACCGCCATGAAGAGGTGCAGCCCGGCCAGTGGATCGCGTCGGCTCATTATTAGAAATACTTAATAGTCTTGTTGGAAGAATGCGGATTCTCTTAAAGCTACGAGCTTCATAGACTCTTTTCAACCGCAAAGGAGTCCCGCCATGCACTGGCCCGTCACCCTCAAACCCGCCCGGCAGATGCTTGACAAGGGCATCGCCAAAGCCATGCAGATGCAGCTGTCGGTGTGCATCGCCATCGTCGATCAAGGCAGCAACCTGCTGGCATTCGTGCGCATGGACGACGCCGTGCCGGGGGCGATCGACCTGGCCCAGCGCAAGGCCCGGACTTCGGCGCTGTTCCGTACCGCCAGCGCCGAACTCGGCGCGCTTTCCGGGCCGGGGCAGGCGTTGTGGTCGATCGAGCAGAGCAACGGCGGCTTGACCAGCTTTGCCGGCGGCCTGCCCATCGTCGACCAGGCGGGGCGCTGCCTGGGCGCCATCGGCGTCTCCGGTGGCACCGCGGTTGAAGACGAAATCATCGCCCGGGCTTGCCTCTGAGCCCTGGCCACCGACATTTTCCTGGAGAAACCACAATGAGCAAAAAACGTATTCTGGTCACCGGCGCCGGTTCGGGCTTTGGTCGTGCGGTGGCGCTGCGCCTGGCAGCCAACGGTCATGAAGTGATCGCCGGGGTGCAGATCACCCCGCAGGTCACCGAGCTGCGCGAACTCGCCGCCAGCCTGGACCTCAAGCTACGGGTGGAGAAGCTCGACATCACCTCGGCTCGCGACCGGGCCTATGCCTGGCAATGGGACATCGATGTGCTGCTGAACAACGCCGGCGATGCCGAGACCGGCGCCATTGCGGAAATCCCCGTGGATATCCTGCGCTCCCAGTTCGAGACCAATGTGTTCGCCAACCTGGAGCTGACCCAGGGCTTCGTGCGGCAGATGGTCGAACGGCGCAAGGGCAAGATCGTCTTCGTGTCGTCGATCGCCGGCCTGCTCACCGGGCCCTTCACCGGCGCCTACTGCGCCTCCAAGCATGCCCTGGAGTCCATCGCCGAAGCCCTGCACATGGAGCTGGCGGAGTTCGGCATCCAGGTCGCGACCATCAACCCCGGGCCGTACTCCACCGGCTTCAACGACCGGATGATGGAAACCTGGAAAAGCTGGTACGACCCGCAGCAGAACTTCACCGATCACTCCGGGCTGAAGTTCCCGTTCGAGCAATACGACCCCGAAGAAATGGTGGCGAAGATGGTCGAGGTGGTGGAGCGCGACGGCGGGCCGTTCCGCAACCTGCTGCCGGCGCACTTCGTCGACATCGTCAAGCAGGACCAGCAGGATGCCTGGACGCGTCAGCAGTCGTAGGTGCGCCTGCCGATCCCTGGCATCGGTCCCCAGGCGCATCCGCTGGAAGTGCCGGAGGACATGCAGGGGTTCGAGGTCGGCGTGGAGGAGGGCAATGGCATCAGGGAACGGGCGTGCTAGTCAGTCGAACGTCACCTGCGACGCGAATTCCGGGTAGTGGGTTGTCATCTCTTCCAGGCATTGCCGCAGCAGCCGGGCATCTCTCGGCAAGCGCGTGGCCAGTCCGTCCCAGCCGTGGAGTTGCAGGTGCACGGGCATTTCCACCAGGCCGGTGATGGCGTCCCAGAAGGCGTCCCAGTTGGCGCCGTACCAGTCGGGAAAGTCCAGGGCGTCGCGCAGGGTCGCGTGCAGTTCGGCCGTGCTGGTCACCGCGCTCAAGTCAATGTCCACCCGCTGTAGTCGGGTCATGTCGTGCACCTGCAGGATTTCTGGCGGCACAGGATAACCCGGCTCGCCGCGATCGCTCAGCTCGGCAGCGCGCCCAGCTCAAGTTTGTAACCCACGCCGTACAACGACTGGATCGGGTCTTCCCCCGGGCAGGCCTGGGCCAGTTTGCGCCGCAGGTTGCGCACATGGCTGTCGACGGTGCGGTCGGTCACCACCCGATGGTCGGAGTACAGGCGATCGAGCAACTGGTCGCGGGAGAACACCCGGCCCGGGGACGCGGCCAGGGTCTTGAGCAGGCGCAATTCCACCGGGGTCAGGTCCAGGGCGATACCATCGAACGAGGCACGGTAGCGTTCTTCGTCTATTAGCAGACGGGCTTGGGCGGCTGCCGTCAGTTGCGGGCTGCGGCGCAGGATGGCCTTGACCCGGGCCACCACTTCGCGCGGGCTGAAGGGCTTGCAGATGTAGTCGTCGGCGCCCAGCTCCAGGCCCAGCAGGCGGTCCACTTCCTCGACCCGGGCGGTAATCATGATGATCGGCACTTCGCTGAAGTGCCGCAGCTCCTGGCACACTTCCAGGCCGTCACGCCCCGGCAGCATCAGGTCGAGCAGGATCAGCCGTGGCCGGTGGGCGCGCACCGCCGGCACTACCTCCAGGCCGTTGTCCAGGCTCAGGCTGGGGTAACCGGCGGCGTCCAGGTAGTCGCGCAGCAAGGCGGCGAGTTTCGGTTCGTCTTCGACGATCAGGATCGGTTGTTCAGTGCTCATGCTTCAGACCTTGCCGGGCAGACGCAGGGTCAGCCACAGGCCACCCAGGGGCGAATGATCGGCGTCGAGGCTGCCGCCGTGGGCCAGGGCGATGCTGCGACAGATCGCCAGGCCCAGGCCGGCGCCGCCGCTGGCGCGGTTGCGCGAAGCCTCGCCACGGTAGAAGCGCTCGAACAGCCGCGGCAGTTGTTCGGCCTCGACCCCGGGGCCGGAGTCGAGGAAATCGACCCGCAGGTTGTCGCCCTCGGCGCAGGCGCTAATGCGCAACAGGCCGCCGGCATCGGTGTAGCGCAGGGCGTTTTCCAGCAGGTTGGCGAACAGCTGTTGCAGGCGCTTGGGGTCGGCATCCAGCTGCAGCGGCTGCTCCGGCAGTTCCAGCTCGACCTTGAGCCGGGCGGCCTGGCAGCGTTCCTGGAACATCGCCACGCTGGCCTGCAGCAGCTCGTTGAGCGAACACTCGCTCTTGCGGTAGGTGAGGGCGCCGACATCGGCCAGGGACAGCTCGTACAGGTCGTCCACCAGCTTGCTGAGCATGGCCACTTCGCTTTGCAGCGACTGCATCGACTGCCGGTCGAGCTTGCGCACGCCGTCCTCGATGGCCTCCAGTTCGCCGCGCAATACCGACAGCGGGGTGCGCAGCTCATGGGACACGTCGGCCATGAATTCGCGGCGCATCTGTTCGTTGCGCTCCAGGGTGTAGGCCAACTGGTTGAAGTCGCGGGCCAGCTGGCCGACTTCGTCGTTGGAGGCCTCGGCCACCCGGTTGCTGTATTCCCCGGCGGCCAGGCGGTGGGTGGCCGCGGCCACGCGCTTGACCGGGTCGAGCAGGGTGCGCGAGATCCACCAGGCGATCAGCATCGCCAGCAGCAGCGAGGCCACGCCCACCGCCAGGCTGGTACGCAGCTGGTACTGGAAGAAGCGTTCGCCGCCGGCCTCAGTGACGCTCTGGAAGGGTGACACGGCCAGCCAGCCGACCGTGCTGCCGGCCACCTCGATCGGCCGCAGCAGGGCATCGTCGCCGATCGCCGCATAGCCGATCACCAGTTGCTTGTCGCGGTCCAGCAGGGCAATGCGAAACAGCGCGCCGGTGAGGTCCGAGGCCAGCGGCAGTTTCAGCTTGCGGATCTGCGACTGCTCCTTGGGCCCCGGGCGCATGAGGTCGAACCAGCGGTCGGGGTTGTCGCGGACGAACTCCCAGTTGCCTTCGCGTTCGTAGGCTTCTGCCAGGCGCGGCAGCACCGGTTCCATGCGTTGCAGCGCCTGTTCGTTGAGGTAGCCGAGAAAGCCGCGGCCGAAGCTCCAGCCGCTGGCCAGGCCCATGCTCAGGATGACGAACAGCACGCAGGCCAGGACGGCGCCGAACAGTTTGGTGGAGATGCTCAGTTTCATGGGGGGCGCGGGCTTGAGGAATGGCCCGCTCATTTAGGCCCCGGCGCGGCAAAGATTCAAGGTCGCCGGGCAATCTTCAATTTTCCTGCACATTTGCTTCGCAGCATGGCGACAGGCCCAAGCCATCCCGTTTTGCAGAGGCATTCATGTCGACCAAACTTTTCGCCAAATCCATGGTGACCGCCGCGGTCATCGTTTCCCTGATGGTGCTGTTCGTGTTGAGCGGTTGCTCGCCGGCGGCGCCCGAAGCTGCCGCCGAGGTGCCCAAGGTCTCGGTGATCACCGTGCAGCCGCAAAGCCAGGCCCTGACCAGCGAGCTGGCCGGGCGTACCCAGGCCTTCCTGGTGGCCGAGATCCGCCCCCAGGTCGGCGGCATCGTCCAGCAGCGGCTGTTCGTCGAGGGCGCCGAGGTCAAGGCCGGGGACAGCCTGTACCAGCTGGACGCCGCCACCTACAAGGCGGCCCTGGCGGAAGCCCAGGCCAGCCTGGCCAAGGCCCGCGCCACCCTGAAGTCGGCCCAGGCCACCGCTACCCGCGATGCCCAGCTGGCGAAGATCGACGCCATCAGCCAGCAGGACAACGAAGACGCCCAGGCCAGCCTGCTGACCGCCCAGGCCGATCTGCAGGTGGCCCAGGCCGGTGTCGAGACGGCGCGCATCAACCTGGCCTATACCCGGATCAGCTCGCCCATCGGCGGGCGCATCGAAACCTCCACCGTGACCCCCGGCGCCCTGGTGGTGGCCAACCAGGACACGGCGCTGACCACGGTGCAGCAACTGGACCCTATCTATGTCGATGTCACCCAGTCCACCACCGAGCTGCTGCGCCTCAAGCGCGACCTGGCCAGTGGCGCGCTGCAAGGCAACGCGGCGGATGAAGTACCCGTCAGCCTCAAGTTCGACGACGGCAGCATCTATGCCCATGCGGGCCGCCTGAAATTCAGCGGGGTCAGCGTCAGCCAGGGCACCGGCACCGTGACCCTGCGCGCCGAGTTCCCCAACCCGGAACGCCTGCTGCTGCCGGGTATGTACGTGCGGGCGGTGCTGGAACAGGCCCGGGACGAACAGGCGATCCTGATTCCGCAACGGGCGGTGAACCGCAGCGCCAGCGGTGCGACCTCGGTACTGGTGGTGGTCGAGGGCAAGGTCGAGCAACGGCAGGTGACCATCGACCGCGCGGTGGGCAACCAGTGGTGGGTGACGGCCGGCCTCAATGCCGGTGACCAGTTGATCGTCGAAGGCGGGCAGAAGGTCCGGATCGGCGCCGCGGTGCTGGCGCAAAACAGCGGCAGCGGTACCCGCAGCCGTGTGCCCCAGGCACCGTCCACCGCCCTGGCGCAGGAGGGTTGAGTATGGCGCGCTTCTTTATCGACCGGCCGATTTTCGCCTGGGTCATCGCCATCGTCATCATGCTCGCCGGGGCCTTGTCCATCAGCCAGTTGCCCCTGGAGCAGTACCCCGACATCGCGCCGCCGACGGTGCGGATCTCCGCCACCTACACCGGCGCCTCGGCCAAGACCGTGGAAGACTCGGTGACCCAGGTCATCGAGCAGCAGATGACCGGCCTGGACAACCTGACCTATATGTCGGCCACCAGCAGCTCGGCGGGCAGCGCCAGCATCAACCTGACCTTCGCCGCCGGCACCGACCCGGACGTGGCGCAGATGCAGGTGCAGAACAAGCTGCAACAAGCCGAGTCGCGCCTGCCGCAATCGGTGCAGAGCGAAGGCCTGACCGTGACCAAGGGCGGCTCGGACTTCCTGATGATCGCCGCCCTGGCCTCGGACAACGAAAGCGTCACCGGCACCCAGGTCGGCGACTACATCTCCAGCACCTTGCTCGACCAGATCAGCCGCATCGACGGCGTCGGCGAGGTGCAGACCCTGGGCTCGGGCTACGCCATGCGCATCTGGCTGGACCCGGCCAAGCTGGAAAAGTACGCGCTGATGCCGTCCGATGTCAGCGCCGCCCTGGAGGCGCAGAACACCGAAGTCTCCGCCGGGCAGCTGGGTGCGGTGCCGGCGGTGCCCGGGCAGCAACTGAATGCGACCATTACCGCGCGCAGCAAGCTGCAGACCGAGGACGAGTTCCGCAACGTGGTGGTCAAGTCGTCCAGCGACGGCGCGGTGGTACTGCTGAGCGATGTGGGGCGGGTCGAGCTGGGCAGCGAAAGTTATGACATGAGCACGGCCCTCAATGGTCGGCCCGCCTCGGCCATGGGCATCAAGCTGGCGACCGGGGCCAACGCTCTGAGCGTTGGCGACGCGGTCAAGGCCAAGCTCAAGGAGCTGGAGCAGTTCTACCCGACGGAAATGCAACTGAAGAACGTCATCGCCTACGACACCACGCCCTTTGTCAGCCTGTCCATCGAGGAGGTGGTCAAGTCCCTCGGCGAGGCCATCGTCCTGGTGGTGCTGATCATGTTCCTGTTCCTGCAGAACCCGCGGGCCACCCTGATCCCGGCGATCACCGTGCCGGTGGTGCTGCTGGGCACCTTCGGCGTGCTGGCGCTGCTCGGCTATTCGATCAACACCCTGACCATGTTCGCCATGGTCCTGGCCATCGGCCTGCTGGTGGACGACGCCATTGTCGTGGTGGAGAACGTCGAGCGGGTGATGGGCGAGCAGGGGCTGTCGCCCCTGGAGGCCACGCGCCAGTCGATGGCGGAAATCACCAGCGCGCTGATCGGCATTGCCCTGGTGCTCAGCGCGGTGTTCATTCCCATGGCGTTTTTCGGCGGATCAACCGGGGTCATCTACCGCCAGTTCTCGGTGACCATCGTCTCGGCCATGCTGCTCTCGGTGCTGGTGGCCATGACCCTGACCCCGGCGCTGTGTGCGACCCTGCTCAAGCCCGCCGATGCCCAGGGGCACGGACCGCAGCGCGGCTTCTTCGGCTGGTTCAACCGCCATTTCGAGCGCAGCGCCCAGGCCTATCAGCGGCTGGTCGGCGGCATCCTGCAACGCAGCCACAGCAGCCTGCTGCTGTACGGGGTGCTCCTGCTGGTCATGGGCGTCGGCTATAGCAACCTGCCGACCTCGTTCCTGCCGGACGAAGACCAGGGCACCCTGATGGCGCAGATCCAGTTGCCGGTAGGCGCCACCGACAGCCGCACCCAGGCGGTGATGAAACAGTTCGAGAGCTACATGCTCGAACAGCCGGAGGTCGAGGCCTTGATCAGCATCAGCGGCCTGGGCATGGGCGGCAACAGCCAGAACACCGGCCGCGCCTTTATCAAACTCAAGGACTGGAGCCAGCGCCTGGGCTCCGGCCAGGACTCGGCGTCGATTGCCCAGCGCGCGACCCTGGCGCTGGCGAGCATCGGCGATGCCAATGTGTTCGTCATGCAGCCGCCGGCGGTACGCGGCCTGGGGCAAAGTTCGGGCTTCGACCTGCAGCTCAAGGACCTCGGCGGCCTGGGCCACGACGCCCTGGTGGCCGCTCGCGAGCAGTTCATCGAGTTGGCGAAACAGGATCCGCGCCTGCTCGGGGTCCGCAGCAACGGCCTGGACGACACGCCGCAGCTCAAGGTCAGCATCGACGATCGCAAGGCCGGGGCCCTGAGCCTGAGCACCAGCGACATCAACAGCACCTTGTCCACGGCCCTGGGCGGCACCTACGTCAATGACTTCCTCAACCAGGGCCGGGTGAAGAAGGTCTATGTGCAGGGCGAGGCCGCGGCGCGGATGCAGGCGGAGGACCTGGACCATTGGTTCGTGCGCAATGCCAAGGATGAAATGGTGCCGTTCTCGTCTTTCGCCAGCAGCGCCTGGAGCTACGGTTCGCCGCTGCTCGAACGCTACAACGGCATCTCCTCCCTGGAGGTGGTGGGCGATCCGGCGCCGGGGGTGAGTTCCGGGGTGGCCATGGACGTGGTCGAGTCCCTCGTCAAGCAACTGCCCGAGGGCATCGGTTATGAGTGGACCGGGCAGTCCTATCAGTTGCGCCTGTCTGGCTCCCAGGCGCCGTTGCTCTACGGGATTTCGATCCTGTTCGTGTTCCTCTGCCTGGCGGCCTTGTACGAAAGCTGGTCGGTGCCGTTCTCGGTGATGCTGGTGGTGCCCCTGGGCGTGGTCGGGGCGGTGCTGGCGACCCGCGTCAGCGGCTTGAGCAACGACGTGTACTTCCAGGTGGGGCTGTTGACCACCGTGGGGCTGTCGGCGAAGAACGCGATCCTTATCGTCGAGTTCGCCAAGCACCTGCAAGAGCAGGGCGCAAGCCTGCTGGAGGCGACCCTGACTGCAGTACGCCAGCGCCTGCGGCCGATCCTCATGACCTCCCTGGCCTTCATGTTCGGCGTGCTGCCCCTGGCCTTGAGCTCCGGCGCCGGTTCGGCCGGACGCCGGGCCATCGGCACCGGGGTGCTGGGCGGCATGTTCAGCGCCACGCTGCTGGGGATCTTCTTCGTGCCGCTGTTCTTCGTGCTGATCCGTCGCCGCTTTACCCGTGTCCCCACGACCTCCACTCAACCCGCCGCAACAGGTGACGCATGATCAAGTTTCGTTGGGCCCTGGTGCCTGCCCTGGCGCTGCTCGGTGGCTGCATCAACCTGGCGCCCGAATACCAGCGCCCCGAGGCGCCGGTCGCCGAGCAATGGTTGCCGGGCAGCAAGACCTCAAGCGGGGAGGCTGCCGCCGATATCCACTGGCAGCAGTTTTTCACCGACAGCCGCCTGGCGCGCTTGCAGACCCTGGCCCTGGCCAACAATCGCGACCTGCGCCTGGCCAGCCTGAATATCGAGAAGGCCCAGGCGCAGTACCGCATCCAGCGCGCGGCGTTGTTTCCGGCGATCGATGCCGGGGTCAGCGGCACTCACGCGCGCACGCCGGCTTCTTCCTCCAGCAGCGGCGTGGCCACCACCAGCCATGACTACGGCGCGCAACTGGGCCTGAGCAGCTATGAGCTGGATGTGTTCGGACGGTTGCGCAACCTCAAGGACGAGGCGCTGGAAGCCTACCTGTCGCTGGCCGAGACCCGGCGCAGCACGCAGATCAGTCTGGTGGCCGAAGTGGCCACGGCCTGGCTGACCCTGGCGGCGGATAACGAACTGCTGCGCCTGGCCCAGGAAACCCTGCGCAGCCAGCAGGCGACCTACGAGCTGACCCAGCGCAGCCATGCCCTGGGCGGTTCTTCCGGGTTGGCCCTGGCCCAGGCGCAGACCACCGTGGAGTCGGCCCGCGGCGACGCGGCGGTGTACGCCAGCCAGATCCTCCAGGACCGCAACGCGTTGCGCCTGTTGGTGGGCAGCGAGATTTCCGATGAGCTGCTGCCCGGCGCCAGCCTGCAATCGGCGGCGCTGCTGGTGCGGGTGCCGGACGAGTTGCCGTCCAGCCTATTGCAGCGCCGTCCTGACGTGCTGGCGGCGGAACATACGCTGAAGTCGGCGAACATCGATATCGGCGCGGCGCGGGCGGCGTTTTTTCCCAGCATCAGCCTGACCGCCAACGCCGGTTCGGCGAGTTCGGCGCTGTCCGGGCTGTTCAAGGCCGGCAGCGGTGCCTGGACCTTCGCCCCGAGCATCAGCCTGCCGCTGTTCGACGCCGGCAGTAACCGCGCGACCCTGGACGCGGCCAAGGTCGAACGCGAGATCCAGGTGCAGACCTACCAGCAGACCCTGCAGAGCGCTTTCAAGGAAGTCGCCGACGCCCTGGCCGAACGCAGCACCCTGGACGAACGCCTGGATGCCCAGCAGGCCCTGACTGACGCCAGCCGCAAAAGCTTCGAGCTGGCTGACGCGCTGTATCGCGGCGGCTCGCAAAGTTACCTCGAAGCCCTGGACGCCCAGCGTTCGCTGTACAGCGCCCAGCAGGACCTGATCAGCCTGCGCCTGGCCGAGCAGAGCAACAGGGTGACCCTGTACAAGGTGCTGGGTGGGGGCTGGCAGTGAGCCCAAGGCCTACATCAGGTGGGCGGCGAAGCCTTGCTGGTCGGCGGCGATCTCCGGGTGCAGGGTGAGTTCCGGGATCTGGTAGGCGCCGGCGTTCTGCGGGCGGAAGGCGATGGGCGCGGTTTGCTCCAGTTGGTCCAGACGTTGTCCCAGTTCTTCGCAGATCGCGGCGAAACGCGCTTCGTCGATACGCCCGGTGCGGTAGATCACGAAGGGCGGCAGCACGTCGAAGCCGGGGTAATAGAGGATGCCGTGGTGGATCGGGAACAGCAGGTCGTCCATCGGCCCGTTGATGCCCCGCGGGCTGTAGTGGGATTCCCAGCCGCCGGCGCTGACGATCAGCATCGCCCGTTTGCCCGCCAGGGTGCCTTCGCCGTAGCGATCGCCCCAGCGCGCATCCGAATGCTCGCCCACGCCATAGGCAAACCCGTAGGCGTAGACCCGTTCCACCCAGCCCTTGAGAATCGCCGGCATGGAGAACCACCACAGGGGAAATTGCAGCAGCAGGGTGTCGGCCCACAGCAGTTTTTCCTGCTCGCGGGCGATGTCCGCCGACTGCAGGCCTTCTTCGAACGCGCGCTTGGAATCCAGGGATGGGTCGAAGCGACTGTTGTCCGACCGGCCCAGGCTGTCATCGGCATCCAGCGGCGCCTTCCAGTTCATCGCATACAGGTCCGAAACCTGGACCGTGTGGCCGGCGGCCTGCAGGCGCTTGATCGTGAAGTCCTTGAGCGAGCCGTTCAAGGAGCGGGGTTCGGGGTGGGCATAAACCAGCAGTACATTCATTACAGGGTCTCCAGTGTCGGGAGACGGCAGGATCGGTGGTTGCCAGGTATATTGGAAATGAATATCCAATATCCCAGGTATTGTCGTGAATAATTTAAGGCGCTTGGACATCAACCTGCTGCTGACCCTGGATGTGCTGCTGGCGGAGCATAACGTGACCCGCGCGGCGCAACGCCTGAACCTGTCGCAACCCTCGGTCAGCGTGCATTTGGCCAAGCTGCGGGAGATCTTCGGCGACCCGTTGTTGCTGCCGGGCCCGCGGGGCATGCGGCCCACCGCCAGGGCCGACGAGCTGCGCGAGCCGTTGCGCCGGGCGCTGGAAGCATTGGAGTTGGCGGTGTCGCCGGCCAGTCCGTTCGACCCGGGCGCGGCGGCCAACACCTGGAGTGTGTCGGCGTCCGACTACGGCGAGTCGACGGTGATCCTGCCGGCGCTGGCCGGCTTGCGGACGGCGGCCCCCGGTACCCGGCTGGCGGTGCTCGAACTGGAGCCGGGGCGTCTGGTCCAGCAGGCCGAGCAGGGCATCATCGACCTGGCCCTGCATACCAGTGAGGATTCGCCGCCGGGGCTGCGCCGCCGCGTGCTGTTCAGCGAGCGTTACGTGCTGGTGGGCCGCGCAGGCCATCCACGGCTGCAACGGCGCCCGAGCCTGGCGCAGTTCGGCAAGCTGGAGCACGTCATGGTGTCCCCCGATGGCGGCGGTTTTCACGGCGTCACCGACAGCGCGCTGGGGGAGTTGGGACTGACGCGCCGGGTGGCGCTGTCGGTCCCGCATTTCCTGTTTGTCCTTTCGGCGCTGGCGAGCACCGACCTGGTGGCGATGCTGCCGTCGCGCCTGGTGCGCGACAATCCGGCACTGAAGGTGGTCGAGCCGCCGCTGGAGGTCCCGGGTTATGAAATGGCCATGCTCTGGCACGAGCGCTGCCACCGCGACCCGGCCCACCAATGGCTGCGGGAGTTCATCGTCAGTTCGTTGTGAGCGGTGCTACGCCTCGTCCCTGGCTGGTGTTTCCCACGGAGCTCCCTGGGCAAAACTCTCTTCGATCCACTGCTTGAAGGCCTGGGTGGTGGCGCTGCTGAAGCGCGCGGAGGGGCGCAGCAGGTAGATCCCCGAGTCGCTGTCCAGCTGCCATTGCGGCAGCACCCGGACCAGATGCCCGGACGCCAGGTCCTGGTGCATCAACCAGTCGCCGCCAGCAAGGATGCCGACACCGGCCCGGGCCGCGGACAACAAGGCCTCGTTGTCGTTGCTGTGCAGAGTGCCGTGGATGCGCACGCTTTCCAGCCGGCCCTGGCAGGTCAGGCGCCAGTCGGGGTAGGAGCGCAGGCCGGTAAAACCCAGGCAGTTGTGGCTGGCGAGGTCGGCAGGCACCTGCGGTTCGCCATGGCGTTGCAGGTAGGCAGGCGCGGCGCAGAGGATGCGCCGATGGGCGCAGAGCTTGCGGGCCACCAGTTGGCTGTCGGCCAGCTCGCCGATGCGGATCGCCGCGTCGAAACCTTCGCCGACGATGTCGACAAAGCGGTCCGAATATTCGGTCTCCAGCACCACCCCGGGATGGGCCAGGGCGAACTCGGCGAGGATCGGGCTGAGCCAGCGCCGGCCCATGGCGGCCGGCAAGGCCAGGCGCAGGCGCCCGCGGATCTGCGCGGCGCCCTGGGAGGCCTCATGTTCGGCTTCGCTGATCAGGCTCGCTGCCTGTCGCAGGCGTTCGACCAGGCGCGCGCCTTCGTCGGTGAAGCGCAATTGCCGGGTGGTGCGCTGCACCAGGCGAATGCCCAGGCGGCTTTCCAGGGCCGCCAGGCGCTTGGACAGCACCGAAGGGTGGCGCTGCAAGGCACGGCCGGCGGCGGCGAACGAGCCGTGCTCGAAGAGCGCCACCAGGGTGGCGAGTTCATCGGCCTGTCGACTGTCGAACAAATCCATGTGCCTGGGGTACCTCGCTATGCGGCCAGAAGGGAGGGAAACGGCCTCAAGGTATCAGTACGATGGCTCCTTGCGCGCGTCCGCCTTGCAGATCGGCGTGGGCCTGGGCCACTTCGGCCAGAGGGTAACGCTGCCAGATCCGTGGCTGGATGATACCCGTGGCGAAGGCGGCCAGCACATCGGCGGCGCGTGCCTGGTACTCGCTGGCAGTGGCGGTATGGGCGGCGAGGGACGGGCGGGTGAGGAACAGCGAACCCTTGGCGTTGAGCGTGCCGACTTGCACCGCGTCCGGAGCACCCGACGCCGCGCCGAAGGACACCAGCAGGCCACGGGGGCGCAGGCTGTCGAGGGAGGCTTCGAAGGACACCCGGCCGATCGGGTCGTACACCACATCGACCTTGTGCCCTTGGGTGGCCTCGACGACCTGCTGGGCGAGGGTGGCGGCATCGAACACCAGTACTTCGTCACAGCCAGCGGCCCGGGCCCGCTCGACGCTCTGCGGCTTGGACACCACGCCAATGACGGTGGCCCCCAGATGCTTGGCCCAGGGCACCATCAACTGCCCCAGGGCACCGGCGGCACCATAGATCAGCACCCGGCTGCCAGGGCCGACGGGGTAGGTCGTCTTGAGCAGGTACTGGGCGGTGATGCCCTTGAACAACAGCGCCGCGGCGGTGTCCGAGGCCAGCTCCGGCGGCAGCTTGACCAGGCGCTCGGCCGGGTACAGGCGAGCGCTGGCATAGGCGCCAAGAGGCCCGGTGGCATAGGCGACGCGGTCGCCCACCTGGACCTGGGTAACGCCCGGACCGACCGCCTTGACCAGCCCCGCGCCTTCCAGCCCGAGCCCGCAGGGCAGGGGAATAGGGACGGCGCCGCTGCGCTGGCTGAGGTCCAGCGGATTGACGCCGATGGCCGTCTGCTCCAGCCAGACCTCGCCGGCACCGGGTGCCTGGGCTTGCACCTGCTCGAACTGCATAACCTGAGGGGCGCCGACTTGGTGAAGCTGTATGCGGGTGACCATGCTCGATCTCCTTGGAAACTTGGGGATGGGGACACGAGGATAGGGCTGTGCTACAGGGTCAACAATCAGGCCTATTTGCATTTGACTGCTGCATGAAATGCAGTAATTGATGGAAGAATCCCGGCGCGTGGCCGGGATTCCAAGAGCAATGCAGGCCTTTACACCACGGCGCTGCAGAAGCGGCGAATGGCCTCGCAGGCCTGGCGCAACGATCGGTCGTCCAGGGCATAGGCGATGCGGATGTAGGGGCCCAGGCCAAAGGCGCTGCCATGCACCACCGCGACATCGGCTTCGTCGAGCAGGGCGTGGGCCACATCCTCGTCGCTGGCCAATAGACGGCCGCCGGCCGAGGTGCGCCCGATCAGCCCGGCACAGCTGGCGAAGGCATAGAACGCCCCGGCCGGTCGGGCGCAGTGCAGCCCGGGCGTGGCGTTGAGCAGCTCGACCATCAGGTCGCGGCGGCGCTGGAACACCGCGCGGCTGTGGCGGATGAAATCCTTGGGGCCGCTCAGCGCGGCCAGCGCCGCCTGCTGGGAAATGGCGCTGGCGCCGGAGGTCTGCTGGCCCTGGAGTTTTTCCATGGCGTCCAGCAGCCAGCGCGGGCCGGTGGCGAAACCGATGCGCCAGCCGGTCATGGCGTAGGCCTTGGACACGCCGTTCATGGTCAGGGTGCGCGTCGCCAGGCGCGGCTCGACCTGGGCCAGGGTGTGGAACGGCTGGTCGTCGAAGATCAGGTGCTCGTAGATGTCGTCCGCCAGGATCAGCACCTGCGGATGGGCCAGTAGCACCTCGGCCAGGGCCTTGAGCTCGTCGCGGCTGTACACCGCGCCGGTCGGGTTGGACGGCGAGTTGAGGATCAGCCAGCGGGTCCGCGGGCCGATCGCCGCGGCCAGCGCCGCCGGGGTCAGCTTGAAGCCGCTCTCGGCGTCGCAGGTGACGATGTTCGCCGTGCCGCCGCACAGCTGGACCATTTCCGGGTAGCTGACCCAGTAGGGCGCCGGGACTATCACTTGATCGCCATCGTTCAGGGTGGCGGCCAGGGCGTTGTAGATCACCTGCTTGCCGCCATTGCTGACGATGGTGTCCTGCCAGTTCGCGTCCAGGCCGTTTTCGTCGCGGAACTTGGCGGCCACCGCTTCGCGCAGCGCACGCACGCCGGCCACCTGGGTGTAGCGGGTATGGCCGTGCTCGATGGCCTGGATGGCGGCCTGGCGTATGTGTCCGGGGGTGTCGAAGTCCGGCTCGCCGGCGCACAGCGAGATGATCTGCGCGCCTTGCGCCCGGCGTTCCGCCACCCGGTCCATGATGCGGTAGGTCGCCGAGGGCCGGGCACTGGCCAGGCGCTGGTTGAGGCGCTGGATATCGCTGTTCATGCGCGGTTTCTCCAGTCGGTCAGGTTCATCAGCTCCAGGGTCGAGCGGCCTTCGCTCAGCGCCTGCATCATCTGCGCTTCCTTGTGGGCGCGGGCTTCGCCTTCGGCCAGGGTGCGGGCAGCCTCGGCCTGAGGAATGACGATCACGCCATCATCGTCGGCCACCAGCAGATCGCCGGGAGCGACCCAGGCGCCATTGAAATTGAACGGCTGGCCCACCGAGGGCGCACTGGCCTTGAGGGTGCCCTTGACCGAGATGCCGCGGGCGAATACCGGGAAGCGGCGTTTTTTCAGGGCCGCGATATCGCGCACGCCGCCGTCGATCACCAACCCGACCACGCCGGCCGCTTCGGCGGCCACGGTGAGTACTTCGCCCCAGTAGCCGGCGATGAAGTTGTCGGTGCCCACCACCAGCACACTGCCACGGGGCACCCGTTCCATGGCCAGGTGCAGGGCCAGGTTGTCGCCCGGCGAGCACTGCAGCGGATAGGCCGGGGCGGCGATGAAGGCGCCGTCCCAGACCGGCCGGATCGCGCTGTCGACGGCGCAGGGCAGGTGCGAGGCTTCATACAGCGTCGAGCTGCCGAGTACTTTGGCCCGCTCGTGGAAGTCGAGGGGCAGGGCGAGCGTGGTCATCAGACTTTCCTCTGCAGGTTGTGGTAACCCAGGGCGGCCCGGGCTTCCTTGAGGGTCTTGCCTTGGGCGATCAGGGTGCGGATGTCGGCTTCGACCGCCTCGATCTGGCGGGCACAGGCTGCCACTTCAGCGGCGCGGGCGCGGGGCACCACCACCACGCCATTGGCGTCGGCGACCAGGATGTCGCGAGCACAGACCCGGGCGCCACCGATGGACACCGGCTGGTTCACCGACTGCACTTGCACCCGGTCCTTGCCGGTGCGCATGAAGCGGCCCTGGCTGAACAGCGGATAGCCGTCGCCCAGGGCCTTGCTGACGTCGCGGCAGACGCCGTCGATCACGGTGGCGGCGATCCGCCGGCTGCCGGCGTACTGGGTCATGATGTCGCCCCAGACGGTGCAGTCGGTGCGGCCGCCGTTGGCGATCACCACCACGTCGCCGGGGGCCACGTCGTCGATGAAGTCACCGACGGTGCCGGGCGGCACGCTGGCCGAGACGTACTGCACGGTGAACGCCGGGCCGATCACCACTTGGCGGTAGTTGTCCAGCGGCGCGATGCCCAGGCACTGGCCGGGCAGGCCGAGTTTGTCCAGGGCGTCGGAGACGCCGGGGGTGTCCAGGCCGGCGAACAGCTCAATCAACTGCTGATCATTCATGCTCGTGCTCCACCGCGATGGCTTCGAACTGGCTGTCATGCATCACCTCGGCGACCGAGCGGCCAGCGCGCACCGCATCGACCATGGCGTGCTGGCGGCGGTCGATGCGCTCGCCCAGGTCGAGGACTTTTTCGATATGCCGGGCGGCGACGAACACCGTGCCGCAGCGGTCGGCGATCACGTAGTCGTCTTCGTTTACCCGTACCCCGGCGATCTGCACCGGCACGCCGGCGTCGAGCTGGATCACCCGGTTGCGCGCGCTGATCATGGTCACGCCTCGGCCGTAGACCGGGTAGCCGATGGCGGCGCTGCCGTCGATGTCACGGCTGCAACCGTCGATCACGCTGCCGCGGATCTGTTTGTGGCGCGCTGCGTTGGCAAGGATGTCGCCCCAGCAGGAAATGCCTTCCAGGCCGCCGGCGATCACCAGGATGCGATCGGCGCTGGCGATCCGTTCGACCACCGGGGAAATCAGGTGCAGGGTCGGCGCGCTGTCGGTCTTGGCGCCCAGCAGCACGGTGCTGGCACGGCCGACGATCTTCGGGCAGTCCCACAACGGCCGCAGGCCGACGGTGGCGCCGGGCAGGCCGAGGAAGTCGAGGGCGTCGGAGACCGTGTTGGTGTCCAGCGCCGCCAGGCGATCAAGCAAGGTGGCAATGCTCATGGGGTAACCCCTGTGGTGACGGAGGGCCCCAGTGTCGATGAGCGCGTTTGATAGGTATATTACGAATCACGGAAGCCTTGCATACGAAAAACCTATGGTGCCGCCATGATCAATTTTCGCTTGATTCGTCATCTCTGGCTGTTCCTGGCGGTGGCCGAGGAACAGAACTTCAGCCGCGCCGCCAAGCGCCTGGGCATGTCGCAACCGCCGCTGACCGAGCAGATCCAGGTGCTGGAACAGGCGCTCAAGGTCAAGCTCTTCGACCGCTCGCGACGGGGTGCCCAGCTGACCCCGGTGGGCCAGGCTATCCTGCCGGCGGTGCGCAAGTTCGCCGAGCAATTGGAGCGCCTGGAGCTGGCGGTGCACGAGGCAGTAGCGGGACAGTCGGGGGTGCTGACCATCGGCGCCATCACCACGGCGATGCTCGACGTACTGCCGGCGCTGATCGAGAAGCTGAAGGCCCGGTACCCGCAGCTCACGGTGTCGGTGCGGGAGATCGACAGCGTCGAGGCGATTCCGGCCCTGGAAGCCGGTGACATCGACCTGGCCTTCGCCCGGCTGGAGGGCGACCTGGGCAGCAGCGTTCGCTCGATCCCGCTGACCGAGGATCGCCTGGCGGTGGCGCTGCCCAGCGACCATCCGTTGGCCGCGCGTTCACGCATCAGCCTGGCGAGCCTGGCGGGCGAGCCGTTGGTGCTGTCGGCGCGCAAGGTCAGCCCGATGTATTTCGATAACCTGATCGCCACCTGCCGCGACAGCGGCTTCTCCCCGCGGGTGTTGCACGAGGTGCGCTCGGTGGCGTCGCAGATCGCCTTCGTCAGTTGCGGGCAGGGCATTGCCCTGGTGCCGGCGTCGTTGAAAAAGGTCGCCCCGAGCAACGTGGTGCTGCGCCCGCTGAGCCAGCGGCTGAATGTGGTCACCACCGCACTGGCCTGGAACCCGACGCGCACCAACCCGCTGGTGGAGGAGCTGGTGGCGCAGTTCCAGGGCAAGGGCAGGGTGGGGCTGCCATAGGTTTGGCGTATGACAGCCTTCTTCAATCCGGAATTTACATAAGCCTTGCATGCCCGGAGAGTGCGCGTTGCGCCGGCCGTCACCGTCCGCCGGCGGCGATTCGTCAAAGGAGCATTCAACGTGGCTGCGCAAGCAGAATTCATCGCTACCCAGGTGCCGCTGACCGTACAGGGCGTCGAGCTGAGCATTGCCAGCCTGCACCGCACCGGCGAGCGGGCGCCGATCCTGTTCCTGCACGGGTTTGGCTCGACCAAGGAGGACTACGCGGACATCGTGCGCCACGCAGCTTTCTCCGGGCGGCCGTTCGTGGCCTACGATGCGCCGGGCTGCGGTGCCAGCCACTGTGGCGACCTGGGGAAAATCTCCATCCCGTTCCTGCTCGATACTGCGTTGCAGGTCCTCGAGCATTTCCAGATCGAGCGGTTCCACCTGGTCGGGCATTCCATGGGCGGCCTGACGGCCCTGATGCTGGCCCACAAGTTTCCGGAGCGGGTGCTGAGCTTTGTCGATATCGAAGGCAATATCGCCCCGGAAGACTGCTTCCTCAGCCGGCAGATAGTCGATTACCCCGAGGCCGACGCCGAGCGCTTCTTCGAGCATTTCATCGAGCGTGCCCGGCAGGCGCCGGCCTACGCCAGCGCACTGTATGCCGCCAGCCTGCGGCACAAGGTCCGCCCCGGCGCGGTGCGCGGTATCTTCGAGTCCATGGTCGAGCTCTCGGATCATGGCGAGCTGATGGACAAGTTTCTCGGCCTGGGTTGCCCGCGGATGTTCATGTACGGCGAACAGAATGCCCAGCTGTCCTACCTGGCGCATATCCAGGCCCAGGGCGTGCGGCTGGCGGAAATCCCGGCCTGCGGGCACTTCCCCATGTACTCCAATCCCGTGGCGATGTGGCAGCACATCGCCGACTTCCAGGCCAGTTGCCTGGTTGATTCTTGCGCCGGTTGAGACCTGCGGCCTGTCGCAGAGGCAGGCCTGACAGCGCATTTTTTCGAGGAGTCGCGCCATGCTGATCGATCACCTTGACCATCTGGTCCTGACCACCGTGGACCCCGAGGTCTGCCAGGATTTTTACCTGCGGGTGCTGGGCATGACCCTGGAAACCTTCGGCAATGGCCGCATGGCGTTTCGTTTCGGCAATCAGAAGATCAACCTGCATGTGCGCGGGCAGGAGTTCGAGCCCAAGGCTCACCTGCCGGTGCCGGGCGCGCTGGACCTGTGCTTTATCAGTGCCCAGCCGCTGGAGGCGGTGATTGCTCATCTGCAGTTGCATGAGTGGCCGATTGTCGAAGGGCCGGTGCAGCGCACGGGCGCCACCGGGCCGATTCGTTCGGTCTACGTGCGTGACCCCGACCTCAACCTGATCGAAATCTCGCAATACCTGTAGCGAGCACAAAAGCGCCGCCCCCTTGGCTCGGGGTCGTGCGCATCTTTTTCCCTCTGGCGGCATTGTCTTGAACGATCATTCAGGGTTACCGGGCGTTCCCGGCATTGTGGTGCTGGGGCTGTTGCAGATCCTGGTCTGGGGCGGTTCGTTCTTCCTGATGGCGGTGATGGCCGGGCCGATCATCAAGGACACCGGCTGGGCCAGCCAGTGGGTGTATGGCGCCTTGTCCCTGAGCATCCTCGTCTCGGCCTTGCTGGCGCCCCTGACCAGCCGGCTGATTGCCCGCCACGGTGGACGTGGCGTACTGGCCAGCAGCGGCCTGGCGGTTGCCGCGGGCTTGGGGCTGATGGCCGCTTCGACCGCTCTACCGATGTTCCTCCTGGCCTGGGTGGTGATCGGCCTGGGCATGGCGCTGGGCTTGTACGAAGCCTTGTTCGCCAGCCTGGGCGCGCTTTATGGCGAGCGGGCGGGCAGTGCGATCACCGGCATCACCTTGATCTCCGGGTTTGCCAGCAGCCTGTCGTGGCCGCTGGTGGCGCTGCTGATCGAGCATATCGGCTGGCGCGGCACCTGCCAGGCGTACGCCGTGCTGCTGGCGCTGGCCGTGGCGCCGCTGTACCTGTGGGTGTTGCCGCGAGGGCGCGGATCTCTGGCGAAACAGCCAACCGCCGTTGCTGCCGTGGTCGCGATCGACCGGCGTATTTATGGGCTGCTTACCACGATCTTCGCCCTGGGCGCGGTGATCATGACGGCGATCTCCGTCCAACTGGTTTCCCTGCTGCAGGGCCTGGGGTACTCCCTGGCCGCGGCCATCGGCTTCGGCGCGTTGTTGGGCCCCAGCCAGGTGGGCTCACGGGTACTGCAGGTGTTCGCTCGCCAGCGCCATCCGGTCTGGACCGCGCTGATCTGCGTCACCCTGGTGGCCACAGGGCTGTTGCTGGTCGCGTTGGCGCCTGGCACGACCGCACTGGGCCTGGTGCTTTACGGCGCCGGTAATGGCCTGCGCGCCATCGTTCGCGGCCTGCTGCCGCTGGCCCTGATGTCGCCGGCGGACTATGTCCTGCTGATGGGCCGCATGTCGCGACCATCGCTGATTGGCCAGGCCCTGGCACCGCTGGCCGGCGGCTTCCTGTTGCAGGCGCTGGGGGCGGGCGGGGTGCTGGCAGCGCTCTGCTCGCTGGCGCTGCTGAATGTGCTGTTGGTGGTGTGGCTGATCAGGTTGGTCCCACGCGCTCCACAAAGACCGTCATGACAATCCTGTTAGTCTGTCGATGCGCCGCCACAGGACAAAAGAAAGCAGCGAAGGGACTTGCGCCAGACACGGCTAATGCCGGCGCCATGCATTGAATTATTTTATTCCTGTTCTTGACATGCCCTGCGAACAAGTCCAGAATTGCGTCCATTCCTGATTCAGGAACGCGAAAAACCCCTTAGAATTCAAAGGGTTGGAAGGTAGGTCGAGATTAGAGTCAAGATCGGCTTTCCAGCTTCGAGTTGTACCTTTGATGCAGTTGTAAAGCATCGAAAGTTTGGCCGAGTAGCAAAATGGTTATGCAGCGGATTGCAAATCCGCCTACGCCGGTTCGATTCCGACCTCGGCCTCCAAACTGAAAACCCCGTAGATCAATGATCTACGGGGTTTTTTATTGGCTGGAGGAAAGCAGGGGTTCCATTACTTTTAATGGAGTGTTCCAGAGCTTTGCTACGTTGATGGCTTGATGATGGCACCGATTCCGAGATACACCCGCAGCGCAAGTTGGAGGATCTGCTGGCACACTACATTGCCGCCGGCATGACTTGGCTCAAGCTGGTGGATGCTAGCTCTGTTAATGGTCGCCAGTAGCCATCAATACCCTGTAAGTGCCGCGCATACTGAAACTGCGAAGGCAGAGCAGGCGTTGGTCGATTGCGGGCTTGAGGTGTCTGGCGGCGTTACGGTTAGATGGCGTACTGAAACGCCTGCGGCAAGCAAATCGTAGACTGAAGAACGAGATCGAGGAAAATAATGAGTAGCGACACTCAGCTGAGGAAGGATATACAAGGCCTTCGTGCGATTGCGGTTCTTGGGGTGATTTTTTTTCACTTTAATAAAAATTGGCTGCCAGGCGGATTTGTTGGGGTAGATGTTTTTTTTGTGATTTCGGGATTTTTAATAACCCAGATTATTATTCGGAAAAAAGAGTTAGGCACGTTTAACTTTACCGATTTTTACATTGGCAGAGTGAGGCGAATCGCTCCTGCATATTTGGTATTGTTGATTGTTGTGTCTTTGGCTATGGGTTTTCTGCTCGTGCCGAGAGATTTTGATACATTTAAAGCTAGTGCGATTGCTGCGCTTTATTTTAATAGTAATGACTTTTTTGCCGTGCAAAACGATTATTTTGCACCTGCGGCTTACGAATTACCCTTGCTACATACGTGGTCGCTGGCAGTTGAAATGCAGTTCTATTTGATTCTGCCCTTTGTGTTAATGGTTGTGTCAAAGCGGTTTTTAGCACCGACTCTGCTCCTGATAACTTTGATTCTTATAGCCGGTTCGGAGTATTTCCTTCAGCAAGGCCATCGACAGGCAGTGTATTTTTCACTGTTGGCGAGAGTTCCTGAGTTTTTGATAGGAAGCTTGGCAGCTATTTTATTGCGGTATCGCCAGTTTTCACAGGTGCCATCTACTGCTTTCGCATATATTGGCGGGGCACTGGTTTTTTCGAGTTTCTTCTTTATAACAGAAGAGCAGAAGTTCCCAGGAGTGTTGGCATTGCCTGCATGCCTTGGCACTGCTTTATTGCTTGTCAGCCAAAGAAGCACGCTTAACCGCGCTCTTTCATGCGCTCCCTTAGTGCTATTGGGAGCGCTTTCCTACTCTCTATATCTTTGGCACTGGCCGATACTGGCAGCCATACGCTACCTTCTTGGTACCTATGAGGTCGGAGCTTCTGCTGCGTTGGTGTTTTGTGCGATGACCCTTGGCTGTGCATATGTGTCTTACCGATACGTGGAGAGCCCTTTCAGGGAGCGCTCCTCAGTGAAGTCAACTCTTGCGCGTGTTATGGGGTTGAGTGCGACCTCGATTGCCGTCATCGCCTTAGCGGCTGCTATAAGTCCCAGGCTTGTGAAGCCATTACCAGATAGTCTTACTCGATATGCTAATAATGCTGAGATTTGTCATGGCAAAGTTGTGGGAGACTGTATTCGAGGAGATAAAGAAGCTCAGCGCACACTGCTGATGCTAGGTGATAGCCATGCTGCGCAACTGAATTATTTCGCCGATATTGTAGGTCGCTCAATTCATGCAAGGATAAGGGTTGTTACGTCAAGTAACTGTGTGACTATTCCTGGCTTTGATATAGATCGGATCCCGGAAGGAGGGCGTAAAGATTGCCTTAATCAAATTGCAGAGAGTGAGAAATACGAATCCAGTGCTGACGGGATCATTATCGCTGGAATGTGGCAGTATCAGTCGGCAAGCGATAAGTTTATGGAACAATTGGATAAATTTCTGTCGGAGGCAGCCGATAGGAATCAACAGGTTCTAGTTCTTGCTCAAGTACCAATGCTTTCGTCGAACCCGCAGCGTATTTATCGTGCCAATAGTATTGGTTTTAATCTGCCCGCCTCGATGAATTCCGAGTGGGCTGCCGCCAACTTGAAAGTAAAAGACCTCGTTTCACGACACAAGAATGCAACGTTCCTAGATTTGTCGAGTACTCCATTCTTTGCTGAGGTTCCATTGCAAAATCACACGCTGATCTATCAAGACACTCATCATCTGAACGAGGTTGGGTCGCAGCGTTATGGTGAAGTTGCAATTCCATTTTTCAGGAGTTTCATGGATAGCGTTTATATGTCTAAAGCCTCTACCTCGGATGTAGGGTCGACGCTGTCGCACACTGAGTAATGGCGAGTCCTGGACTCCTGTTGCTGGCTATACTGTTTTGGTCAAACTACCGGAATGGCAGAGCGTGAAGAGGACCCTGGGTGGAATTATCAAGGACGGCAAGCTGCTATTCGGTCTGTAATCGATGTACAGCGGCTATACCGGGGCAGGACGCTGGCCGACCACTCAAGGAGGTCGAGCGCTTATGCCTTTGCCGAGTTGCTGTGTCAGGTGGTCACAGTTGAGATTGTTAGGCGGTGAGGGATTGGTCCTTCAGTGCGTACAGGCCAGCCTTGTTTGCCATTAGGTGGCAGTGGTGTATCTCCTTGGGTAGGTGAGCAGCCATGCATCTGTCGGTTCTTCACGTAGACGTCGAAAAGGTCCCATGTGAGGCGTTCGATAGTGCTGAGCAATCTGCTGATCTCTTCAGCTTGCCCCTGGCTGATCGCATCTTCTCGATGTTTGTTTGGCCCCTGGAAAGCTCATGCAGCAAGGGATTGGTCGCGGGACGCCGGAGGAGGATGAAAATCATTTCCGGACAATAATGTAGACCCTGCGCAGATAGTAGGCTTCAGACATGGAAAAACTAACGAATGTAGAAATGGAATTGACTTAAATTATTGAGCATAAAGAAAGGTCACACAGGGTTGCAAATCCGCCTACGCCGGTTCGATTCCGACCTCGGCTTCCAAACTGAAAACCCCGTAGATCAATGATCTACGGGGTTTTTTATTGGCTGGAGGAAAGCAGGCGTTCCATTACTTTTAATGGAGTATTCCAGAACTTTGCTACGTTGATGGCTTGGTAATGGCGCCGATTCGGCGATACACCCGCTTCGTAATTTCCTCCTCCGAATGGCCCGGCAGCAGACTGGCGTCAGCGATATCGAGGATCTCGGATGCAGCTTTTGGACGAATATCCTTGAACTGAAATTGTGAGATTTTCTCCGCAATATCAGGTTTTGCTTCGGCGATCGCCTGAAGTCGAGCTGCCTCCCGGGCATCGTCCCAGCGATTGCGCAGCATTTGCTGCGACACTCGTTTCCCGCTCTTGTTGAGTATGAAGTGCTGGCCCCCGTGTGCTTTGTCCTGCCGGTCATCCTTTGGATGAGCTCACCGAGGCTGTTTTTCTGACCCTCTACCCCCATCAAAATGCGCAGCCTCTTGTCCGTCTTCAGTCCCGCTCTCCCACATACTGGGGATGGCGTAGTAGAACCAGAGCAGGGTGATCAGGAGGTAGGCGAGCAGGCCGACCAGGATCTCGAAGATATTTTTGCAGGCATGGGGATTCCTCGCCGGCCGTTTCCGGCCGGTATGATTAATGAAGTTGTTTTTTAGGCAAATTCCTACAGACGCTTGTGGTGCGCCTACCTATCCTCGGCGTGCTTGCCCGGCCAGGTGTGTTTGCAGGGGATTGCTGAACGGCCGACAGCTGGTCAGGGTGGGCACCTATTCAGATAGTTGGCGTGGGCATTTCGGAAAGACTTGCTGACGCTGGCGTTACGCCTGGCCATGGTTTCAGCGTTCGCACCGCCCGTTGTCCTGGCTATCCGTCGACTGCAACACGGGCTGTGGCGAACTCCTATTGCGTGATCAGCTCTGCCGGCACCTGAATGGTTTCGCCGAGCTTGGCTTCAGCAATGGCATGGCACAGCGCAATGAGCGGGGTATTGCCACTGCTCCAGGACAGCCCGTCATCAATGCACACCCTGGCAATAGCTTTGTCGTCATACATCTGGTTTGGGAGGCCGCGAACCATTGCTGCGTACTTCTCAATTAGTGGGCCGCCCTGGTTCCAGTTGGCCGATGGCTGCTAGTGGGTGCCGATGCAGCGATACCGGCATCGTTGTAGGCCAAACAACCAACCTGATGTTGCCGGGCGTATGCGCGGCAAGCTCATCGTACGAGAGGAATCGATCATGACCAAAACTGCCATCCGTTCCGATGTCCAGAGGTTTCTCCATCTCTGGAATGCCTCGCCGCTCGCCCGCATGGAGGATCTGCCGGTCGGGCAGGTCCGTGCGCTCATCGGCCGGGCCAGGGCGGCCGCGCCCCCGGTCACGCATGATCTCGCCATAGTGCGCGACTTTGCGGCCGATGTCAGTGGACGCTCGCTCGGCATGCGTTTCTACGACGCGCGCGCGGAACGGTCACCTGGACCGTTGGTGATCTATTACCATGGTGGCGGCTTCGTACTCGGCGATCTGGAGTCGCATCATGCGCTCTGCGTCGCGCTGGCCGAGCAACTGGATCTTCCGGTCGTCGCGGTCGACTATCGCCTGGCGCCCGAGAGTCCGTGGCCAGCAGCGCCTGACGATGCCGAAGCCGCAGCGCGGTGGCTTGCGGCGCATGGTCGGGATGCTCTCGGTCGCGAGATTGCGGCGCTTGTGCTTGCCGGCGACAGTGCGGGCGCCAATCTCGCAGCGGTCGTGGCACATCGTCTACACGACAGACCGGCCACCATTCCCGTCGCTGCTCAGTTCCTGAGCTATCCCTGTGTCGATAGCGCCGGCGGTACGCGGTCGCGCAAGGAGTTTGCCGATGGGCTTTATCTGACTGGTGCTTGCATCGACTGGTTCTACAACCAATATGCAGCACCCGCCGGTGATCCGCGCTTCGACCTTCTGCGCTTCGATCAAGCTGGGATGCCGCCGACTGTCCTGGTCACGGCGGGCCTCGATCCCCTGCGAGACGAAGGGCGGGCCTATGCGGGCGCGTTGATCGCGGCGGGTGTACCCGTCACTTATCAGGAAGTCAGCGGGAACATCCACGGCTGCTTCAACATGGTCGCGGAAATTCCATCGACCGCCGAAGATATTCGCCGAGCGACAGCGGCGCTTCGCGCCACCATCGCAGCAACCTCGTTGTTTTAGTTTGCGCGGGGCAGCTCGACCATCGACCTGAATGAGTCGCGGCAAGGCAGAGGTGATCCACCGCCGATCATAGAATGCGGTCTGTAGAGCATCGAAATCTGCTTGGTAATGGAACGCGAAACACAGTGCAGCCCAGGAAATACAAGGCCTTGCCTCTCGGATTGCAAATCCGCCTACGCCGGTTCGATTTCGACCCCAGTCTCCAAACTGAAAACCCCGTAGATCAATGATCTACGGGGTTTTTTATTGGCTGGAGGAAAGCAGGCTTGAAGCGCAAGGAGCAATGCCTGTGCCGCGATTAGCAGCCGATATGGCGGCAGGCCAACTTTCATTACTGCAGTGAAAGCCTTATGGCGGCCTGCCGTTCCGGGCCCTCCCGATGGGTTTTTTGAGGCCCCTCAAAGTCTGCCTTGAAAGCCGGCATCGGCTGGCCAGACATGGGCTCGACTGGCGGCGCCTCCTGTCGTTGGTTCGAAGGAGGCAAGCAGATAGGGTTACCGGTAATCCATAGACACGGTCATCGCCCCCTTTACTGTTCCCGGTTTGGCGACTGTGTCGGTTCTGATGTAGGACGCCTGCATCGGAATTACAAACGAGCCACCTACCGCCTTGTTGTATCCATCGACCGTTATCGAGCTCCCCATGGTTGCTGGAGCACCCTGGGCGTTTTCGACCCGGATCCTTATGCCGCTCGTGGTCGAACCGCCAGCAAGCGGCAAAACCCCTGGTGAGTTCGCGATCACGCCGCCAACGGGGTCAAGGGTATAGCCAATCCGGTTATAGCCCTTGGGGCAGTTGTTGACCTGTATCTGGAAACTCTGGGTGCCGGCTGTCGAGCCGACGCGCTCCAGGCGCTGAATCAAGGTTTTAGGTAGCTTTACCGTCTGGCTAGGCACCGAGCAGGTACCGTCGATAGGGGTGATAGTGCCCTTCAGGTAGATTCGAAAAGCGTAGCCCTCTACTGTTGTGAGAGTGTAGTAGTACGGTGAGGCGTGGACGCCCGCAAGGGAGCCGCCTTTATTTTCTCGACCATCGCCGAGTAACTGTACTTCGATTGGCCGCGTGAACGTTTCCCCTGGATATGAACTTCCGTAGGCTCTTCCATTGATCAGCAAACGAGTCGATATGCCCGAGACATTCGTGGTGAGTACTGTTGAGTTTGAGGGGGTCCCGCCGCCATCTGGGTAGGCGAGAATTTGGGTGACTCTGCAGCTCGATCCACCGCATACCTGCTGCGGAGTCATGTAATGTCGAGCCACTACGATGCCGTTGGCCGTGTTCTTCGGGATCGAAAGCTCTTGCCCGAATGCTGTTACATCCGCCTTCGCGGGTGGTGACACGGCGAGGGCTATGAATGCTATTACGCACAGTTGCGGCACGATGAATATTGCGCTGAAAATTCTTTCTGCTGTGGTCTTCATTGCCTGTTTCTCCCTGATCGACCTTGAATGTGGTTCGTGGGTGAATCGCTCTCTCGCACCCTTGGCTCCATTCGTTCGGAAATGTGGCTGCAGATCGTTGACGAAGTGTGTATTTCACTAAGAAGTGATATTCAGCCGATGACACGATGCTGGGTTAAGCGATAAGCGAAGGGTTCTGGGCTTTAACTACGCTCAGCTGGATATGTCGCCTGAGTGCTGTACTGGCACTCCATCGTCGTTGATGTTTTCGAACTCGATCTTTGTTGCTCCGCCTGGAGCCAGGGAAGAAGCCCCCTCGATCGCGAAAGATTGGCTTGAATAGGGGGGCAGCATTTCTGCGGGAATCGGATAGTTGTTCGAACCGCTCTTGAGGTTCACCGTGCCGAAAGAAATGTGAAACGCTGAGTCATTCCTGACTTCCAGGCCTGGCTTGCCATCCTTGGGCACCATGCGCCATTTCAGCCTGGATGGGGTCTGGTCAACCTCGCCTGGCAAGTCGGCGGGCCGGTAGAACAACTTGATGCGCTGGCGCACGGCAATCTGCAGGACGTTTTCATCCTTCGACTTCTGGGGGACTTCCTGCACGCTCAACCAGAACACCGACTCCCTGTCTGCCGGTAGCCCGGTGCCTTGATACAAAACACGCAACTGCTGCCGGGCGTGCCCATTCAGGCGTTTCAGGGGAGGGCTGATGGCAAAGGGTACGTCCTGATTGGTGCTGGCGCTGAAGGGCTCGATCCAGGACTGGATCATGAGGGAAGTCGACTCATCATTCAGCGCCAGAATGGATGCTTCCTTCTTCGGCCCGGCCAGTACCAATCGAGTTGCATCCAATGAGATACCGGAATGGGAGGGCACGGCAAACAACAACAGGAATCCGGCAAGTGTTGCACGCATGGCAAGGTGTTTTTTCATGGGGTTTCTCGCAAGGATTGAAAGAGACATCGATGCGCCTCTTCCTTATAGGGGGGCTCCTAAGTCAGTGCGACTGGTTGTGGGGCTTTCGCCGCATGTCCTGATTAAGAGACCGAGCATATTAGTGGCGCTGTATTTCCCCAGGTATCAGTCGATTCTTAAAGTGCTCCTGATCCTATCCAGGGGCACTGGGATACAAGTGCAAAGTCGCGGCGATTTTGCCGGAGCCTTCTACAGCGCGTCGTATTCAACGAACCCTCTGAAACCTGGTGTTTTCGACCGAACACAACCCTGGAGAAACGACCATGTACGACGCCGCAAAGGTGCGGGCTTTTTTATTGGCTGGAGGGAAGCAGGTATCCCATCGCTCTTAATGGGGGGCTGGGCTCCGTGGTGCTTTGTCCTCCCAGAAATCCCTTGGATGAGTCCATCGGGGCTATTTTGTGGCCTGCTACCTCCAGCAAAATGCGCAATCCCTTATCCGCCTTCCCGTGACGAGTAGGCCCAACCCGTTGCACCAATGTACCTGCTGCCTCTGGCGTCAGAGGTGTGGTTCATGGGACTGCACGTGCCTGGCGTGTCCGGCCGGATGCTCAACGAGCTATCAGAATTACTGACGATGGCGATCAAGGACTGATTGCTTTGTTGCGTATCAGGCGTTATCGCAAAGAAGTTTACAGAGACAAGTAGTGAAGTGCTTTTGTCTAGATATATTGAGATATAAGAGCTCAACTAAATATGGGGGCGTCTGATGGTCGCTAGTCGGATGGGTGGTTTGCTTTTTTCCTACGGAAATGGCCAGCATCTTGTACGATACTGGCCATTTTATACATGCACTTACTTATAGATGTTACGCATTTGCCACTTTTTTCTTCCCGGCAGCAGCGACTGGGTTAAGAGTCCGGCCGTGATCCTTCACGACGTTGTCTTCGATGACAATTACACTGTTGCAGGAGACGTAGTATTCAGTTGTTTGGGATTTATCCTGAATGGCCATCAAGTAACCCCTTGGGTCACTACGTTTCCAGGTATCGCCTTTGCCTTGGTCTAATGGCCAGTAAGCGTCACTGCCGTCTTTCTCCCATGTACTGATTGCCACGTTAACTACTGTACTTGCCCCGTTTGTGACTGTGATGCTCATCTTCATATTCCTTTTTGATTGTACATTCCATGAGTTGGCTCCCTATTCAAAATCAAGTTGCAGACTTGCCACTGCTACGGGAAATCAGTAGTTAGGTTAACTCATTGAAGATGTTGTGGAGTATTGATGGCAAAGGCGATTGATATCGATATCAAGGGCAGTATCAGTTTCTTGAGCTGATATATTTTATTTCCTTCTTCGATCATAGATTGGAATACAGTCAAGCCTGTAAACAGGTAAAAGCAAGGTACCCTCACCTTTATAAAGTGACGGTTCCGACGAGTGGTAGAATTAGTGTCTGAGTCACTTGTTTTTGCTGTTTTATCAGCGTTCGCTCATGTGGGTTCTGCATCGAGATTTTCAATCTGGGGTAAAGGCGCTCCAAGGATGCGAAGGCCTGGCTATCGAATCCGATAGATGACGTGTGCTTGCTCGCCGAGGCGGCGATCATTCGTTGTGCTCGGGCACATCTTCCAGCTGGGTTTTACAGCGCTAAGGTCATGCGGCTGATTCGTCTTGCCCTGGCCAACGGCTCCTGCCGCATGTGCGAATCAATAGAGTCCCATCCACCGCCTCGCTATCGCAGCCTGTTCAAGATATTGGCGTGGCGGGCAAGGGAAGTGCCGCTCCCTGTTCGCCGAGTTGGATAAGCAGCCTCGCCAGCCCCGCCTCGAATGCTTCTGTCGATACGCTAGCTCGTCCGATCACCAGGCAGCCTTTCAACACGACCAGGGTGCTCAAAGCGATCTCGCTGGTACGCTTGGGTTCGAACCCGCGATCTTCGAGTGCCTGTGCGAGTTCCCTCCGCCAGCTTTCGAACGCCGCGCCGCAGGCTGCGGTGAGAACCTCTGAGTGCGATCCGTGTTCGAGTGTGACGATCGCGATGGGGCATCTCGCTTCGTAGTGGTCTTCGGAGAGTCGCGCAGCGTCGGTGTGGCGACGGCAGGCTCTTGTCGCCACAGCAGGCGCAGGAGCTGGGGCAGGTCAATCAAGTCGTTGCGGCGGAGCGTCTGATGGAAGAGGCACTGGTGCTGGCGCGCCGCCCGGCGAACGCTGTACGCGCGATCAAGCACCTGGTCTATCAGGGGGCGTCGCTGCCTTTCCAGCAGGGGATGGCGCTGGAAAAGGCTGAGTTCCTGTCGGCGGCCACCCAAGGCGCAACGCGGCATGCAATGCTGGCTTACGCCGATCATGTGGGGCATATCGTTCGATTCGGCCGTGAGTTCGGGGTGGATGATCTCCGCCACTGGATGGATGGCACTGCGGTGGATTTTGATACCCGATGAAAGCTAAGAGGGGGTCGACAACGGCAGGGGTGAGCGGGCTTCTGCCAATCACACCGGGGCTCAAGCCGTTCAGGTTTCTTCAGAATTGTCTTCGGGACATGGGCGGCCGCTCTGGATAGAGTTATCTCGCTTGCCCGGCCAGGTGTGTTTACGATGGAATGCTGAACGGCCAACAGCTGGTCAGGGTGGGCACCTATTTCGCTCCTTCGCCGTTTGGCCTAAGGCCTGTCTCTTCGACTCCGCTGGCCCAGGGGGGCAGCCATCCCTGGATCCCCACGCCGGCTGGGCAAAATCTGTCTTCGCCTCTTCGTCCAGCTACAAGCCTTTTAAAATCAGATGGTTACGTCGATTTTGCTGTGGTAGTCTATTGAAATATCTGGTTTTATCAGTGAAATGCAGATCCGTCTGCGCCGGCTCGATTCCGGCTGCTGTTCCCACTGATGAAAATAGTTCTGTAGATCGATGATTTACGGAGCCTTTTTGTTTGTGGCCGCGTTCGATATCCAGTCTTGAATTTGACGCCAACGAACTTGCTTCAAGGGTAGGGGATGTATATATTTCACCCCCTTGCCGCAAGGCGCTGAAACGGCTCAGGCAATTCAAGCCTTTCAGATTGCAACACCGCGCTACCGCCCGAATGGCGAAACTGGTAGACGCATGGGACTTAAAATCCCCCGCTCGTAAGGGCGTGCCGGTTCGATTCCGGCTTCGGGCACCATCTATCTCAAGGGTTTGCTGGCGAAAGCTGATGCAAACCCTTGTTCGTTTCCGGTCCGCAAATTTGAATCGCAGGCGGCGGTTCGCTTGCTTGGAGCGACTTTCTTGTCTTTCCGATTGCGGATGTATTTCTCTGTCATTACGACTGGGGAAGAGTGACTAGCGAATTGCAGTGACACCTGCGCAGTTCTGCACATGGAAGTAATAAGGACATTAGGTGTTTCGGAAAGTGATTCTGTTGGTGTTGATCAACTGCTTGAGCGGCTGCGCTGCGGTAGCGATGCGCATGGACTACGACCACCCTTGCCCTTACAAGGGCGTGCGTCTGGACTGGTGGTTGGTAGGCACATCCCATGGAAAGCTGATTCCCTTTTTACTGATCGACGCGCCGTTTTCCTTGGTGGTCGATACGGTGTTCTTCCCCTTCGAGTATCAATACAGCTGCAACTTCTGATCTGTTTCGGTTTTCGTCCGCAGAGGAGCTGTAAGCCTTGTGCCATTCGCCCACGGCCTTGGGTGATGCGCATTGGCCATTAGCACAACAGCCCTAATCGTCTGTTGCCGAGGCCAGGCATATAGTGCGGATGACCATCCTCGTCAGGATGGTTCTCACAAGAAAGTGCCGACTCGAAAAGGGAGATTCACCATGTCATTCAAGAAAATCGTCTACGCCTCCGCAGTGGTTCTGGCCCTCACCGCCTCGAACGCCCATGCATTCGCCAGAGACTGTAACGACTCGCTGTGGAAGTTCAGCGGCATCGAAGCACTGACCTGCATCTTCTCGGGCCAATGGTAATCCGCTGGTTCCTGGGTTGAAGCTGTCCAAACGACAAGGCTGACGGTGAACGGTTTCCCCGTCCGGTCAGCCTTGTCGCTTTTCCATTCGTGCGAATTCATCGCGCTGTTCTCAAATCCAGCCATTCGTCGATGTTTGCCGGCGTGGAGCGGCCTGATAGAGAAGGTTCTGCTGGCTGCTTGATGGGAGGGGGACAGTCGAAGGTCAATCGACTGGTTTCGCAATAAGCGATCTTTCCTGCAACTTTGTCATCCCAACCAGACTAAAAGAAGCAAAGCGCTGAATCGACCTCAGGGCTCGGTTTTATCGCGCTTGTTGGGCTGGTTTTTTCTGTTGAAGCGCTCCGAGATGTCCTGGTAGGTCTCGTTATCGGTTGCAGCAAGCAGTGTCTGACCATTCTTCAAGGTGGCCAGAAATGTCACCTCGGTATTGTGGCCCGCCAGAAGATAGCCCGCGACGGCGCCCACCGGCCCAAGAAACATGGCGCCAACCACGCCAAGACCTATGGCGCTCTTCATGTTCTTGTTCGAGTCGGTATTTTCGACGGTGAGGTCCTTGAACTCGGAGACGAGAAAGCTTTTCCCTATCAAGGGCTTATTGGGGGTTTTGAGCGTGATGGTTCCGCGCAGATACTCCGCGTCCCCCTGGGGGAAGTCACCGGCCAGCACTATGATCTTTGCCATCTGGAAAGGGGTCCTGGGCGATCATTTTTAGGGGGCCATTGCGCGCCTTAAGGAATAGGGCGTCAACGCCCCGACGACGACTGGCGGCACCATTGGTCTATGGCAGGGCAGGAATGGGCATGGACAGGCATGCGCGGCAAATAGGCTCAAGTGCTGGCCAGGTGAGTTTGGATGAGCGCGGAACAGCGGATACACTTGCCGCCAGCCGCTAGTGGGCTGGGCGGATGAACCAAGGGAGAGCTTCAGTGATGATTATTCAAAACCCGGCACCAAAACTTTCTTATGCAGAACTTGCCAAGCTGGTTGAGCAGAAGAGGGCGGTAGAGCAGGGCAATCTGCTTGACGCCAAATTGAATCCAGCCTTCCTGACCAAACTTGAGGCCGCGATAGAAAGCGCGGATGTGCAGCAGGGCGTTCAACCGGTTTTCCCTATCGAAGTTTGACCGACCTGGTGCCGGGCGATGCTCGGCCAGATCCGGCAACATGGCTCAGTTTCAAGACAAGGACGAATGATGCGAATTTTTACCGGTGAGTGGGCTCGATGGCTGATGGCGGCGGGTATCGGCGTCTTGGCCATAGCGAGCAGTGCGCAGGCTCAAACGACGCCTCAGGCAGCCCAGGAGATAAAGGGCTTGCTGGATTTTGTCGAGCACAGCCAATGTCAGTTCGTGCGTAACGGCACCGAATACCCGGCCCCTCAGGCACGGCAGCACCTGGAGAAAAAGCTGAATTACCTCGAGGGCAAGAACATGGTGAGCAGCGCGGAGGACTTTATCGACCTCGCCGCCACTAAAAGCAGCATGAGTGGCAAGGCCTATGAGGTGCGCTGCCCCGGGGGCTCGCAACCGGCAAGCAGTTGGTTGAAGGCAGAGTTGCAGAGGCAGCGTCAGCCTCATTGATTCAGTCTTTGGCCAAGCAAAGCCCAGCTCGTACGCTGGGCTTTTTGTTTTTTGGGGGGCAATAAAAAGCCGGGGCTGGATATACCCTGACGGGTTGGATCAGAGCGGGGCGCTGCTCATCAGGTATTCCTGCTGCCCCGTATGTTCATCCGTCTGCTCGTGGGTCACGACAAAACCCTGTGCCAGGTAAAAGCCGCAGCTGGCCGTATTGTCCTTGTACACCGCCAGACTTAACACCGGGCGCTGTGTCCTGGCATGGGCGAGCAATTGCTTGCCAATCCCCTTGGCCTGGAATTCAGGCGCAACAAAGAGGGCGGCCAGCTGCTCGTCGTGCAGTGAATAGAAGCCCAGTACTTTGGATTGCCGTTCGATGACATAGGTCTCTGACGCCGGGAGGTACAGGTTGCGCATATTGTCGACTTGCGACTGCCAGAATGAGGCGTCGATAAAGTCGTGGGCTTTCAGCGAAGCCTGCAGCCAGATGTCCAGCACGGCATCCATATCTTGCTGTTCAAATCTTCTGATCATTTCTCTTGCGCTTTTCCTGACGACGGGTTGCAGGCTAGAGGCAGAGGCTGCTCAGTTCAAGCACCGAGATATTGAATGAAGCAGGTGGGCGGCGGGAGAGGCGACCGACTGATCCAGGATCAGGCGGTCGCAGTCGGATATCAAGGCTCCACTGACTCAGTACGAATCAGTCAGGAGATGTGTGGGATTTCGTCGATATACGCGATTCGCTCATTGTTGTGGAAGATTTCAACCGCGGTATAGAGCGCGGAGTTTGGCGGCAGCACCCGGGTGAACTTGACTTGCGTGCAGGTGATTTGCTGAATCCATTGCCCTGGCCTCTGGAACAGGTGCAGATCCAGCAAGAGTATTGCCGGGTTGATACCTTGCGGGACTCGTACCGTCAGATAGGCCTTGACCCCTGGGTTGGCGACTTCAATGTCTCCTACTACATGAAGTTCGTCCGGTTTGGGTGGCATGGTGTCCAGCCAGGCATGCCAGTTCGTGCAGTTCGTGATCATTTTTCCGTTCCTTGAGAAATGAAACCCGAAGCTTGAGGTACTGCGGTTTCGCATGGCGCTTCGTGTGCCATCGAATCGAATGCCGGCTGCCCGATCCTCCATATCCAAGAGCGGCGCTGAAGAGGTCGGATGAGTACGACCGGAAGTCCATGGTTAAAGGTGTAGATGAGGAACGGGGCGGGGCACTACGGTCTGGACGAGCGGTACTCTTTGGCTGTGCCTGGGCCGTCATTTCCCCCTGACTTTTGGCGCATATCGAACCTGATCTTTATTCGTTTGCGTGTCTTCATAGGGCGCTGAAGCACTGGCGTTTTGCCGCGCTCACAAGGAGGTTCCAAGTGATAGCAAAGCTGTTTGTGACGATCGGGATTATCTTCTACGCCGTTGTGGTGCCGGTGCTGGAGATCAATCAGACCCATGTTTTCAACCCGGCCTGGGAACCCCACGCACGGTTGCATGAGGTCTGGCAGCTGTTCACCAATACGGCGATCGGTGCATTCAGCCTGTGGCTGGTGTGGTTGAAGGGCAACCTTCGCCTCTCCAGCCTCCTGACGGTGTTCGTCACGGGCGGCTTCTTGCTGGCTTACTGGCTTCGGCAGTCTTACGGTGGGTCGATGGTGCTCTCCGATGGTTCGGAGAAGTTGATCCTGGGCGTCAACCTGGGGCTGTTTGCCTACACCCTGGCGATCCTGCTGGCGGCTATCGCGGTTGCAATCGACTGGCGCAAAGGGTCCGAGCGGCTCTGAGCTGCTGCGTAGAAGCAAGAAACCAGAAGCCCGGACATGGCCGGGCTTCGTTGGATGGGGGCGGTTCAACGCGAATAAGGCTTGCCTTCGCGCCCCGCATGTTCGACCGACAACCTGCGCCTACGCCTTTGCACCCAGCTCCAGAACGCATGCACAGGATGAATGAATATCGCCAGCACGCACAGCAGCAGGACAATGAAGATGGATATCAGACCGAGACCTTCATGGGAAAACATCGTGGGTTACTCCTGTAGTTCACTTTGTCGGTCCCTGAAGGGTAGGTATTCAGACGCTTCGCTTCATGAAGGTTGGTTAAAGATAGTTTCATCTATGCCCGAGTCATGAAGAGCAAAAGATAGCGGCGCGGAGCAGAGCAGATACTAAAAAGCCCGGCGCTGGACCGGGCTTTTCATGAAGGGCGATGCTATCCAACCAGCGGTGTCGAAGCCGGCTCAGCTGGAGAGCAAAAAGCGCGGTCTATCGATCGTTTTTGCTCGAAGAGACGCCAGCGTTGCTCAAGCCTTTTGCATTGTGGTCCCCAGGCGTAGTGCCCGAGATTGCCGTCGCCTTTGACAGCCCGCGGGTATCTTTGGAATGGGCCACTGCGGAGGTGGTCGAGCCATGGCCGTTGCTGTCATTACGAAGGCTGCCGTAGTGATTGCCATTTTCTCCGAGATTGCGAACCGACTTGCCTGCATGGTCGCTTTTCAGGCCACCGTTATGGCCCTTGCTGCTGACCCCTCCGGCGTGGCCGCCTGCCTGGCCACCATGACCACCACTATTGCCACCGCCATGACCCCCACCGTTACCGCCGCCATTTCCGCCACCATGGCCACCACCGTCCTTTGCATAAGCGGACGTCAGAGGGAGCAGAGGCGCCGCTGCCAGCATCAGTACACAGGTCACGGCAGTCACGAGATTTTTTTTCTTTAAAAGCATGATTGCTTCCATAGATAAGGGGAGGTTTGCATGAACTCAGACGTAATCGGCTGTCTATAGTTCGGGTGTCATGACGAATGGCGCCACGGCTGGATTCATGCAGAGGACTGCAGAGATGACTACTCGTTCGGTTGTAGCTGTTTTAGCAAGCGTCGCGTTTTTATTCGGCTCGACTGCCTTGTATGCGGACCCAGGGAATGGCAAGGGCAATCCCCATGGCAATCAGGGCGGACACGGCAATAAAGGCAATAAATCCCAGGACTACAAACAGGGTGGGTATGGCGGACCTCAAGTCGATGTCGGCGGTATTCGCGTGATCATTGGCGACAGCCGTGACTACTGGTCACCCGGACCGGCCCTGCCACCAGGCATTCAGAAGAACCTGGCCCGAGGCAAACCCCTGCCGCCGGGTATCGCGAAAAAACTGGATGGCCGGATGCTGGGCCGGCTGCCGCACTATGACGGCTATGAATGGCAACAGGCCGGCACCGACTTGATCCTGGTCGCCATCGCGACAGGCATCATCTACGAAGTTCTGCACGACGCTCTGGACTGATTCAGCCCGGACCGGCTCGCAAGCAAAGCCCGGTGCAAGACCGGGCTTTTGCCTGACACACAGCGTCCCGTACTCCCGCCGTATTCCCCCCCAACGTCCAGGCGCCGGTTCGATTCCGATGCCTTGCTGTTTTTCGTTGGCTCAAATAGCGGATAACCGCCCTGGCGTTGATTTGCCGAGCCTCCCCTTCAGCAACATTCCAGCGCGATCTGATAGTTGAGTGGCGTGTTTCGGAAGTGTCTTAGGGACGCCGATTGGGCGCCGTTCTAAGGTTTCAGCGTTCGCCGTGTGTGCTTTTTTGGCTGACACCGACTGGCGTTTCGTCCATTGAAAAAGCGCATGGCGACAGACAGGAAGAGTGGCCTGGGTGGCTGCTCCGGACTGAACCGATCGCATGCTTGCATTCAATTAAAGGAATAAATAATGCCTACTCAAAATGTTGGAAAGTTCTTCGATTTTCGCGCCAGGGTCGCCGCTTCCACGTGGACGATCGATCCTGATAATGGCCTGGGTGCGAGTGTTGTTCCAGGGGCTTCACGTCGGCGTTCCAGCGTCATGGAGCAAGTGGTCGAGCTGGGCGTATTGAGCCTTGACGCGCTGCAGGCGGGTGGCAGCTCCCCGCATTTTTTCAGCGTCGAGTTGAACGAAGACCGGCTCAAGGACGCAAACAAGGTCCAGGTCTATTTTGATGGCATCACCAGCGATGGCGTGACCTTGATGAATGACTATGAGGAGGCCGGCTCCGCACGCAATGTTGGCGTCCAACTGCTCGATAGCGAGGGGAAAGTCCTGCTGCTGGGTCACGAAGGCTGTGTCGGGTACCCGGCGGCACCGGGTTTGAGGCTGTCCTTCGCAGCAAGGTTGGTCAGCACCAGCGTGCAGGTGGAAGCCGGTGAGTTTTCCTCGTTTGCCGAGTGCGTGATCCTTTATGCCTGACGACAGGCAAGCGGTTCACGCAACCCTTCAATAATGCGGAGAGAGGGAGGGCGCTTTTTTACTGGCGTCAACAAGGTGACGAATCGGCCATGGCCTGAAAAAACATGTGGTTATTTAAGGGCTTAGAAAATATTTAGGGTAAAAATAACCTCAAAATATATTGTTACATGTTCTCACGGACGTTAAGATAGCCCCGCGTTCACCTACCACGGTTTATGCATTTTTAGCCCCAAGTTTCCATCAGCTACTTGGGCTTTTTTTTGCCTGAAATTTGCCTTCGGCAATCCTCCTTGTCGCCCGACGCCACTTTGGGCTCCTTCCTCACGAGCTCCAGCAAGGCAAAAAAAAGCCCGCGGGGAGCGGGCCAATAGTTGAATGAGCAGGGTGAAATCTACCCGCCTGGCGCTTGGCTCACAGTGAAAGAAATTTCATCTGGCCGTACCCACCCGCAATCGCCGCCGACTCTGGCCAGCCCAGCTCAATAACCGCCACCCATATCACTCGTGCCGCTGCCTGGAGCCCTGGCTTTTTGCTGGGCGTGGCTCCATTCGGCGCAGGTGAGAAAGCTGGTGTGATCGACTTTGCCCTTGCCGTCGAAGCTGACATTGAACGGCTGTTTATGGCCGGCCTGGGTCAACACATAGTCGAAGCAGGTGCCGAGTTCCACGGTACGCGGGGTGACGGACACAGGTTCGCCGCCGATCTGTCGGACTTGTTCCTGGCTCATGCCGGTCTCGACCTTCGCCACCAGTGGCTGATTGCGGTAGACGTGGGAGTTGCTGGTGCAACCGGAGACGGCTGACAGCAGGGTGAGCATGAGGATAAGGGTTTTGTTCATGGCTGGGCTCCCGATGGTAGGTGCCGTGAAGAGACGCCTGGGTGCATCAGTTGAAGTAAAGCCGAGCGATGAGGGTTGCGAGCAGTATTCGCAAGGGGCTGGACGAGGGGATGACGGATAGACAAAAAGCCCGCACGGGCGGGCTTTTTGCAGAGGGGGAGCTGATCCGTCAGCTGGAGCCAGTGTGCGCTTGCGCTGTGGCCCTAGCAATGACAGGGCGACGAAACGCAGGCCTCGGCGCGGGCTGATAACACAGCTCATGGTTCGGCTGCGGCAGACCTTGCAAAACGCCATAAGCGCGGCGGAAAAAGGCTGTTTGATCCAGTGCCATTCGTCAGCTGTTTTGCACCCCACGCCGGAATGGCCCTCTTATTGAAAGAACATTCCATCCTGGTCGGGAGGTATCCATGAATACGAACAGGCCCACTGGCCCGCGTTCATCCGAGCATGCCTCCGGCAAGGACGAACTGGGCTTCGACCCTGACTCCCCGGACCTGGCTGATCCGCAGGTGGACCCCATAGGTCCGGCGAGAGCGCCCAGGGACAACAAGCCGGAGAAAGAACCCAAGTCCCGGGCGTATGACCCTCTGGGGAACCTGAAGCCCAAGTGAAACACGGGCAAGGTACTCCGGCCTCGTAGCGATGGATGGAACCCACGCCCGCGCGGACCGGGTGTAAGGTGTTCGCGACAACCTCGGACGATCTCTACCGAAAGGGAGGCGATTATGAGCGTTCCAATGCTGAACAAGATGCACATGAACGGCTATGACGTGGTCAGCGTCAACAGTGGCCCCTGGCGCGTCTGTACCAAGGGCGACCGTCTTGGCTCCTTTGGCACCCGGGAGGAGGCCCTGGCCTATGCGGCAGCCTTGCCGGCCTACAAGGCGAAGGCCAGGAAGGTCGCGCAAGGGGCCAACAGCCGATAACCCCATCCACGACCCTGCCCGACAGCCTGGCTTGTTCCCTAGCTGTCGGGGTTTCTGTTGCCCTCAGGCCGGCGACTGGGCCTGGGCGGACTTCCAGCCCTTGAGTTCCTCTGCGATGAAGTGCTGCACCAGGTCGCTGTAGAGCTTTTCGATGGCGTCGGCGCTCAGCCCCTCGGCCTGGGCCCATTCCCGGCGTTGCAGGAGCATGGTGCGAAAACGTTCGGGGGCACGCACGGCGGTTTCCGAGGTCTTGAATTTCGATGCGGCCATGACGTAGCGGAAACGTTCGCCCAGCAGTTGGATGACAGCCTGGTCGAGGCGATCGATTTCGCGGCGGATATCCTCCATGCCTGCGCATTGATCGGGGGCTCGCAACTGAATGACGTCCATGTGAATACTCCAATTGAGAAAGGATCTGCGGCTATCCGTAGGCGGATTTAATCACGGACAGGCTCGCCCTTGGCATCACCCTGCCGGCCGATGCGACAGCCTCGCGCGGCATGCCCTGCATGGCTGCCCGCCGAGGGTCTGTTACCATCGCGTTTTTTTGCGACCGCGCCNGGTCGCGCCGGTCAAAGGAGAATGCCGTGATTATCACTACCACCCACGCGATCGCGGGGCGAGAAATCGCCGAGTACCTGGATATCGTGAGCGCCGAGTCCGTGCAGGGGATCAACGTCGTGCGTGATGTCTTCGCCGGGATGCGCGACTTTTTCGGTGGGCGTTCCCAGACCCTGGAGCGGGCGCTGAAAGAAGCCCGGGTGCAGGCGACCGACGAGATCAAGGAGCGTGCCCGCGATATTCGCGCAGATGCGGTGATCGGCCTGGACTACGAGATCAGCATGCCCAGCGGCCGTGGCGGCATGGTGGTGGTTTTTGTCACCGGCACCGCCGTCAGGCTCAAGTAACCGACGTCTTGCCCGCGTCCTGCAGCCCCGCCCCTGTGCGGGGCTTTTTTATGCCCGGCATGAGCTGCCAAACCGTCGCCCGACCCTTGGCGATCGCCCATAAAAAAGACCCACCGGGGGAGCGGTGGGCCAGTCGGGAGTCTTCAATAAGCCTGAACCACTTTAGCGAAGCCTTGGCGGGTTCACAGTGAAAGAAATTTCATCATTGCCGGCGAGTGGCTGCAGCACCCGATTGTCCAGGGTTTCAGGCGCGGCGGCTGGCGGCATTGAGCCGGCGGCACTCGCGCAGGGCGTCCTCTTCCAGGTCGTAGCCATCGCCGATGAAACCGTCGGTGCGGGTGTCGGCGATGCGGTACCAGTGGGCGGCGATCGGCGCGCCGTGGGCGGCTTCCCCGGCGCGTCGACCCTGAATGATGATCTTGTTGCAGCGCTTTACGACAAAAATGTCTTCCATGGCGCTTCCCTGGTTGATAGCGGCTCAGAGCAACTATAGAAGCAACTCCGAAATTCGCGCAAAAGCCTGTTCATTGGCCGACCTCGTCCAGTCTCCAGCCCGCTGCCGTCCATTGCAGTCGGTGGCTGGGCGCCATGGCGGCGAGGAACTCGCGGTCGTGGGAGACCACCAGCATCGCGCCGGGGAAATCGCGCAGGGCGCTTTCGAAGGCTTCCACCGATTCCAGGTCCAGGTGGTTGGTCGGCTCGTCCAGGAGCAGCAGCTTGGCCGGCGTGTCGCGCCACAGGGCAATCGCCAGCGCAGCCTTGAGGCGTTCGCCGCCGCTGAGCCGACCACAGGGCTGGATCACGCGCTGGGCATCGAGTTGCAGCAGGGCCAGGCGGCTGCGCAGCAGGCCTTCCTGCAGTGGCCGGTCGAGGGCTCCCAGGTGCTCGAGGATCGAACGCTCGGGATCGAGCAGCGACAGGCGCTGGTCAAGGCAGGCGCTGGCCAGCCGCACCTGGCACTGGCCGCTCACGGGCTGGATCTCGCCGGCCAGCATCTTCAGCAGGGTGGATTTTCCGCAGCCGTTGGGGCCGCTGACCGCGATGCGCATGGGCCCGGTGACGTTCAGGTCGAGGTAGCTGGAGGCGGCCTCGGGTGGCAGCCAGGGCAACTGCGCTCGCGTCAGGCAGAACACCTGTTGCCCCTGGGGCACTGCGGTGCCGGGCAATGTCACCAGGGTCGGCGCCTCCGGCACTACCCGCGCATAGGCGTCGCGGACCTGTTGATCGAGCTGGTTCTTGTGGCTCTGCTGACGGTTGCGCACCTGGCCCATGATGTCCCGCGCCGCGCCTTTTATCTTCATCCGTTCAAAGCTGGCGATGTTGGCGGTGTCGGCATAACGTCGGGCGCCGGCGGCGTGGCGCTGGATGGTGTCGTGCTCGCGTTGCAGGCGCTTTTGTTCGCGGCTGCGTTCGGTGCGGGCGTGCTCCAGGGCGGCCCGCGCTGCGCCGTGCTCGGCTTCACGCTGGGCACGGAACGCCGCGTAGTTGCCGCCATAGACCCGCGCGCCCTGGGGCGTGAGTTCGACGATGCGCTGCATCTGCGCCAACAGTTGGCGGTCATGGCTGATCAGCAGCAGTCCGCCGCGCCACTGTTGAAGCTGCGTCAGCAGCCACTGGCGACCGGGTTCGTCGAGGTGGTTGCTCGGTTCGTCGAGTATCAGCAGCTCGGCATCGCTGAGCAGGGCGCCGATCACCGCGATACGCGCCCGTTGCCCGCCGCTGAGGCTGGCGGCCGGATCGTCGGGGCCGACTGTGTCGAGACCGGCGTCGTCCAGCAGACGGCGCAGGCGTTCGCCAAGGTCCCAGCGCTCGTCTACCTGCGCCAGGTCGGCCATCGAGGCCTGGCCCGCGGCGAGGCGAGCGAGGGCGGCCAGGGCCTCAGCGATGCCGGCGACCTGGGCGACGCTCTGGCCGTCCTGCGCCAGATGTTCCTGGGCGACATAGGCCACGCGGGCAAAACGCGTGACGCTGCCCGAGGACGGCGCAAGCTCGCCGGCGATCAGGCGCGCGAGCAGGCTCTTGCCGGTGCCGTTGCGCCCGACTATGCCGGTGGGCAAGGCATCGAATGTCAGGTCGAGTGAATCGAACAGGGTTTCGCCATGGGCGAATTGGAAGGTCAGCTGGTTCAGGGAAACCAGCGCAGGCAGCCGGGTGACGTGAGTCATCAGCACCTCCGGAAAATGTCGAAAAAGGCCAACAAGCGCTGCAAGGCGGCTTGTTGCGAATACATTTTTGGAAGGCTTAGTTGTTCACGTCGGCAATCGTCCGATGACGGGGAAGGGCGGCTAGCCTAACGCGCGGGTGGGCAGGATGACAACCCGTGGTGGGTCGGGGAGCGCCGCGGGCGGCTATCGCGAGCAAGCTCGCTCCTACAGATCCAATGCTCGCCCTTGCAGGGGCGAGCTTGCTCGCGAGAAAGGGTTGCGCCCGGCGCGCGGCTCAGGCGAGCACGGCCACCGCCTTGATCTGCGCCCAGAGTTGCTGGCCCGGGTGCAGTTCCAGCTGGTCGCGGGAGTAGCGGGTGATCCGCGCCAGTAGGGGGGTGCCGGCGACATCCAGGCGCACCAGGACGTGCGCGGTGTTGTCGGCGGGGATTTCGCCGCTGACCGTCACCGGCAGGCGGTTGAGGATGCTGCTGTGTTCGCCGGCTTGCAGGCTGAGGCTGACGTCTCGTGCCTGGACCTTGAAACGCAGGTGCTTGCCGATGGCCATCGGCGCATGGGCGACCCGCACCCGCAGCTGGCTGCCGGGCAGTTGCAGGGCGAGCAACTGGTAGCCGGCGTCGTAGTGGGTGACCTGGCCTTCGATCACCACCCCGGCATCGTCGCCCAGGGCCAGGGGCAGATCGAGGCGGGCCAGGGTTTCGCCGATCGGCCCGCTGGCCAGGGCGCGGCCGTTTTCCAGCAGCACGATATGGTCGGCCAGGCGCGCCACTTCATCCTGGGAATGGCTGACGTACAGCACCGGGATTTCCAGCTCGTCATGCAGGCGTTCGAGGTACGGCAGGATCTCGCTTTTGCGCTTGCTGTCGAGGGCCGCCAAGGGCTCGTCCATCAGCAGCAGCCGTGGACTGGTGAGCAGCGCGCGGGCAATGCCGATACGCTGGCGCTCGCCGCCGGACAGGTTATGCGGATGGCGTTGCAGCAGGTGGCCGATGCCCAGCAGCTCGGTGGCCTGGGCCATGTCCACCCGGCGTTGCGCGCGGGGGATGCGCTTGAGGCCGAACTCCAGGTTGGCCTGCACCGACAGGTGGGCAAACAGGCTGGCCTCCTGGAACACATAACCCAGGGAGCGCTTGTGGGGTGCCACGAACAGTTGGCGCTGGCTGTCCTGCCAGACTTCGTCGTTGATCCGCACCAGGCCCTGCTCGGCTTGCTCCAGGCCGGCGATGCAACGCAGGCAGGTGGTCTTGCCGGACCCGGAATGCCCATACAGCGCGGTGACGCCGCGGCCTGGCAGTTCCAGGTCAAGATCGAGGTCGAAGGCTTTGTAACTGCGCTTGAGGCGCACATGGATCGATGCACTCACGACTCAACTCCAGCCCGCGCGGGTCTTGCGGCTGGAGTACAGCGCCAGCAACACCAGGAACGAGAACACCAGCATGGCGGCGGCCAGCCAGTGGGCCTGGGCGTATTCCAGGGCTTCGACGTGGTCGTAGATCTGCACCGAGACCACCCGGGTCTTCTCGGGAATATTGCCGCCGATCATCAGCACCACGCCGAACTCGCCGACGGTGTGGGCGAAACCGAGGATGGCCGCGGTGATGAAGCCCGGCCTGGCCAGCGGCAGGATCACGCTGAAGAAGGTGTCCCAGGGATTGGCGCGCAAGGTCGCCGCCACTTCCAGCGGACGGGTGCCAATCGCGGTAAAGGCGTTCTGCAGCGGCTGCACTACAAAGGGCATGGAATAGATCACCGAGCCGATCACCAGGCCGCTGAAACTGAAGGTCAGGGTGCCCAGGCCGAGGGCCTGGGTGACCTGGCCGATGTAACCGTTGGGGCCGAGGGCGAGCAGCAGGTAGAAGCCGATCACCGTCGGCGGCAGGACCAGGGGCAGGGCGACGATGGCGCCGATCGGCCCCCGCAGCCACGAGCGAGTGCGCGACAGCCACAACGCAATCGGCGTACCGACGATCAGCAGGATCAGGGTCGTCAGCGACGCCAGTTGCAGGGTCAGCCAGATGGCGGAAAAGTCGGCACTCGATAGCGGCATTTAGAGTTGGTAACCATAGGACTGGATGACGGCCGCGGCTTTTGGCCCCTTGAGGTAGTCAACCAGGGCCTTGGCCGCCGGGTTGTCCTTGCCTTTGTTGAGGATCACCGCGTCTTGTTTGATCGGGTCGTGCATCTCGGCCGGGACTATCCAGGCCGAGCCGCTGCTGACTTTGCCGTCTTTGTAGATCTGCGACAAGGCGACAAAGCCCAGTTCGGCATTGCCGGTGGAGACGAACTGATAGGCCTGGGTGATGTTCTGGCCTTCGACGATCTTGCCCTTGACCTGGTCGGTCAGGCCCAGCTTGGCCAGGACCTGGGTGGCGGCCAGGCCGTAAGGCGCGGCTTTCGGGTTGGCGATGGACAGGTGCTGGTACTGGTTGTCCTTGAGCACCTGGCCCTTGCTGTCGACGTAGGCATCCTTGGCCGACCACAGCGCCAGGGTGCCGATGGCGTAGGTGACGCGCGAGCCTTTGACGGTGGCGCCTTCGCTTTCGAGTTTTTCCGGGGTGCTGTCGTCGGCGGCGAGGAAGACTTCGAACGGCGCGCCGTTCTTGATCTGGGTATAGAACTGCCCGGTAGCGCCATAGGCGGCCACCAGCTTGTGCCCGGTGTCTTTCTCGAAATCGGCGGCGATGGCCTGGATCGGCGCGGTGAAGTTGGCGGCGACCGCCACCTGCACTTCATCGGCCTGGGCCGAGCCTAAAGCACAGGCGGCGAGCAAAGCGGCAAGGCAGGTCGGGGCAAAACCTGAGAGACGAAGGTTCATGAACAGCTCCATTGGCGAAGGGACGTTGGGCAGTTGGGGGTATTGGAAAGGGACTGCGCCGGGGGTGGGTGAAACGCTGTATACGGAAATATATAGCGAATCGCCAGCGAACGGAACTGTGACAAGAGGTAGCGTGGCAAGCGGGCCGCGAACCGGGTCGCGGCCCTGGGACTTTCAGCCTCTGTCGAGCTTGGCCAGGGCTTGTTCGGCCAGCGTGCGGGTCAGCTCGAAGGCTGGCAGTTCCAGCCCCAGGCGCAGGGCCTGACCGGCCCAGAGGTTGGCGAAGTCGGCTTCGTCCTTGGCGCGCAGCGGCATCAGTGCACCGCCCGCCAGAGGGAAGGCTGGGGCCAGCGGGCTGATCGGGCCGATCTCGCGCATCACCCGGTTGACGATGCCCCGCGCCGGGCGCCCGGTGAACAGGTTGGTCAGGGCGGTTTCGCTCTCCTTGGCAGTGCGCAGGGCCTGGTGGTGGGCGGCGCTGACCTTGGCCTCCGGGGTGAACAGATAGGCGGTGCCCAGCTGCACCGCCGAGGCGCCGAGGGCGAAGGCGGCGACTATGCCGCGAGCGTCGCCGATCCCGCCGGCGGCGATCACCGGCACCTGCACCGCATCGACGATCTGCGGCACCAGGGCCATGGTGCCGACCTGGGTGTTCAAGTCATCGCTGAGGAAGATCGCCCGATGGCCGCCAGCTTCGTAGCCCATGGCGATGATCGCGTCGCAGCCATGCTGCTCCAGCCAGATCGCCTCATCGACGGTGCTCGCCGACGACAGCACCTTGGCCCCGGTGGCCTTGACCCGCGCGAGCAAGGCCGGCTCCGGCAGACCGAAGTGGAAACTGACGATTTCCGGGCGCAGTTCTTCCACCAGTTCGCAACTGACGGTGTCGAAGGGCGCGCGACTGCTGACCGGGGTCGGCGCCTCGAAGTCGGCGCCGAGTTCGCGGTAGTAGGGCTCCAGGGCGTTTTTCCAGCGGATTTCCCGCTCCGGGTCGGGTGTCGGGTTCTGGTGGCAGAAGAAATTCAGGTTCAGCGGTGCGCGGGTCGTCTGGCGAATGCTCTGCACTTCCTGGCGAATCTGCTCGGGGCTGAGCATGGCGCAGGGCAGGGAGCCCAGGCCGCCGGCCTGGGCGGAGGCGATCACCATGGCGGAAGTGGTAGCGCCAGCCATGGGGGCCTGGATGATCGGCAGCTCGATGCCCAGCAGGTCGAGAATACGGGTGTCAGGCCATTGGCTCATTTGGAATGATTCTCCGACGTCAAAAAGATAAGGACGGCAACCCGGGGTTTGTATCAGGAGAGGGTTGGTCAAGGCCAGTCGACTTTGGCCGGTGCCTGGCGATCCCCTGTAGGAGCGAGCTTGCTCGCGAGGCGGGATCAGGGCCGCCACCTGGGTTGCCAGTGATAAGGCTATCGCGGGCAAGCCTCGCCGCTCCTACAGGCAGGGCAGGGCAGGGCGTGGGTGGTCTACGACGAAAAGAGCGTGGATTTTTCCCGCCCGGGCTGGGAAGGTGGGGGCTTTGCAAGCTGAAACTCAAGTTCACGGCCCGGCCATGGGCCTATCGGGAGGCAGTGATGTTCAAGGGTATTTTGATCGAGAAAGACGACGCTGGTTATCGTGCGGCGCTGCGTGAGATTGACGAAGAGCAGCTGCCCGAGGGCAACGTGACGGTGCGGGTGGCCTACAGCACCCTGAACTTCAAGGACGGCCTGGCCATCACCGGCAGCAGCCCGGTGGTGCGCAAGTTTCCCATGGTCCCGGGGATCGATCTGGCGGGCATCGTCGAAGACAGCAGCCACCCGGATTACCAGCCCGGCGATCAGGTGCTGCTCAACGGTTGGGGCGTGGGCGAAGGGCATTGGGGCGGGCTGGCGCAGAAGGCGAGGCTGGACGGCGACTGGCTGATCCCCTTGCCCCAGGCGTTCAGCGCGGCCGAGGCCATGGCCATCGGCACGGCCGGGTACACGGCGATGCTCAGCATCCTGGCGCTGGAGCGCCACGGCCTGACGCCGAACCAGGGCGAGGTGCTGGTCACCGGGGCCAATGGCGGGGTCGGCAGCTTTGCCGTAGCGCTGCTGGCCCAGCTCGGTTATCGGGTGGTGGCCTCCACCGGACGCACTGCCGAGCAGGACTACCTCAAGCGCCTGGGCGCCAGCGAGATCATCGATCGCGCCAGCCTGTCCGCGCCGGGCAAGCCTTTGGCCAGGGAGCGTTGGGCGGCGGTGATCGACTCGGTGGGCAGCCATACCCTGGCCAATGCCTGCGCCAGCACCAAGGCCAATGGCACTGTGGCCGCTTGCGGGCTGGCCCAGGGCATGGACTTCCCTGCCTCGGTGGCGCCTTTCATCCTGCGTGGCGTGACCCTGGTCGGGATCAACAGCGTGACCCAGCCCAAGGCCCGGCGAATCGAGGCCTGGCAGCGCCTGAGCCGTAATCTGGACCCGGCCCTGCTGCCGTTGATCAGCCATGAGATCGGCCTCAGCGAAGCCATCGCCGCCGCGTCGCGCCTGCTGGCCGGCGAGTTGCGCGGGCGCGTGGTGGTGGATGTGAATCGCTGATACCGTGCGCGCCGGTCACCCAGATAAATGCCAGACAGGAGTACCAAGCATGGATGTCAAACTGCGAGAGGTTCAGCCTTTCAGTGTTTCGGGCTTGCAGGTGCGTACCTGCAATGCCGACGAGCAACAAGCGGATAGCGCGCGGATCGGGCCGATGTGGGAGCGGTTTTTTGTCGAAGGCCTGTTCGACAGCATCGGCCACCGGCAGTCGGACTCGTTCATCTACGGCGTGTACTCCAACTATGAGTCCGATGCCTCGGGGCACTTCGATGTCACCGCTGGCGTGGCGGTGGGCGAAGGCAATGCCGACTATCCGTTGGTGCAGGTGCAGGGCGGCGAGTACCTGGCGTTCTCCGCCAAGGGGCCGATGCCAGACGTGGTGATCCAGACCTGGGGCCTGGTCTGGGCCTACTTCGAGGACAACCCGCAGGTCCGCCGGCGTTTCGCCACGGACTTCGAGGTGTACACCGGGCCGGAATCGGTGTCGCTGTACATCGGCATTCAGGCCTCGGACGAGCTCTCGCGTTCGAGCAACTGACGCTTGCGCTCCACGCCCCAGCGGTAGCCGGACAGGTTGCCGTCGCTGCGCACCACCCGGTGGCAAGGGATCGCCACCGCCAGGCTGTTGGCGCCACAGGCCTGGGCCACGGCGCGAAAGGATTTCGGCGCGCCGATACGCTGGGCGATCTCGGCGTAGCTGGCGGTGCTGCCCGGCGGAATCTCCTTGAGGGCCAGCCAGACCCGCTCCTGGAATGCCGTGCCTTGCAGGTCCAGGGGCAGGTCGAGGCCTATGGCCGGCGCTTCGATAAAGCCCACCACCTTGGCCACCAGTTGCTCGAAATCCTGGTCGGCGCCGATCAGGTTGCCCCGCGGGAATTTGTCCTGCAGATCCTGCACCAGGGCATTGGGATCGTCGCCCAGCAGGATCGCGCAGACCCCGCGATTGCTCTGGGCGACCAGGATCGCGCCCAGGGAGCACTGGCCGACGGCGAAGCGGATATCGGCGTTCAGGCCGCCGGCGCGGTAGTCGCTGGGTTTCATGCCCAGCAACTGGTCGGCGGTTTCGTAGAAGCGGCTGTTGGAGTTGAAGCCGGCGTCGTACAGCGCATCGGTTACCGAATGGCCGTGCTCCAGCTGGCGCCGTACTCGCCGCGAGCGGTGGGCGCTGGCGTAGCCTTTCGGGGTCAGCCCGGTGGCGGCCTTGAACACCCGGTGAAAGTGGAAACTGCTCATGCCGGCTTGCTCGGCCAGCTGTTTCAGGCTGGGCAGCGCTTCGGCCGATTCGATCTGCCGGCACGCGGCCGCCACCAGGCTAGCATGGTGCGCGGCCACCTGGGTCTGGTCGCTGGCGCTGCGTTTGCTTGGCCGGTAACCGGCGGCCTCGGCTTGTTCCGCGGTGTCGAAGAACTCGACGTTCTCTGGCCGTGGCAGGCGCGACAGGCTGCTGGGGCGGCAGTAGACCCCAGTGGTTTTCACCCCATAGACGAACTGGCCATCGGCGCTCGCATCACGGGCCAGGACGGCGAGCCAGCGTGGATCGCTTGCGGTGGTGGTGGGCTTGGGCTGGACCATGGTCATGGGCTCTACTCGGTGACGGATGTCGCTCAGATTAACCAAGGGCAGGGTGCCTGGCACTCCGAGTCTTGCGCTTGAATTCCCGCGGGATCAACCGGCCCGGCGAAAGGTCAGGTTGATGCGCCGCGGGCCCAGCAGCGGGTGGGTGCCTTCCTTGAGCGGCAGCACGCCGTGATACCGCAGGCGGTCGACACCGCCCCAGACCACCACATCGCCATGCAGCAGCGACACCCGCAGCGGGCGATCGCTACGCCGGTCGCCACCCAGTTGAAACACCGCCGGCAAACCCAGGGAGACGGAGACGATCGGCGCGCTGAAGTCGCGCTCGTCCTTGTCCTGGTGCAGGGACATGCGGGCGCCGGGCACATAGTGATTGATCAGGCAGGCGTCCGGATCGAACCCGGAAAAACCGGCCTGGGTCGCGGCGGCCTGGGCCAGCTCGCGCAACACCTCGGGCATCGCCGGCCAGGGTTGGCCGCTCTGCGGATCGATGGCGGTATAACGGTAGCCGCTGCGGTCGGTGGTCCAGCCCAGCTGGCCACAACTGCTCAGGCCCACCGACATGGTGAAGCCGCCCGGCGTGACCATCTGCCGGAACGGCGCGGCGCGCAGCACGCTACGCAGGGCCGGCAGCAGGCGCTCGACCCAGGGCAGGGCGAAGCCGCGAAGCACAAAGGATTGCGGGCCGATCTGCTCGGTGCGGGGCGCCTGTTGCAGTTCGGGGGCGCCGAACAGCTCGGCGGTAATACGGTCACTGGGCATCGTGGAAGATCACTCCTAGCGTATGGCGGCGGCCGCTGTGCAGGCGGCTGACGCCATGGCGCAGCGTCACCCGGTAATGGCCGTGCACACCGGGTACAGGACGATGATGCACGGCGAAGATCACTGCATCACCCTGCTTCAGACCGATGACCTGCGGCCGCGACTGCATGCGCGGGCGCTGTTCGGTGATGACGAACTCGCCGCCGCTGAAGTCGCTGCCGGGACGTGACAGCAGGATTGCGACCTGCAGGGGAAACACATTGTCGCCGTACAGGTCCTGATGCAGGCAGTTGTAATCCTGCGGGCCGTACTGCAGCAACAAGGGCGTCGGCCGCTGCTGTCCGGCGGCGTGGCAGCGCTGGAGAAAATCCTCGTGTCGGGACGGGTACTGCACGGGGATATTCATCAGCCGGTTCCAGCGGTTGGCCAGCGGCACCAGGCGCGGATAGAACTGGCTGCGCAATTCGGCGACCAGCTGCGGCAAGGGGTAGGCGAAATACTGGTATTCGCCGCGGCCGAAACCGTGCCTGGCCATGACCACTCGCGAACGGAACAACTCGCTGTGGGGATACAAACTGCTGAGCTGATGACATTGCTCGGCGCTGAGCAGGTTGCCGATCAGGGCGCTGCCGTCCTGGTCGAGCTGCTGCTCGATCGAGGGCCAGTCCAGGCAGGCGAGGCGTTGTTCGAGGGAGGGGGCGGACATGCTGGCGATTCCCGGAGTAGAGGCTGAGGTCCGCCATTCTGGGAAGCGCGCGGGCCGCTCACACTCCGCTGCTTGCGCTCGAATTCGTCACAGAAGCAGGGGCTTACAGCGCCTTGCTCACGCTGACGTCGCTGATGACGTCGTCGGTCTGGCCGTGCAGGGCTTCCAGTGCGGCCTTGGCTTCTTCCTGAGTGCCGCTTTCCAGCTGGGCGAACTCGAAACGGCGTTCGCCGTTGAGTTTGTATTTGATGACGTACTTGGTCGTTTGGGCCACGGTGATACCTGTTTTTCGCGGGCTGGGCGGGGTTCAGCGCAGTTTCGAGCTGGACCGGCGGATGATCTTGATCGAGTGGGTCAGGTTCGGCTTGCGGGTGACGCTGATGGCCCGGCGGTTGACGGTGTCGATGGTGATATTCCAGAAGCCGGTGCTCGGCGCGGTGATCTTGGCCGGGAACTTGTCGAACGCGCCGCCATGATAGGTGTGACGTCCGCCGTTCTTGAAGCTTCGGAAGTTGGCGTCGTTCATCAGGCGGATGTTGCAGACCTGGGAGCATTCGATGACGACGATATCGTCTTCGTTGAGGTGCTCGCGCTGGTGGATAAATTTCATGGGCGCCTCCAGAAGGGCTTTTGCTACAAAATCAAAACGATGGCGCAGTTTATCAGGCCGCGGCCGGCGGCTTTGACAATTTAAAACAGTTATTTGCCGATTATTTAGGATAAATCTGACTGATCCGGAGAAAAATGCCATTTCTGCGGTCGGACGGTCTTTAACGGAGGAAATGTATGAAGTGGGGTGTGTTGATTCTGGCCTTGGCGATCAGTGGTTGTGCGACGGTCTCGGACATTAACCAGACACTGCCCACCCTGAACGTGATTTCAGGGAAGAAGCCGCAGGAGTACGCCAAGTGCGTCAGCGACAAACTGGCTGACAGCCGTGGCCAGTTGCAGATCGAACCGCATAAGGACGGCATGCGCGTTATCGTTCCGCAGAAACTGTCGGCGGGGCCGACCGCGGTGTTCGATATCGAGGAGCGTTCCGGCGGCAGCAGCATCAAGCTGCATGAAAGCATGTCCAACGTGCCCATGCGTCCGGGCGATATCCGCAAGGCGGCGGAGGATTGCATTTCCGGCTGATAGCCGCGCGACTTTTCAACAGCCCGCCCTGGCCCGGATTTCCGTGGCGCAGGCGGGCTTTTTTGTGCCCGATGGCAAAGCAGGCTCGGTGGGTTTCGCGTTGTAGCCAAAGGTCTATTGGCCTACTCTTTGTAGGCTTATATAAAATAAGCCTAAGGATATAACTAGAAAAATGGAGTTCGCCATGATCCCTATGGATCGAATACTGCTGAGCAGCCTGATGCTGTTTTTTGTCGCCAGTGCCCAGGCCGTGGATGGGCAGAAAGTGTTTACCCAGGGCGGGGCGCAGCCCGGCGCCACGGCATGCCTGGCTTGTCATGGTGGTGATGGCCTGGGTTTGGCAGCCGCCGGATTTCCGCGTTTGGCGGGATTGTCGGCGGGTTATCTGCGCAAGCAACTGGAAGATTTTCGCAGCGGCGCGCGCAGCAACCCGGTCATGCAGCCACTGGCCAAGGCCCTGAGCGATGACGAGATCGACGCGGTCAGCCAGACCCTGGCGGCCATGCCCGCGCCTGTTCCAGCACCGATCAACCGCAGTGCCACAGCCGAGGGTGTAGGGGAGAGGTTGGCCCTGCGCGGTGCCTGGGAACGCCAGGTTCCGGAGTGCGTGATCTGTCACGGACCGGGTGGCGTGGGTGTGGGAGACGCCTTCCCTCCGTTGGCCGGGCAGCCCGCGGCTTATCTGGTCGGGCAATTGAATGCCTGGCGCGACGGCACGCGCCGCAACGACCCGAACGATCTGATGGGACACATTGCCAAGGCCCTGAGCCCCGAGGAAATCGCCGCGGTGGCCGACTATTTCGCCAAGGCCGACAGCCAGCTGGCCAAGGCCGATAAACAGGAGCCCAAGCCATGAGCCGTGATCTTCTATTGGGCTTTTCCCTCGTCTTGTTGGCGACACAGGTTCATGGTGCTGCAGTCGCCATGGAGGACCAGTCGCAGGTTCGAGAGCCGGCAGTGAGTGCTGCCCATCCTCAGTATTTCCAGCCACCGGCGGAGAGCGAACTGCCGGACAATGCCTACGGCAAGATGGTCCGCGACGGTTATGCGCTGTTCGTCGATACCAAGCGCCTGGCGCCGAAGTTCGTCGGCAATGGGCTCAATTGCAGCAACTGCCACCTGGATCAGGGGCGACTGGCCAACTCCGCGCCACTGTGGGGCGCCTATCCGATGTACCCGGCGTACCGTAAGAAGAACAACAAGGTGAACACCTACGCCGAACGCTTGCAGGGCTGCTTCCAGTTCAGCATGAACGGCACGCCGCCGGCTGCCGACAGCTACGAGATCACCGCGCTGTCGGTGTATTCCTATTGGCTGGCGAGCAAGGCGCCGATCGGTGTCGAGTTGCCCGGGCGCGGTTACCCCGAGGTGTCGCAACCGGCCCAGGGCTACGACCTGGCCCGTGGCGAGCAGGTGTACCGGGCGCAATGCGCGGTCTGCCATGGCGATAACGGCCAGGGCCAGAAGGTCGGCGCGGACTATGTCATGCCGCCGCTCTGGGGCAAGGACTCGTACAACTGGGGCGCGGGCATGCACCGGATCAACACGGCCGCGTCCTTTATCAAATACAACATGCCCCTGGGCCAGGCCGGCAGCTTGAGCGACCAGCAGGCCTGGGACGTGGCGGCGTTCGTCAACCGCCATGAGCGGCCGCAGGACCCGCGCCTGGTGGAGGGCTCCATCGAGAAGACCCGGCTCAAGTTCCACGCCAACGACGGGGTCAATCTGTATGGCCAGACGGTAGATGGCGTGCTGATTGGCCAGGGCATCCGATAAACTGTCGGCCATTGTCAAAGATGCCGTCGAAATCCAGGTTTCGGCGGCATCGTTTTTTGGGAGAAAGCATGAAACGCGAAACCGTCCGGGAGAGGCATGCAGAGGGGCATATCTCTGCGACCCATGTGATTCAGAATCCGGCGAATTCCGGGGAATGGATAGTGTTCTTCAAGAAAAGCGCAGGGCGCAGCTACTTTCTTGTGGATGACAACGATGAAGTCGAGTCATTCGACCGGCTGGACGACCTGATCGAGACCATTCGCAACCTGGGCATCAAGTTTGCCGAGATTCATATGTAGGCAGGCCATGAGGGCCGCCTGCTATTTGCAAACCACCACCACGCTGCGGCTTTTGTAGTTGCCGACATCGGCCCCCAGGGTCTTGTCGCTTTCCTTGAGTGACGGCGTGCCATCGGTGCCGATGATCCGATAGCCGGTGCCGGCACAGGAGGCATCGGCCTTTTCATAGCAGCTGGCCCAGGAGCTGGCTTCGCCGGAGCAATCGATGCTCAGGCCTTGCTCGCCGTTTTCCAGGTAGGTATCGGAAACGGTGGCGCATCCGCTCAGGGCCAGTACCGCGGTCAGTGCCAGAAGTTTGTGCATGGGCGTGATCGTCGTCGAGAAGTTGAGCCCCGGGGGAGGGCAGGACACCCTTGGCGAGCGTCTGGGACGAGATGCTATAGCGAACCGCCACTGCGGTATAGATCGGCATGAAAAAGCCCTGCGCGGGGCAGGGCTCTTCGATACAGGGGCGGTCTCAGGACTTGGGGCTGCGACGCGCCGAGGCGTGGCCTGCCGAATCCTCGAACACCGATGCCACTTCGACCGCCATCGCCTCGCTGGCGAAAGGTCCGGCGACGTTCTCGCCCTGGGCACTGACCAGCCACCACTGGCCATCTTTCAACTGCTTGATCTGGTAACCGTTTACGCTTTTTGTTGCCGACATCTATCTGCCTCGTTGGCGGGGTTCAAGGGCGCCATGATAGCGGGAAACGGGCCACAGCAAGAGGGCGGATCGGGGCTCAAGTGCAGAAAAGTTAAGGCCTTGCGGCCGGATGGCAGTTTACGGCGCGGGCTATCTGTACGATGCTGCGCAGCTATGTTCGCAGCCAGTGCGGAACTATCCGCGGCAATATTTCTCTTAGATGGCAGCGGTTAGCCAGCGCGGCCCATTGTAAGGTGCACGCGGCCTGATTAGACTGCGCCGAAATTCGTACGTACAGCCCTTTTAAGGACTCATATGATCAAGAAATGCTTGTTCCCAGCAGCCGGTTACGGTACTCGCTTCCTGCCAGCGACTAAAGCCATGCCCAAAGAAATGCTGCCGGTGGTGAACAAGCCACTGATCCAGTACGGCGTTGAAGAAGCACTGGACGCCGGCCTGAACGAAATCTCCATCGTCACCGGTCGCGGCAAGCGCGCCCTGGAAGACCACTTCGACATCAGCTACGAGCTGGAAAACCAGATCAAGGGCACCGACAAGGAAAAATACCTGGTCGGCATCCGCAAGCTGCTGGACGAGTGCTCGTTCTCCTACACCCGCCAGACCGAGATGAAAGGCCTGGGCCACGCGATCCTGACCGGCCGTCCACTGATCGGCGACGAGCCGTTCGCCGTGGTCCTGGCGGACGACCTGTGCGTGAACCTGGAAGGCGACGGCGTCCTGACCCAGATGGTCAAGCTGTACAAGCAGTATCGCTGCACCATCGTCGCGATCCAGGAAGTCGACCCGCAGGAAACCAACAAGTACGGGGTGATCGCCGGTGACCTGATCGGTGACGACCTCTACCGCGTGCGCAACATGGTCGAGAAGCCGAAGCCGGAAGATGCTCCGTCGAACCTGGCGATCATCGGTCGTTACATCCTGACCCCGGACATCTTCAGCCTGATCGAGCAGACCGAGCCAGGCAAGGGCGGCGAGATCCAGATCACTGACGCCCTGATGAAGCAGGCGCAGGACGGTTGCGTGATCGCCTACAAGTTCAAGGGCAAGCGTTTCGACTGCGGTGGCGCCGAAGGCTACATCGAAGCGACCAACTTCTGCTTCGAACACTTCTACAAGACTGGCAAGGCGTACTGATAGCCCGCTTGGTCCTTGTACTGAAAAGCCACCTTCGGGTGGCTTTTTCGTTTTATGCCCCTATGTAAATCCTCTAGCGCTGACCGCATGCGCATCTGCGGTTATGCTGTCAGCCTGCCTGGGAGAGTGAAATGGCCTACGATTTTGATCTTTATGTAATTGGCGCCGGTTCCGGCGGTGTGCGTTCGGCGCGGTTCGCCGCGGGTTTTGGCGCGAAAGTCGCGGTCGCCGAAAGCCGCTATCTGGGCGGTACCTGTGTCAACGTCGGCTGCGTGCCGAAAAAGCTGCTGGTGTACGGCGCCCACTTCGCCGAGGACTTCGAGCAATCCGCAGGCTTCGGCTGGAGCCTGGGTGAGGCCGACTTCGACTGGGCCACCCTGATCGGCAACAAGGATCGCGAGATCAATCGCCTGAACGGCATCTATCGCAATCTGCTGGTCAACAGCGGCGTGACCCTGCACGAAGGCCACGCCAAGCTGATCGACCCACATCAGGTGGAGGTCAACGGCCAGCGTTACAGCGCCAAGCACATCCTGATCGCCACTGGCGGCTGGCCGCAGATCCCGGACATCCCGGGGCGTGAACACGCCATCAGTTCCAACGAGGCGTTTTTCCTCAAGGAACTGCCCAAGCGCATCCTGGTAGTGGGCGGCGGTTATATCGCGGTGGAATTCGCCGGGATCTTCCACGGCCTGGGCGCGGAGACCAAGCTGCTGTATCGCGGCGAGCTGTTCCTGCGTGGCTTCGATGGCGCGGTGCGCAAGCACTTGCAGGAGGAGCTGACCAAGCGTGGGCTCGACCTGCAGTTCAACGCCGATATCGAGCGCATCGAAAAGCAGGCCGATGGCAGCCTGAACGTCACCCTCAAGGATGGGCGCGAGCTGGTCACCGATTGCGTGTTCTACGCCACCGGGCGGCGGCCGATGCTCGACAACCTGGGGCTGGAAAATACCGGGGTGAAGCTCGACAAGCGTGGCTTTATCGAGGTCGATGAGCAGTACCAGAGCACCGAGCCGTCGATCCTGGCGATTGGCGATGTGATAGGTCGTGTGCAGTTGACCCCGGTGGCCCTGGCCGAAGGCATGGCCGTGGCGCGGCGCCTGTTCAAGCCGGAGCAGTATCGTCCGGTGGACTACAACATGATCCCGACCGCGGTGTTCAGCCTGCCGAACATCGGCACCGTCGGCCTCACCGAAGAGCAGGCGCGGGAAGCGGGGCACCAGGTGCAGATCTTCGAAAGCCGCTTCCGGCCGATGAAGCTGACCCTGACCGAATGCCAGGAACGCACGCTGATGAAGCTGGTGGTGGATGCCGACACCGACAAGGTGCTGGGCTGCCATATGGTCGGCCCGGACGCCGGCGAGATCGTCCAGGGCCTGGCGATTGCCTTGAAGGCCGGCGCCACCAAGCGTGACTTCGACGAAACCATCGGGGTCCACCCGACGGCCGCCGAAGAATTCGTCACCATGCGCACGCCGGTCGCCGGTTAAGCCTGCTCTGGCGGCTCCGGCCGCTGTTCTTCTGCTTCTGGCTGCGCCTCGGCCTTCGTGGCGGCAGCCAGTTGCAGGGCCTCCAGGCTGGCCTCGGCCTTGGCGGCGCGCAGTTCCAGTTGTCGATTGTCCTGCAGCTGCTGCTCCAGGTTCTGCTTGAACTCATGACTCTCCAGCAAGGCGACGCGCAGGCGTTCCTGGAGGAGGGTGTGTTCGCTGTTCAGGCGGGTGGATTGCTCCATCAGCTGGCCAAGCTTGCCGTCAGTCTTCTGTACCTGTTCCTGCGTCTGGCGCAATTCCTTCTGGGTGGCGCGCTGCTCGCTGGTCAAGCGCTCATTGTCGCGGTGTAACTGGGTGATCTCGTCCTGGCGCACCAAGGCACTTTGCTGGGCCTGGCGCAGTTCCTGTTGCACCTGTTGCAGTTGGCCTTCATGGCGGCGCTGATCCTGCTCGCGCTGCTCCTTGACCGCGCTGCGGTAGTGCTCGAGGGCGTCCCGGGCGTGCAGGTGCTTTTCTTCCAGCGAGCGAATCTGCTCGTCCTTGTCTTTCAGGCGCAACTCGAAGTCGGCCAGGGCCTGGTTCAGCCCGGCATTGCGCGTCTGTTCGCTCTGCAACATGGAGCGGGTCTCCTGCAGCAGGGCGCTTTCGCTGGCCAGGGCTGACGTCTGGGTCTGCAGTTGCTGCCGCAACTGGGCCTGTGCCTGTTCGGCCGCGGCCTGCTGCGCCGCCAGTTCCTGGTTCATTTCCTCCACTTGCGCCCGGGCCTGCTCCACTGGTTCCTGGGCCTGTTCGCGCAGGCGTTGGGCCATGCGCTGGACCAGTTCCGTCAGCTCTTCTTCCAGGGCTTCCTGGGGCGCGGCGCGGCGGGCTTCGCTCTGCTCCAGCTCCTTCAGGTAGCGGTGGATGGTGGTTTTCGAGCCGGTATTGCCCATTTCGATGCGCACCGCATCGATGCTGGGGTGTTCGCCGCGGGCGAGGATTGCCGAACGGGCGATTTGCACCACCGCCTTGTTAACGCCGCCACGAGCCATGGTATCTCCTACGATTACGTACTTTTTTACGTGGTATGTATAAAGTGTAATTGTACAATAAAATCAAAGATAAATATTCGAAATATTGACATGGGATATACTGGTATTACCCCGTGTCACAGCCAGATCGCCCTGTTTCACCCCGCCATTTCCGTACCGCAACACGAGTCGAACACGCCATGAGTGAACTGGATCGTTACCTGCACGCCGCGACGCGCGACAACACCCGGCGCAGCTACCGGGCGGCCATCGAGCATTTCGAGGTGACTTGGGGCGGGTTTCTGCCGGCGACCAGCGACAGCGTGGCGCGTTATCTGGTGGCGTACGCGGGGGAGCTGTCGATCAACACTTTGAAGTTGCGGCTCTCGGCCCTGGCGCAGTGGCACAACAGCCAGGGCTTCGCCGACCCGACCAAGGCGCCGGTGGTGCGCCAGGTGTTCAAGGGCATTCGCGCGCTGCACCCGGCGCAAGAGAAACAGGCTGAGCCCTTGCAGTTGCAGCATCTGGAGCAGGTGGTGGCCTGGCTGGAGCAGGAAGCCACCCAGGCCCGGCTCGATGACAATCAACCGGCGCTGCTGCGGGCACGGCGGGACAATGCGCTGATTCTCCTGGGGTTCTGGCGCGGCTTTCGCAGCGACGAATTGTGCCGGCTACGGATCGAGCATGTGCAGGCGGTGGCGGGCTCCGGCATCAGCCTGTATCTGCCTCGCAGCAAGAGCGATCGCGACAACCTCGGCAAGACCTGGCACACCCCGGCGCTGCGCCGGCTGTGCCCGGTCCAGGCCTATATCGAGTGGATCAACGCCGCCGCCCTGGTGCGTGGCCCGGTGTTTCGTGGCATCGACCGCTGGGGCCATCTGAGCGAGGAGGGTCTGCACGCCAACAGCGTGATCCCATTATTGCGCCAGGCCCTGGAGCGCGCCGGGGTCGCCGCCGAGCAATACACCAGCCACTCCCTGCGCCGCGGCTTTGCCACCTGGGCCCATCGCAGCGGCTGGGACCTCAAGTCGCTGATGAGCTATGTCGGCTGGAAGGACATCAAGTCGGCCATGCGTTACGTCGAGGCCAGCCCGTTTCTCGGCATGGCCCTGACCCAGGAAAAGCCGGTCGGCGAGTAAATACAGATTTCTTCTATTAATACTGTGCGCTAATAGCCAAACCTAATCAGCAGCATCAGCTTTGCCAATGAGCCTTGGCTGGGAGCATTGGTTAGGATTCTCCCCATCAAGTTTTCAACCCAAGTTTTTACCCACTGATGGAGAATCACCGATGCCTATCATCAACAGCCAAGTCAAACCATTCAAAGCAACCGCCTTCAAAAATGGCGAGTTCATCGAAGTGTCGGACGCCACCCTGAAAGGCAAATGGTCCGTCGTGTTCTTCTACCCGGCCGACTTCACCTTCGTTTGCCCAACCGAGCTGGAAGACCTGGCAGACAACTACGCCGAATTCCAGAAACTGGGCGTGGAAATCTACAGCGTTTCGACCGACACCCACTTCGCCCACGCTGCCTGGCACAACACTTCGCCAGCCATCGGCAAGATCCGCTACACCATGATCGGCGACCCGACCCTGGCCATCTCCCGCAACTTCGACGTGCTGATCGAAGAAGCCGGTCTGGCTGACCGTGGCACCTTCGTGATCAACCCGGAAGGCCAGATCAAGATCGTTGAAATCAACGACGGCGGTGTCGGCCGTGACGCTTCCGAGCTGCTGCGCAAGATCAAGGCCGCTCAATACGTTGCTGCCCACCCAGGCGAAGTCTGCCCAGCCAAGTGGAAAGAAGGCGAGGCCACCCTGGCTCCTTCCCTGGACCTGGTCGGCAAGATCTAAGTCGTGACTCGCTACAGCAGGGCGGACCGCCGCACCTAAGTCAGCCGCACCGCCCTCAAGAACGCCCGGGCGAGATTCGCTCGGGCGTTTTTTTTCGATCTGAATAAAAGGAAATCGCCCGTATGTTGGACGCCAATCTTAAAGCCCAGTTGAAGTCATACCTGGAACGGGTCACCCAGCCGATCGAGATCGTTGCCTCTCTCGACGACGGTGCGAAATCCCAGGAAATGCTCGAATTGCTGAAAGACGTTGCCAGTCTTTCCAGCCAGATTACCTTGCTCGACAACGGCAGCGATGCACGTAAACCATCGTTCTCGATCAATCGCCCGGGAAGCGACATCAGCCTGCGTTTCGCCGGCATCCCCATGGGCCACGAATTCACTTCCCTGGTGCTGGCCTTGCTGCAAGTCGGCGGCCACCCCTCGAAAGCCAGTGTCGAAGTGATCGAACAGATCCGCGCCCTCAAGGGTGAGTTCAACTTCGAGACTTACTTCTCGCTGTCCTGCCAGAACTGCCCGGACGTGGTCCAGGCGCTGAACCTGATGGCGGTGCTGAACCCGAACATCCGCCACGTCGCCATCGACGGCGCGCTGTTCCAGGATGAAGTCAACGATCGCAAGATCATGGCGGTCCCCAGTGTCTACCTCAATGGCGTGAACTTCGGCCAGGGTCGCATGGGCCTGGAAGAGATCCTCGGCAAGCTCGACACCGGGGCCATCGAGAAGCAGGCGGAAAAAATCAGCGCCAAGGACGCCTTCGACGTCCTGGTGGTCGGCGGTGGCCCGGCCGGTGCGTCGGCGGCGATCTACGCGGCCCGCAAAGGCATCCGCACCGGTGTCGCGGCCGAGCGTTTCGGCGGCCAGGTGCTGGACACCATGGCGATCGAGAACTTCGTCTCGGTCCAGGAAACCGAAGGGCCGAAACTGGCCAGCGCCCTGGAAGAGCACGTTCGCCAGTACGACGTCGACATCATGAACCTGCAGCGCGCCAGCGCGCTGGTGCCGGCCAAGGAAGTCGGCGGCCTGCACGAGGTGCGTTTCGAAAGCGGCGCGAGCCTCAAGGCCAAGTCGCTGATCCTGGCCACCGGTGCCCGCTGGCGCGAGATGAGTGTGCCCGGCGAGCAGGAATACAAGGCCAAGGGCGTATGCTTCTGCCCGCACTGCGACGGTCCGCTGTTCAAGGGCAAGCGTGTGGCGGTGATCGGTGGTGGCAACTCCGGCGTCGAAGCGGCCATCGACCTGGCGGGCATCGTCAGCCACGTGACCCTGCTGGAGTTCGACAGCAAGCTGCGCGCCGATGCCGTGCTGCAACGCAAGCTGTACAGCCTGCCGAACGTCAACGTGATCACCAGCGCGCTGACCAGCGAAGTCAAGGGCGACGGCCAGAAGGTCACCGGCCTGGTGTACAAGGATCGCGATTCGGGCGAGTTCAACACTGTCGATCTGGAAGGCATCTTCGTGCAGATCGGCCTGCTGCCGAACACCGACTGGCTCAAGGGCAGCGTCGAGCTGTCGCCCCGTGGCGAGATCATTGTCGATGCCCGCGGCGAGACTTCGCTGCCTGGCGTGTTTGCCGCCGGTGACGTGACCACCGTGCCGTACAAGCAGATCGTGATCGCGGTAGGCGAGGGCGCCAAGGCCTCGCTGAGTGCCTTCGACCACCTGATCCGCACCTCCGCGCCGGCCTGAGTCGGTAGCGGAAAAAACAAAACCCCATGAGCCCAGGCTCATGGGGTTTTTTATTTTTCTGTAGGAGCGAAGCTTGCTCGCGATCAACGATGATGCGGTGGGTCAGACAAACCGCGTTATGCCTATCGCGGGCAAGCCTCGCTCCTACACAGGTGGGTTACAGCGGCGCTGGCTGGATGATCTCAACCCAGTAGCCATCCGGGTCCTTGATAAAGGCCAGGCTCTTCATGCGACCGTCGTTCAGGCGCTTCTGGAAATCGCAGCCCAGGGCTTCGAAGCGTTCGCAGGCGGCGACGATATCCGGCACCGAGATGCAGATATGGCCAAAGCCGCGCGGGTCGGTGTTGCCGTTGTGATAGGCGAAGTTCGCGTCGTGCTCGGTGCCGTGGTTGTGGGTCAGCTCGAGGATGCCGGGGATCGACTTCATCCACTCGGTGCGGGCCGCGGCGTCGGCCGGGATCTGCGCCTTGTCCACCAGGGCCAGGAAGTACAGGCTGAACTCGGCTTCGGGGAAGTCGCGTTTTTCCACCAGCGAGAAACCCAGGACCCGGGTGTAGAAGTCCAGGGATTTAGTGATGTCCTTGACCCGCAGCATGGTGTGGTTGAACACGAAGTTGGCGGTGGCGGTGTCAGGCTGGGCGGTCACGCCGGGGAAAGTATTGAGTTCGTGCAGGCTCATGGGCCCTCCGGAAAAGAAGTGGGCAAGAATATTCATGCTAATGAGCCCCTTGGCTTGCAGGGCTTTGGGCGTTCTTGCGGTGGGGCAATGATACGCAAGAGCGGTGGGGCGCACCAAACACAAAGCTACGAATCTGTTGCTCGATACTCCCGCCAGCCTCAGACTTCAGGGCCCGTCCCCTACGTGTTCATGACCATGCGCTTATCCTTCAAAACCCTGTGTCTGCTTGCGCCCTGGCTTCTGGTTCCGGCCCTGGTCGAGGCGGCGGACCCGGTGATCACCTGGCCCAGCGGCTGGCAGATCGAAGAGTTGCCACAGGCGTCTGCAGAAGAGCCGGCCAAGGTATTCCGCCAGCGCGCAGTGAAGGAGGATGCCGGCGGCACGCCGTTGATGGTCATGGAGTTGACCATGACTCAAGTGGAAAGTGGGCATCAGGTCAATCTGCAGGGAGTCTTGCTGGAGATGCGCAAGTCGGTGCAGAAGGACTTCGGGCGCGGCGGTTATCAAAGTGTGTGCACGCGTATTCACGACACGACATTGAGTCGTCTGGCGGCGCTGGAAACCACTTGCACCATTACCGAGAACGGCCGTCATGTGTTGTCGCAAACACTGGTGGCGGCTGTCGATGGCGATAAGGCCTATGTATTGTCTTATGCCGGACAGGCTGCGGTTTATGCTGAAAGTCAGGAGGAAATCCGCGAGGTGCGAAGTAGCCTGAAACTTTAGTGGAGAGGGGCGATTGTCCTACGTCGATCGGCGCGGTTCGCGCCTTTGAACTAAGTACAAAGTTGTAGGATCAAGCGGGGGATTGCTACGCAGGTGCAGTTCCGGCTGGGTGTTTATTGCCGCTCAGGCAATCTATGGGCTGCAACTTATTCGATTTCGAAACAAACAACCTTGGCTTAAAGGTAAAGACCCTGCATGGGCAGGGTCTTTTATATACATCGATTTCTTAACCGCGCAGCCAGGAATCTACAGTGGCGGCGCCGTACTGTTCTTTCCAGGCTTTAAGGCCACGATGATTGCCGCCCTTGGTTTCGATCAGCTCGCCGGTGTGCGGGTTCTGATAAACCTTGACCACGCGGGCACGACGGGTTTTCGGCGCGCCCGAGAGCGGCAGAGCGGATTTGCCCGGATGAGGATCGAGAATGGCGATAATGTCGCGCAGGCTTTTGCCGTAGGTCTTCATCAGGCCCTGGAGCTTTTCCTCGAACTCGATTTCTTTCTTGAGTCCGGCGTCGTTCTTCAGGGATTCCAGCTGGGCGAGCTGTTCTTGAAGGGCCTTTTCTGCTGCACGAAATTCAGCGAGTCTGGACAATATCTTTACTCCAATAGTGTATTTGGCTGATACCAACCGCAAACAAAGCTATAAGCCAAGAGCCTTAGAACGACTCGATTATAATGGCCCACCTGTGAATCTTGTACAGGCTTGAAAAATTGTAGTAGTTAATCTGGCGCAAGTAAATAATGTCGTTGTTGATACAGGCAATTTGTCATCTTCTGATTCAAATTGGTGCGTGAAACAATTGCCGAGTTCAATAAATCTTCATTAAAAATGGCTATTTAGTGGCGCGCCAGTGCTTGTAGGAGTTCTTCCCCGGGCATCGGCCTGCCGAATAAGTAGCCCTGCAGGAAGTCGACGCCATGGGCGGCCAGATAGTCCTGTTGCTCTACTGTTTCCACGCCCTCGGCGACTATCCCCAGTTCGAGTTTGCCCGAGAGTTCGATGATGCTGTCGAGTATGTGGCGGGACAGGGCGTCGACACCGATCATGGCCACGAAGCTCTGGTCGATCTTCAGATAATCGACATTGAACTTGCGCAAGTAACCCAGGCTTGAATGGCCGGTACCGAAGTCGTCGATGGCGATCATCACCCCCAACTTGTGCAGTTCCTCGAACAGGCTGTGGGTGATCGCGGTCGGTTCCACCAGTTCGCGCTCGGTCAGCTCCAGCACCAGCCTCACCTTGCCCGGCGGGAACATGCCGAGAAACTCCCGGCAGTCCTCCAGCAACTCCAGGTCCTGGCAATGGCTGGCGGTGATATTGATGCCGATATGAAAGTCGTCGATGAAGGTATGGGCGTGGGGCGCCAGCAGCAGGGCGGTCTGCTGCATCAGCGAACGGGTCATGGGCACGATCAGGCCGGAATGCTCGGCGAAGGGAATGAACAGGTCCGGACGCACCAGGCCTTCCCGGGGGTGTTTCCAGCGCATCAGCACTTCGATGCCGGCCCACTGTTTAGTGTCGCCGCGGACCACGGGCTGGAAGTACGGGATGAACTCCGCCGCTTCCAGGGCGCGTTGCAGTTCATGGCTGGGTGACGAGGAGTGCTTTTGCAGCCAGTGGCCAAGGACCGCCGCCAATACCCCGAAGAAGATCAGCAGGCTGAACAGGGCAGGGTACTGGGACTTCATGTAGAGCCAGATATCGCCCTCGGGGAACCCCGCGTTGACGCTGTAGGGGTAGCGCGAAGAAGCCATCTGATAAGGGGCGACTGGGGCTGGCGGAGCGATGGATGGGTGGACCTGGCCATCGTCGGCCAGCCAGAAGGGGCCGACTTGCAGTTGCAGCTCGGCAAAACGGCTGATCAGGTGCAAAGCGTTGCTCAGATGATAACCGTCGATGGTGGCCAGGACCGCGCGTTCGCCCTCTTGCAGGCGATAGACCAGCAGTGCGGTGTTGGGCGTGACCGGGTTGCCGTTCATCAACCACAGCTTGCCGTCGACATAGTTGGCCGGGTCCAGCACGAACGAGGATGGGCCGAGCAGCGAGCTGCAGTAATTGTCATTGCGCCACACCAGATTGGTCGAGCGTACGAACGGGCGGCGGGTCACCTGATCGCGCAGGGCCAGTTGCCTGAAGTCGTCGCAGGGTTGGCCGACTTGCGCCATCAGCGCCCGGGCGGCGATGTCGGTGTTGTCGAGCATCAGGTCGAACTGGCGGATCGCTTCCTCGGCGGTCTGCTGGCTGCTGTGGATCAGCGCGCGCTCGGCCTGCATATAGAGGATGACCACGCCCAGCAGCACCGGCAGCAAGCCGATCAGCAGGGTCCACAGGTTGCGGGTGGAGCGTTTCAACGGGCCTTTGGCGGTCAATGGCATGGAGGAAAAACCTGTGGCGAAGTGGGGGCCAGAGAACGCTCAAAAGCCGGTGGACGGTCCGGCGGCATCCGCTCCATGGGCATGATAGACGGCGCCTCCGGGTTGCGCTCAGTCATGGCGATACAGACTCCGCGCCTGCTCGATAAAGGCCAGGGTCGCCGGTGACGCCTGCCGCCGATCCAGCACCGCCAGGCCTACCTGACGCCGGACGGGGGGTGACAGCGCCTTGATCAGGTAACGCGGGTCGCTGGCCTCGGGCAGCGACAACTGGGCGACCAGGGTCAGGGCATCGCCGCGGGCCACGGTCTCCAGGGTGCTGAGCAGCTGCGAGCTGCGATAGCGAATGTTGGGGCTGAGCCTGGCCGCGAGGAACAGCCGGGAAACCAGCTCGGCGGAACCTGCCTCGGTGAGGATGAATGGGTCGTCGCACAGTTCGGCGAGGCTCACCGAGTCCTTGGCGGCCAGGGCATGTTGGCTGGGGATCAGCGCTACCATCTGGTCTTCCACCAGGGCGAAGCAGTCGAAGCGCTCCTGGGGCAGCACCACGAAACCGATATCGATGCGCCGTTCCTCCAGCCATTGCAGCACCTGGCGGTCGGGCCCTTCGTCGATGTGCACCTCGATCCCGGGATGGGCCTGGCGGTAGCGCTGGAGGATCGCCGGAAGCAGTTTCATCGATGAGGTCGGGCCGAACGAGCCGATGCGCAGGGTGCCGCGTTTCATGCCGCGGGCGTCGGCGGCTTCCTGTTCCATGGTGGCGGCCAGGCCGAGGATGGCGCGAGCCCGCAGCAACAATTGCTGGCCGATATCGGTGAGTTCCACCAGTGACTGATGCCGGCGGATCAATTCGACCCCCAGTTCCTGCTCCAGGGACTTGAGCGCGTGGGACACCGCGGACTGGCTGATGCCCAGCCGGCTGGCGGCGCTGGTGAAGCCGCGCAGCTCGGCCACCAGGGAGAAGATCTGCAGTTGGCTCAGGGTCATGAGTAAAAGCTCATTTTACGATGATCAGGCATTAGTCGAAGAATACCCGAACCTTCCTTCAGCCGCGCCTCGGAGCCTTATGAAAACTGTCGATCAAACCTGTGCCGGGCCTTCCGAGATGCCGGTGTATTGCAAACTGGCGGCGGTCACCATGATCTGGGGCGGCACCTTTGTCGCCGGGCGGCTATTGGCGGGTACCTTGGAGCCATTGTTAGCCGCCAGCCTGCGTTTTCTCCTGGCCAGCCTGGCCTTGCTGCTGTTCATGGCGATCGCCCGGATTGCCCTGGTGCGCCCGAGCCTGGCGCAGTTCGCCCAGCTGGCGGTGCTGGGGTTTTTCGGGATCTTTTTCTACAACCTGTGTTTCTTCGAGGGCCTGCAGTCGATCAATGCGTCGCGCGCCTCGCTGATCGTCGCCCTCAATCCGGCGGTGATTGCCCTGGCGTCCTGGGCGCTGTTCAAGGAGCGCTTGAGTGGCGCCAAGCTGTTCGGCATTGCCTTGTGCCTGGGTGGGGCGGGGGTAGTGATCCTCAGCCGCGACCCGGGGGCCTTGTCCAGTGGAGCGGGCAGTTGGCGCGGGGACTTGCTGATTTTCGGCTGCGTTCTGGGCTGGGGCGTCTATTCGTTGTTCTCGCGCAATCTGAACCGGACCCTGGGCCCGTTGCAGACCGTGACCTATTCGATCCTGCTGGGTACGGCGATGCTCTGGAGCACCGCGGCCCTGCGCGGCGAGGTGCGGATCGAGGCGCTGTCGAGCCTGACCCTGGAGCAGGGCCTGAGCCTGTTGTACCTCGGCGTTCTGGGCTCGGCCCTGGCCTATATCTGGTACTACGACGGCCTGCGCAAGATCGGTGCGACCCGCTCGGGGGTGTTTATCGCGCTCAATCCGCTGACCGCGGTGATCCTCGGTGCGCTGCTGCTGGACGAGCGCCTGAGCCTGGCCATGTGTCTGGGCGGCGGGCTGATCCTGTGGGGCATTTACCAGTGCAACAAACCCCTTGCGGGCCTGGAAAAAAAGCGGATTTTATAGAGAGTGCGGACAAACAGTTTTACGCTGTGTAGAATCTGGTTACGCATACAATAATAAAGTCTTCTGGCAGCAGAAGCCTCGCCCCCCAGCCGGTAAGACAGGGTCGACATGAAGATTCTCGGGTTTCAACTGATTTACGGTGACTTCCTCGCGCGCAGCGTGCGGGGCATCTCTTGCGCGCCACCTGCCTGCCTCAGCATTGCCAGCAACTAACGATCCGTTAATTTCTAAAAGCATGATGAGGCGCCAACCATGGCAGATATCTTCGAAAACCCGATGGGCCTGATGGGCTTTGAATTCATCGAATTCGCATCGCCTACCCCCAACACCCTCGAGCCGATCTTCGAGATCATGGGTTTCACCAAGGTCGCGACCCACAGGTCCAAAGACGTGCACCTGTATCGCCAGGGTGCGATCAACCTGATCCTCAACAACGAGCCCCACAGCGTCGCTTCGTACTTCGCTGCCGAGCACGGCCCGTCCGTGTGTGGCATGGCATTCCGGGTCAAGGACTCGCAGAAGGCCTACAAGCGCGCCCTGGAACTCGGCGCCCAGCCGATCCACATCGAAACCGGCCCGATGGAACTGCACCTGCCGGCGATCAAAGGCATCGGCGGCGCGCCGCTGTACCTGATCGACCGCTTCGGCGAAGGCAGCTCGATCTATGACATCGACTTCGTCTACCTCGAAGGCGTGGACCGTCACCCGCAAGGCGCGGGCCTGAAGATCATCGACCACCTGACCCACAACGTGTATCGCGGGCGCATGGCCTACTGGGCCGGCTTCTACGAGAAGCTGTTCAACTTCCGCGAGATCCGTTACTTCGACATCAAGGGCGAATACACCGGCCTGACCTCCAAGGCCATGACCGCGCCGGATGGCATGATCCGCATCCCGCTGAACGAAGAGTCGTCCAAGGGCGCCGGGCAGATCGAAGAGTTCCTGATGCAGTTCAACGGCGAAGGCATCCAGCACGTGGCCTTCCTCACCGACGACCTGGTCAAGACCTGGGATCAGCTGAAGAAGATCGGCATGCGCTTCATGACCGCGCCGCCGGACACCTACTACGAGATGCTCGAAGGCCGCCTGCCGAACCACGGCGAGCCGGTGAACGAGCTGCAGTCGCGGGGCATCCTGCTGGACGGCTCCTCCGAAGAGGGCGACAAGCGCCTGCTGCTGCAGATCTTCTCGGAAACCCTGATGGGCCCGGTGTTCTTCGAATTCATCCAGCGTAAAGGCGACGATGGTTTCGGCGAAGGCAACTTCAAGGCACTGTTCGAATCGATCGAACGCGACCAGGTTCGTCGTGGCGTGCTGTCCACCGACTAAGCCGCCGCCTGCCTGACGATGAAGCCCGGTCGGGGAATTCTCGACCGGGCTTTGTTTTGCCTGTCGGTTGGCGATTGTGAATGTGTTAATGTTCGGCCTTTGTGGCGCCGAGCGTCACCATCCAGCCCTGTGAACGACCCGCACATGACCAACCCAAGACCTTCCCTGACATTGACCCTGCTTCAGGCCCGCGAAGCGGCCATGGCGTTCTTTCGCCCGTCCCTCAACCAGCACGACCTGACCGAGCAGCAGTGGCGGGTGATCCGCATCCTGCGCCAGAACGGCGAGCTGGAAAGCCATCAGCTGGCGAAAATGGCCTGCATCCTGCCGCCGAGCATGACCGGCGTGCTGACCCGCCTGGAGCGCGACGAATACGTCAGCCGGCGCAAATCCCCCGAGGACCAGCGCCGCCTGTTCATCACCCTGACGGAAAAGGGCCAGGCCTGTTTCGAGTCCATGAGCGGCGATATGGAAATCAACTATCAACGCATCCAGCAGCAGTTCGGCGAAGAGAAGATGCAGGCCCTGCTGGCCCTGCTCAACGAGCTGAAGCAAATCAAACCCTGACCCGGATGCTTCTGTAGGAGCGAGGCTTGCCCGCGATGCCGACAACGCGGTGCAGCAGGGGATACGCGTCGCATTTATCGCGAGCAAGCTTCGCTCCTACAAAAGCAACAGCAACAGCTGGTTCAGCTTCGGCGCTGGCGCATCAGATGTTTGAAGCCCTCGTACACCAGCACCAGCACCGCCAGCCAGATCGGCAGGTAGGTCAGCCATTCCCCGGCCTTGATGCTTTCTCCCAGCAGCAGGGCCACGCCCAGCAGCAGCACCGGTTCGACATAGCTCAACAAGCCGAACAGGCTGAAGGGCAGCAGGCGGCTGGCGATGATATAGGCCACCAGCGCCGAGGCACTGATCAACCCCAGCAACGGAATCAGCAGGTACAGCCAGGGGTGTTGATCGACCACGGCAAAACCCTGCTCGCCGCTTTGCACGAACCACAGCGCGATCGGCAGCAGCAGGGCCATATCGAGCCACAGGCCGCCCAGGTTGTCGGCGGCCAGGCGTTTGCGCAGCACGAAATAGACCGGATAACCGATGGCCACCAACAGGGTCGCCCAGGAAAAGCTGCCCACCTGATACAGCTCGTTGAGCACCCCCAGGGTCGCCAGGCCGGCGGCGATCTTCTGCAGCCGCGACAGTTGTTCGCCGTAGACGATGCGCCCGGTCAGGACCATGGTCAGCGGCAGCAGGAAGTAACCCAGCGACACATCCAGGCTGTAGCCATTCAACGGCGCCCACATGAACAGCCACAGCTGCACCCCGAGCAGCGCCGCCGACAGTGGCAGCGCCAGCAGCAGAAGCGGTTGGCCCAGCAGTCTCTTGAGGATAGCCCCGACATGCCGCCATTCACCGCTCAGCAGCATGAACAGCGTCATGCAGGGCGCGGTGAGCAGCATGCGCCAGCCGAAAATCTCCACCCCGGTCAGGGGCGCCAGCAAGGAGGTGTAGAAATACATGACGGCAAACAGCACCGACGCCAAGACCGATAGAGCAATACCTTTAGACAAGCTGTCCTCGTGTGACCTGAACCAGGCAAATGGGGTGGAAGGAAAAACTGCGGGGAATATAGAGGGTTTGGCGCGAGACGTTTACTCGGATTTAGTGCAGGTGACGGGAAAATATCCCGTTTGTCGCCACTGACCGGCAGTGCGCCAGCGGGCGGCCCGCGGAAGGGGCCGCCACTGAGGGGGAGATCAGCGTGGCGTGCGTCCGGAGACGAAGTGGCTGACGTCGTTGAAGCCCGGGGTCGAGGCATGCCCCGGGGTGACCAGCGAATCGATGAAGGCTTCATCCTCGGCGCTGATCTTCACCTCCAGCGCCTTGGTGTAGGCGTCCCACTGTTCCTCGGTGCGCGGGCCGACGATCGCCGAGCTGACCGCGGCATTGTTCAGCACCCAGGCGATGGCGAACTCGACCATGCCGACCCCGCGCTTCTGGGTGTATTGCTGGATCTGCTGGGCGATGCGCAGCGACTCGACGCGCCATTCGGTTTCCAGGATGCGTTTGTCCTGGCGCCCGGCGCGGCTGTTGCTGTCGGGGGCGACATCCGGCGCGTACTTGCCGCTGAGCACGCCGCGGGCCAGCGGGCTGTAGGGCACCACGCCGAGCCCGTAGGCCTGGGCCGCAGTGATCTGTTCGGTCTCGGCCTGGCGGTTGACGATGTTGTACAGCGGCTGGCTGATCACCGGCCGGTCGACGCCGAGCCGGTCGGCGATGCGGATCACCTCGGCGATGCGCCAGCCGCGGTAGTTGGACAGGCCCCAGTAGCGGATCTTGCCCTGGCGCAGCAGGTCGCCGATGGCCGACACCGTGACTTCCAGCGGCGTGTTGTGGTCTTCGCGGTGCAGGTAGTAGATGTCGACGTAATCGGTGCCCAGGCGGGTCAGGCTGGCGTCGATGCCATTGAAGATGTGCTTGCGGCTCAGGCCGCTGCGGTTGGGCACGCCATCGGCGGGACCGAAGCCGACCTTGGTCGCCAGCACCCATTGGTCACGCTGGCTGGCGATGGCTTCGCCGACGATTTCCTCGGAACGGCCGTTGGTGTAGACGTCGGCGGTGTCGATGAAATTGATGCCCTGGTCCCAGGCCTTGTCGATGATGCGCAGGGAATCCTCGGTGCTGGTCTGTTCGCCGAACATCATGGTGCCGAGGGTCAGGGGGGACACGTGCAGCCCGGAATGGCCGAGGATGCGGTAGCTCATGTACGAAATCCTTGTGCGTGAGGTAAGGCCGGCGCGACAGCGGCCAGCGACCGGTCATGGGACGCCCATCAAATACCAGAACGGGCGTAGGGGGCAATCTGAATTATCCCGCCAGCAGCTGGCAGCGCGCCTGCAAAAAGCCTTGCAGCACCTTCACCCGTTCCGAGACCTGCAAGCGGTGCGGGCACAGCAGGTTGAGCGGCGCGCTTTCGCCTTGCCAGTCGCCGAGCAGGGGCACCAGGCGCCCGGCGCGGATGTCGCTGGCCACGTCGAGCCAGGCCTTGTAGGCGATGCCATGGCCGGCCAGGGCCCAGCGCCGCGCCACTTCGCCGTCGTCGCTGAGGTAGTCGCCGCGCACCTGGACTTCCTGTACCTCGCCGTCGCGGCTGAAATGCCAGCTGTTGTAGGGGCGGCCGTTGCGCAGATAGACGAGGGCGCTGTGCTCGCTCAGTTCGGCGGGTGTTTGCGGGGTGCCATGGCGCGCCAGGTAGTCGGGGCTGGCGCAGGCCAGCCGGTGATGCCGGGGCAGGATCGGCAGGGCCACCAGGCTGGAATCGCTGGGCACGCCGAAGCGCAGGGCGACGTCGACGGTCTCGCGGAACAGGTCGCTGTGCCGGTCGTTGAGCAAGAGTTGCAGGCGGATATGCGGGTGTTCGCGCTTGAAGTCGTCCAGCCAGGGCAGCAGCAGGTTGCGCCCGAAGTCCGACGGCGCCGCCAGTTGCAGCACGCCGCTCAGCCCCTGGCTCTGCTGCTTCAGGGCCTGTTCGCCCTCCGCCAGGGCCGCCAGCGCCACGCGCACGCTGTCCAGGTAGCGCCGGCCTTCTTCGGTGAGGCGCATGCTGCGGGTCGAGCGCGCCAGCAGGCGCATGCCCAGGCGGGTTTCCAGGCGCTTGAGGGCGATGCTGGCGGCGGCGGGGGTCAACTCCAGGCTGCGGGCAGCGGCGGAAATACTGCCGGAATCGGCGGTGCGGACGAAGACTTCAAGGTCGAGAATCGAGCTCATTGCTAAAAATCCTTTAAAGATCCTTGCGTTTTACCGGGATTTTTCCTCGATTATCAAGCTGGGAATATGCAGTCACTTCCATCGCACAAGGGTGACCCCATGAAACCGCTCAGTATTTTCTTGCCGGATCGCACTGCCGTTATCGGCGGCGGAGGTACGTCATGACCTGGCATTTCGATCATCTGGCCTTCAACACCGCCGAGGGCGACGTCTTGCAGCAGGCCTTCCAGGCCTTGCTCGGGTTGCAGGCCGGACGGCGCCCGCCGTTTCCCTTTCCCGGGCGCTGGCTGTACCAGGACGGGCAGGCGCTGGTGCACGTGATCGAGCAACCGACCTTCGCCGAGACGGCGCTCAGCCATATCGCCTTCAGGACCGAGGAGGATGCCGCACAGGTATTGCAGCGGGTCCAGGCCAGCGGCCTGCCGCATCAGGTGGCGCAGGTGCCGCAGGATGGCATCTGGCAGATCTTCGTGCGGATGCCGGGTGGCCTGGTGCTGGAACTGGATGCGCCGGGCGCCGACCTGCATCCGGGGTATCGCTATGCGGCGGATGGCGGCGCGCCTGAATGAAACATGGCCGCACCAATACGAGGGTCGCAAGCATCTGGTCCGTCAGCGCAGAAGCCGAAACTGTAGCCGCTGCCGCAGGCTGCGATCGGTTTGGGCGGCATTCCGTGCGAAGCGGCCGTGACTGGGGAGAAGCCGTTTTGCTGACAGGCCGCGTCATGGCTGATGGCGAGTCCAGCGGC
>NZ_JBQENK010000020.1:127298-136612 GCF_052044735.1 Pseudomonas sp. 22526
CGGGGCCGCCGGCGACTCAGGCCGAGTGCAACTGGTAGCGCACCGCGTAACCGCTCAGGCGTTGGTCCAGGGCGGCGCGGCGGGTTGCATCCAGGTCGGGCACATGGATATCCACCCGTTGTCCGTGGCGCTCGTCGCTGACGGCTTCGACGCGGATGCCGTCGGCAACCTGCCGTACCTCGTCCTCGAACACTCGGCGAATGGCGTCCAGGCGCAGGGCCGGCTTGAAGGTCTTGCCCACGGCCGTCAGGGGAATCTGCTCGAGCAGCCAGACGTTCTTGGGCAGCGCGGCCCGTTCATGGATATGCCGCGCGGCGTGCTCCAGCAGTTCGGCCGGATCGGCGCTGGCGCCGGCCTTGAGCTGGACGTACACCACCGGCAGCTCGCCGGCCTTGAGGTCCGGCTTGCCCACCGCCGCGGCCATGGCCACGGCCGGGTGGCGATGCAGGGCTTCTTCGATCATCTGCGGGTCGATGTTGTGGCCGCCGCGGATGATCAGGTCCTTGCTGCGCCCGGTCAGCCAGATGTAGCCGTCCCGGTCGATGCGCCCCAGGTCGCCGGTGTTGAACCAGCCGCCGTCGAGCCACAGGCCCTGGTTCTTGTCGGCCTGCAGATAGCCCTTGAACACCGTCGGCCCGCGCAGGCAGACGTTGCCGGGCTCGTCGATGGCGGCGTCGCGCAGGTAATGGCCGTCGCTGTCGAGCACGGCGATCTTGACCTCGCAATACGGCAGGCGCAGGCCGATGGAACCGACCCGGCGCTCGCCGTCCCGCGGGTTGCAGCTGGTGGCGCAGGTGCTTTCGGTGAGGCCGTAGCCTTCGATGATCTTCAGCCCCGAGCGCGCCTCGAACTGACGGATCAGCTCCACCGGCATCGGCGCGGCGCCGCATATCGCAAAACGCAGGCTGGAGACATCGATCCCGTCGTTGGGCACCTGCAGCAAGGCGGCAAAGATGGTCGGCACGCCGCTGAAGCAACTGATCCGATAACGTTCCACCAGGTGCCAGAAATCCTTGATCAGCGTCGGGTTGCGGTAGCCCTGGGGCCCGGCCAGCAGTACCTGAGCGCCGCGGTGGAAGGCGGCGAGGCCAGTGAGTATCACCCCGTTGACGTGGAACAGCGGCAGCCCGCAGAGCACCACGTCGCGGCTGCCGTAATCGCCGTGCAGGCCGATGATCTCGGCCATCGCCACTTCATTGAGGTGGCTGTGGGGCGCCAGTTTCGGCGTGCCGGTGGTACCGCCGGTGTGGAAGTAGGAAGCGATGTCGTCCGCCTGGATCACCCGGCCGCTTTCCAGGTGGTCGGCGGGGCAGGCGGCGAGCAGGGTGTCGAAGTCCAGCACGCCCTCCGGCATCGCCGGGCGCTGGCTCTTGATCGCGCTGCGTTGCGGCTCCGGCAGCAGGTTGGCCAGGTCGATGGTGACAATGGCTTCCAGCTCCGGCAGGCGCTCGCGCAGGTTGGCGACCTTCTGCCAGAGGTCGGTGCCGGGGAAGGGCGCCAGGGTCACCAGCACCGTGGTGCGCGAGGCGCGGACCAGCTCGGCGATGTGCTCCGGCTCCAGCAGCGGGTTGATGGCGTTGACGATCCCGGCGGCCTCGCCGCCCCAGATCACGTAATGGGTCTGCGGCAGGTTGGGCAGCAGGAAGGACACTGCCTTGCCCGGGCCGATGCCCAGCCGGTGCAGGGCGTTGGCAGTGCGGGTGACCTGGGCGAACAATTCGGCGTAGCTGATGTTCCAGGGCTGGTCCTGGAGGCTGCCCTGGGGCAGGAAGGTCAGGGCGGTGCGCTCGCCGAAACGGCTGGCCGAGCGCTGCAAGAGTTCATAGGTGCTGGCGGGAAGATTGCGCTGGGCCAGGGGCTGCTGCTGTTCCAGGGCTTGGATATCGCTCAGGCGGGCGAGGGAGATGGGCGCGGTCATGATCCTGTGGGTCTTCCTTCGGTAAGGGCTGCGAGGGAGTCGTCAAGCGATCCAGCCAAAGGAAAACTGCCGCGGCCGGATGTCTGTCCGATATACCACGGGGGCGCCCGGGCGGGCTGTTGCTTTTTGTAGCGAGGCGGTGACAAACCCGCGGCTTGTCCCGGGAAGCCGGGCCCGCCAGAGGGCAGGCCCGGTGGCAGGCTCGGAGGCGTGGCTCAGCGTTTCAGGCTGCGGGTCATGCGCAGGGCCAGCAGGCTGCCAGTGACGATCACCCCGGCCAGCAGGTACAGCGCGGCGTCGGTGGAGCCGGTGCTGTCCTTGACCCAGCCGACGATGTAGGGGCTGAGGAAGCCGGCCATCTGGCCCATGGAGTTGATCAGCGCCAGGCCTCCCGCGGCGGCGCCGGCGCTCAGCAGCGCGGTCGGTACCGGCCAGAACATCGGCAGGCCGGTGAGGGCGCCCATGGTGGCAATGGTCAGGCCGAGGATGGCGATGGTCGGGTTGGCGGCGAAGTTGACCGCGATCACCAGGCCGATGGCACCCATCAGCATCGGCACTACAAGATGCCAGCGGCGTTCCTGGCGCAGGTCGGCCGAGCGCCCGACCATCAGCATGAACAGCGCCGCCAGCAGATAGGGAATGGCGCTGAGCCAGCCGATCACCAGGTTGTCGCTGAACCCCAGGTTCTTGATGATCGACGGCAGCCAGAAGTTGATGGCGTACACGCCGCTCTGGATGCAGAAGTAGATCAGGCCGAAGGCCCAGATGGCCGGGTTCTTGAACACCGCCGCCAGGGAATCGCCGGTGGTGCGCGGCTTGCTCGCGGCGTCTTCGGCCTGGTCGGCTTCCAGCAGCGCGCGTTCCTGCGGGCTCAGCCACTTGGCGTGGGCGAAATTGTCATTGAGCAGGAAGTACGCCAGGGCGCCGAGGATCACGGTAGGGATGCCCTGCAGCAGGAACATCCACTGCCAGCCGGCCATGCCGCCCTGGCCCGCGGCGAAGTGGTTGAGGATCCAGCCGGAGAACGGGCTGCCGAGCAGGCCGGAGACCGGGATCGCCGACATGAACAGGGCCATGATGCGGCCGCGGCGGAAGCTCGGGAACCACTGCGAGAGGTACAGCACCACGCCAGGGAAGAAGCCGGCCTCGGCGGCGCCGGTGAACAGGCGCAGGGTGTAGAACTGGGTCGGGGTGGTGACGAACAGCAGGCAGGTCGACAGCGTGCCCCAGGTGATCATCATCAGCGCGATCCAGCGCCGCGGGCCGAACTTGTTCAGCGCCAGGTTGCTCGGCACGCCGCACAGCACGTAGCCGATGAAGAAGATCCCGGCGCCCAGGCCGTACACGGTTTCGCTGAATTTCAGGGCATCGAGCATCTGCAGCTTGGCGAAGCCGACGTTCACCCGGTCGAGGTAGTTGAACAGGTAGCAGATGAAGATGAAGGGGATCAGGCGCAGGGTGATGCGCTTGTAGACGGCATTTTTATCGTCATCGGTGGCCAGGGTGGCAGCGGCGCTCTGTGACATGGCGTGTCTCTCTTTATTATGATTTTTTGCGATGCGAGGTTAACGTTGATCGCCCCGAGAGTCTCGGTCACCCCATGGGCCGCTGTCTTTGTGCCGGCGCACAGGGTTTGCCGGCATCCCCTGTGCCGGTGAACAAGCCCTCGTTATCTTTTCCGAGCCCGTCTTTCCTAGGATCACGCCGCTATGTTCGAACTAGATCACGACCTGGCGCAGGATATCGTCGACCGGACGATGGCCATCCTGCCCTACAACGTCAACGTCATGGACAGCCAGGGTCTGATCCTGGGCAGCGGCGAGCCCGAGCGCATCAACACACGCCACGAAGGCGCGCAGCTGGTGCTGGCCAACGGCCGGGTGGTGGAGATCGACGCGCAGACCGCCAAGCACCTCAAGGGCGTGCAGCCGGGGATCAACCTGCCGCTGTTGCACGACCAGCGGCTGATTGGCGTGCTGGGCATCACCGGCGAGCCGGAACTGCTGCGCACCTATGCCGAGCTGGTGCGCATGACCGCCGAGATGCTGGTGGGCCAGCGCCACCAGCAGGCGGAACAGCAATGGCGCCGCCAGCGTTGCGACGACCTGCTGGCGCTGCTGCTCAGCGACAGCGGGGATTCGCCGCGGCTGGTGGACGAGGCGCAGCAGATGGGCCTCAAGCCGCAGCTGCCGCGCACGCCTTATCTGTTCGAGCTGGGCCCGGAGCAAGGGGCGGGGCAGACCGTCGAGGCCCTGAGCGCCTGGCTGATGTCCCGTTACCCGGACAGCTGGTGCGTCAGCTCGGCCAAGTCCTCGTTGCTGTGGTGCCGGCCGGCGACCCTGAGCCTCGACAACCCGCGGCTGCTGGAAAAACTCGACAGCCTGGGCTGGAACATCCTGCGCATCGCCGTGGGCGGCCAGGCCGACGGACTGGCGGGGCTGCGCCGCTGCTACCGGCGGGTCGGCGACTTGCTCGCTTATGGCCGCGATGTGCTGCCCCAGTCGCGGCTGCTGACCCTCAATCGTTTCCGTTTGCCGGTGATGCTCTGGCGCCATCGCAATGACGATGCCCTGGACGAGTTGCTCAGCCCCTTGCGCAAGGTCATCGCCAAGGACAGCAATGGCCAGCTGCTGGCGACCCTGCGCAGCTGGTGCGACCACGACGGCCAGAGCCAGGCCTGCGCCGACGCCCTGGGCATCCACCGCAACAGCCTGCGCTACCGCATGGAGCGCATCGCCGAACTCAGCGGCGTCGACCCGCTCAAGCTCGACGGCATGCTGGCGCTGTACCTGGGGGTGCAGCTGTTGCCGCAGATCGACGCACCCTGACCACAGCATTCGTAGGAGCGAGGCTTGCCCGCGATGGCCACACCGCGGTGAGCCTGATACACCGCGGCGCCTTGATCGCGGGCAAGCCTCGCTCCTACAAGACTGCGTCTGGCTCCTATGATTGTGACAATGAACAATAAAGCCGCCCCACACTTGTGCAGCCGACCGGGGTCAAGGTCGCGGCCAACTGGCAGCATGGGCGCCATAAGAACCGGAGATAGCCCATGAAAATCATCATCGCCCCCGACTCCTTCAAGGACAGCCTGAGTGCCTCTGGCGTGGCCAGCGCCATCGCCGACGGGCTGGCGCGGGTGTGGCCGGACGCGCAGCTGATCCAGTGCCCGATGGCGGACGGCGGCGAGGGCACGGTGGAGTCGATCCTCGATGCCTGCGAGGGCCAGCTGCGCAGCACCCGCGTCCAGGGGCCGCTGGGAACGCCGGTGGACGCGCGCTGGGGCTGGCTGCCGCAGAGCCATACTGCGATCATCGAAATGGCCGAGGCCAGCGGCCTGCAACTGGTGCCGCCGGGCCAGCGCGATGCCTGCACCAGCAGCACCATCGGCACCGGCGAGCTGATCCGCGCGGCCCTGGATGCCGGTGCGCAACGGGTGATCCTGGCCATCGGCGGCAGCGCCACCAACGACGCCGGCAGCGGCGCCTTGCAGGCGCTGGGCGTGCGCCTGCTGGATCGCGATGGCCAGACTCTTCCCCTGGGCGGCCTGGCCCTGGCACAGGTGGCGCGGGTTGACCTGAGCCAGCTCGACCCACGGCTGGCCGAGGTGCGTTTCGAGATCGCTGCCGACGTCGACAATCCTCTCTGCGGCCCCCACGGCGCCTCGGCGATTTTCGGCCCGCAGAAGGGCGCGTCGCCACAGCAGGTCGAACAGCTGGACCGCGCCCTCGGCCAGTTTGCCGACCAGGCCGCCCAGGTGCTGGACAAGGACGTGCGCGACGAACCGGGCAGCGGCGCCGCCGGTGGCCTGGGGTTCGCCGCCAAGGCCTTCCTTGGCGCACGGTTTCGTCCGGGGGTGGAAGTGGTGGCCGAGCTGGTGGGGCTGGCCGAGGCCGTGCAGGGCGCGGACCTGGTGATTACCGGCGAAGGTCGCTTCGACGCCCAGACCCTGCGGGGCAAGACCCCCTTTGGCGTGGCGCGCATCGCCAAGCAGCACAATGTGCCGGTGATAGTGATCGCCGGGACCCTGGGCGAAGGCTACGAGCAGATGTATGGGCACGGCGTGGATGCGGCCTTTGCCCTGGCCTCCGGCCCCATGACCCTGGAGCAGGCCTGTGCCGAAGCGCCGCGCTTGCTGCGAGACAGGGCGGCAGATATTGCCCGGGTCTGGCGCCTGGCGGCGCGCCAGGGCTGACGCCCGTCCCGTAGCCGCTGCCGAGCTTGCGAGGCTGCGATCGGTCGCGTAGCGGCCGCAACGGGGCCAACGCGGTTATCCAGACCCAACGCGAATCTCAGGTTTTGCGCCTGCTGCGCAGTCGATCGCAGCCTCGCAAGCTCGGCAGCGGCTACAGGGCGAGGGGTTAATAAGCCCCGCCACCCGAGGTAGGCGCCGCCACCTCCTTGTACTGCCCCAACAACCCCTGCAAGCCCTTCATCAGCACGGTGGTATCCACCCCCACCGCGACGAAGTTCGCCCCCAGCTCGATATAGCGCTGCGCCAATGTCCGGTCGGCGCTGAGGATCCCGGCCGCCTTGCCGGCCTTGCGGATCCGCGCGATGGCGTCCTCGATCGCCGCGACCACCTCGGGATGCCCCGGGTTGCCGCGATGGCCCATGGACGCCGAGAGGTCGGCCGGGCCGATAAACAAACCATCGACCCCCTCCAGGGCGGCGATGGCATCCAGATTGGCCAGGCCTTCGAGGTTCTCGATCTGCAGCAGCAGGCACATCTGCTCGTCGGCCTGGTCCAGGTAACCGGGAATGCTGTTCCAGCGCGACGCTCGGGCCAGGGCGCTGCCGACGCCACGAATGCCCGCTGGCGGATAACGCATGGCGCGCACCAGTTGCCGGGCCTGTTCGACGCTTTCCACCATGGGGATCAGCAGGGTCTGGGCGCCGATATCCAGCAGTTGCTTGATCAGCGCGGTGTCGCCCACCGGCGGGCGAATGATGCCTTGCACCGGGTAGGGCGCGATGGCCTGCAACTGGCCGAGCAGGCTGTTGAGGTCGTTGGGCGCGTGTTCGCCGTCCAGCAGCAGCCAGTCGAAACCGGCGTTGGCCGCCAGTTCCGCGCAATAGGCATTGGCCAGGCCCAGCCACAGGCCGATCTGCGGCGCGTCTTGCTGCAGGCGTTGCTTGAAATGGTTGATCGGCAGTTGCATGAGCGTCCTCCTCAGACAAAACGGCAGGCGATGCTGCCGAGCTGATCGTAGTCGACGTGGAAGGTATCGCCGGGGCGGGCGGCCACCGGGCGGGTGAAGGAACCGCCGAGAATGATCTGCCCGGCTTCCAGGCCGACGTCATAGGCCGCCAGCTTGTTGGCCAACCAGGCCACGCCCTTGGCCGGATGGTTGAGCACCGCGGCGGATACCCCGGACTCCTCGATCACCCCGTTGCGGTACAGCACCGCCGGCACCTTGCGCAGGTCGATGTCGCCGGGGCGCACCGCGCGCCCGCCCATCACCACCCCGGCGTTGGCGGCGTTGTCGGAGATGGTGTCGAACACCTTGCGCGTGACCTGGGTCTGCGGGTCGACCTGCTGGATGCGCGCGTCGATGATCTCCAGGGCCGGGATCACCCACTCGGTGGCGTCGAGCACATCGAACAGCGTGCAGTTCGGGCCCTTGAGCGGCTTGCCGAGGATGAACGCCAGTTCCACCTCGACCCGCGGCACGATAAAGCGCTGGAAGGGAATATCGCTGCCTTCCTCGAACAGCATGTCGTCCAGCAGGGCGCCGAAGTCCGGCTCGCTGATGTTCGACGACACCTGCATGGCCCGCGAGGTCAGGCCGATCTTGTGCCCGACCAGCTTGCGCCCGGCGCGGATCTTGTGTTCCACCCAGCTGCGCTGGATGGCGTAGGCGTCTTCGATGGTGATGCCGGGAAACTCCAGCGACAGTTGGGCGATCTGTTCCCGGTTGCGTTCGGCGGCGTCGAGGCGGGCGGCGGCCTGCTGGATGTCCGAAGGGCTGAGCATGGTTACTTCTCCTGGGGATTGACGATAAGGGCCGGCACCCGCAGCACCAGCCAGGCGCCGCCGGCGATCAGCAGGGCCAGGGCATAGAGGGCGAGGCTGGCGCTCTGGGTGGCGTCGCGGACCACGCCGATCAGGTAGGGCGCGAGGAAGGCGGCGATGCTGCCGAAGGAGCTGATCAGGGCGATCCCCGCGGCCTGGGTGGTGCTGGCGAGAAAGGCCGGCGGCAGTTGCCAGAACATCGGCAGCGCGGCGCTGGCGCCCATGCCGGCCACCAGCAACCCGGCCATTACCAGCCAGGCGTTGTCCGGGGCCAGGCCGGCGACGATCAGGCCGGCGCTGGACATCAGCAGCGGCACGCTCAGGTGCCAGCGCCGTTCGCGCAGGCGGTCGGAAGAGCGACCGACGCCGATCATGAACAGGCAGCCGGCCAGGTACGGCAGGGCGCTGAGCATGCCGACGCGGCTGTCGCGGGCGATGCCGGCGTGATGGATCAGGGTCGGCATCCAGAAGGCGATGGTGTTGACCGCCAGCATCACCGCGAAATAGATGCACACCAGCAGCCAGATGTGCCTGTCCTGGAGGATGCCGGCGAAACGGGTGATCGGCTTGTGCTGCTCTTCCTGGCTCAGGGCCGCGTGCAGTTGCTGCTTCTGCAGGTCAGTCAGCCAGGCGACGCTGTCGATGCTGTCCGGCAGCGCCTTGAGCACCACCAGGCCGAGGAACACCACCGGCAGGCCTTCGATCAGGAACATCCATTGCCAGCCGCGCATCCCGCCGAGGTCGTGGAAGCTTTCGAGAATCCAGCCCGACAGCGGCCCGCCGATCACCCCGGCCATGGGCACGGCGATGGCGAACAGCGCGGTCACCTGGCCGCGGCGGCCGGCCGGGAACCAGCGATTGAGCAGCACCAGGATGCCGGGGAAAAACCCGGCTTCGGCCACCCCCAGCAGAAAGCGCAACAGGTAGAAGCCGGCGGCGCTGTCCACCAGCAGCATGGCGCTGGACAGCAGGCCCCAGACCAGCATCAGGCTGGCGATCCAGCGGCGCGGCCCGACCCGGTCCAGGGCCAGGTTGCTGGGTACGCCGAACAGCGCGTAGGCGATGAAGAACAGGCCGGCGCCAAAACCGTAGACGCTGTCGCTGAAACCCAGGTCCTGGGTCATCTGCAGCTTGGCGAAGCCGATATTGATGCGGTCCAGGTGGGCGAAGATGTAGCAGGTGAACAGCAGGGGCATCAGCCGCCAGGTGATCCGCCGATAGGTGTCGGACGTCTCCGCGGCGCTGGGCAGGGCAAGGGTCGAGCTGGACATGGGCGGGTCTCTTTTATTGTTCTTGTCGATAGGGCACGGACTCTGTAGCCGCTGCCGAAGGCTGCGATCGGCCGGGACGGCCGCAGCGACTTCAAGATCGCTGAAGGCC
>NZ_JBQENK010000021.1:0-7768 GCF_052044735.1 Pseudomonas sp. 22526
CTTCGGCCTTATCGCAGCCTGCGGCAGCGGCTACAGAGAGCCGTGACGGCCCCGGTCACACCCCCTTGATGGTCTGGCTACGCTGCCCGTGCACACCCACCGGCACGTCGCCCTTGAGGGTCACGCGGCGCACGATGCGGTCCTGGGTGCCGTAGTCGTCGACCGCGTAATGCTGGGTCGAGCGGTTGTCCCAGATCGCCACGTCACCGGCGGTCCAGCGCCAGCGCACGGTGTTTTCCAGGCGGGTGACATGGCTTTGCAGCAGGTTGAACAGGTGCGCCGAATCGGCCTGGGTGTAGCCCTTGATGCGTTTGACGAAATGCCCGAGCACCAGGCTCTTCTCGCCGCTCACCGGGTGCACGCGCACCAGCGGGTGCTCGGTCTCGTAGACGGTGGAGGTGAACACCTTGCGATAGCGCTCCAGCTTTTCCGCCGACACGTCCGGCTTGGCCCCGGCGTAATCGTATTCGTTGCTGTGCACCGCCCAGAGCTTGTCCGCCAGCTCGCGCAGCTCCGCCGGCAGTTCGTTGTAGGCGGTGGCGGTATTGGCCCAGACCGTATCGCCACCGGAGGCCGGGGCCACCACCGAGCGCAGGATCGAGGCCTTCGGGTAGGCATCGACGAAGGTCACGTCGGTGTGCCAGGAGTTGGCGCGCTGGCCCTCGGCGCCGTCCAGTTCGAGCAGGTAACGGGTGCCGTCGCGCACCGGTACGGTGGGGTGCGCCACCGGCTCGCCGAGCAGGTGGGAGAAGGCTTCCTGGCTCTGGTCGTCGAGGTGTGCCTGGCCACGGAAGAAGATCACCTTGTAGTCCACCAGCGCCTGCTGGATGGCTTCCACCGTGGCGGCGTCCAGCTCGCCGGAGAGTTGCACGCCATGGATCTCGGCGCCGATGCGGCCGGCCACCGGGTGGATCTCAAGCGCATGAACAGCGGGTTTAACGGCTAGTGCGGCATTGCTCATCGGGTAGACCCTCGTCTGACTGCTTAGGGTTGGGCGGCAGCGAAACAACGCTCTATCTATATTCACTTTAGATCTAATAGATATTCACATGCTTCGTTGACGGAATAAGAGCTTGCATTTAAAACCTCATTCCTCACTCGTCGCAAATGCCTTCGGGCTATTTTTCGGATGCCGGGAAAGCATATGGATCTTCGCCAGTTGCGTTACTTCATCGCCCTCAACGAACACCGCAGTTTTGTCCGCGCGGCCGACGCCATGGGCATCACCCAACCGGCCTTCAGCCGCAGCATCCAGGGCCTGGAGCAGGAGTTCGGCTGCGTGCTGGTGGACCGCGGCAACAAGGATTTGCGCCCCACCCCGGAAGGCCAGGTGGTGCTGCAGCACGCCCTGAGCCTGGTGCAGGGCGCGGCCTTGCTGAGCAGCGAAGTGACGCAGATGACCAAGCTCGATGCCGGCGAACTGCGCTTTGGTTGCGGCCCGGCGCCGGCGGTGAAACTGGTGCCCGATGCGGTGGCGCAATTCACCGGCACCCACCCCAAGGTGCGCGTCTGCCTGGAGGTGGATAACTGGGAAAAACTCAGCCGCAGCCTGAGCCGCGAAGAGATCGAATTCTTCATCGCCGACATCCGCCATTTCGAGGCCGACCCGAACTTCCAGACCCAGCCCCTGACGCCCAAGCGCGGGGTGTTTTTCTGCCGCCCGGGGCACCCGCTGCTGGCCAAGGAAAGCCTGTCGACCAACGACATGTTCGACTACCCGCTGGCCACCACCCTGATCCCCCCAGGGATCCGCAAGCTGCTGGCCAATCTCAGCGGGCGCATCGACTTTTCCCCGACCATCCAGACCGAACACTTCCCGGCGCTGGTGAAGATCGTGCGTCAGTCCGACGCGATCGGCGTGGGCACCGAAGAGGCCTTCATCGAGGACATCGAACAGGGTTCCCTGGCGCTGCTGCACTGGCGCAACCTGCCGCAGAACATCGAGAGCATGAACGCCCGCTGCGGCATCGTCAGCCGCACGGGATTTCGCCTGTCGCCGGCGGCCCGCAAGATGATCGAAGTGCTGGTGGCGGTGGATCGGCAGCAGGTCAACATTGCGGTTTAACAATCCCCTGTAGCCGCTGCCGAGCCCGCGAGGCTGCGATCGGCACCGCAGGGGCCGCAAAACCAGGCACCGCGTTCCTCCCGGTAAACCGCGTGGGCAGGTTTGGCGAGGACTGCGTCCTCGATCGCAGCCTCGCGCTGCTCGGCAGCGGCTACAGGAGGGCCAGGTGGTTTAGAGGCCGGCGGCAGCCAACTGCGGCGCCACCCACTCACTGACCTTGAACGGCTTGCGGATCAGCCGCTGCTGCGCGGCCAGGTCCACCGCGTCCTGCAGTTTGCCGAGGAACACCGGGTCCAGGGTCGAGGGGAAGATTTCGCTGAAGCGCTGATCCTTGAGGTCCTGCTTCAGCACCACCGGCGGGTAGCTGGCCAGCCCCGACACCAGCTCGATATAAGCGTCCTTGTTGCTGTCCTGGGTCAGCCACTGCACGGCCTGCTGCTGGGCCTTGAGCAGCTTCTCCACCACCTCGGGATGGGCGTCGACGAACGCGCCACTGCCAACCAGCACCGCCTGCACGCTACCCGCACCGCCCAGGTCCTTGGTGTTCAGCGGCACCTCGGCCAGGCCCTTGGCCTGCAAGGCATTCAAGTTGGAACCGCCCCAGGTGGCATCGATCTGCTTCGCCGCCAGCGCCGCGACCGCCGCGTTGAAATCCAGGTTGATGATTTTCAGGTCCTTCTCGCTCAGGCCCTGGCTGGCCAGCGCGGCATCCAGCGACAACTGCGTGGCCGTGCCGCGGAACACCGCGACCCGCTTGCCCTTGAGGTCCTGCAAGGTCTTGATCCCCGACCCCGGCACCACTCCCAGGTACTGCTTGACCCCACGGGCCGTGGCGCTGAGCAGGCGAGTGTCCAGGCCGTTGGACTTGCCGATGATCGCCGCCAGGTCCCCCAGGTAGGCCAGGTCCACCTGACCGTTGGCGAAGGCCTCGTTGATCACCGGGCCGGCGCCCTTGAAGTAGTTCCACTGGATGCTGATGCCCTGGTCGGCGAAGGCCTTTTCGAAGATCTGCTGCTGGCGCAGCACGTCCGTCACCCCGCCGCCACTGTGCTGGGTACCGGCGCTGAGGTCCGGCACGGCGATACGGATCTGCTTGAGTTCATCCGCCTGGGCCAGCAGCGGAAGGCAGCCCAGCAGCCCCGCCAGGGCCGGCGCGGCGAACAGACTGAGGACGCGTTTGAAGGGAAGGTTCATAAGGTGTGGCTCCTGGCTGCGACGGGCATTGAGGAGCAGAAGGTAGGCCCAAGGCAGTCCAAGCTTTAAATACTATAAATTCACATTTTAATAACCCGTTCGAATAAATCAGCCAGGACGCGGCTCTGCGCGGCATATGCATGGACAGCATCGAAAATATTCTCCAAATGCATTGGATGCAGCGTGCCTGGAGGCCTTAAATGGCCTCTCTTATCTCCCAATAGCATCGATATAACTTTTTATATAACCAAAATACAAACCTGTAGGAGCGAGGCTTGCCCGCGATNCGCATCAGGGCCACAACCGGCCTGCGGCCTATCGCGGGCAAGCCTCGCTCCTACAGAAGCAAAAGCAAAAGAAGCAGCACAACCCGACAACGGAGATCGTCCATGGCCCGTGTTTCCCTTCTCAGCTTGCCGTTGGCCGCGCCCTCCGCTAAGCCGCTGTCCTGGCCGCGAGTCCACCGGCGGCTGTTGCCCTGGTTGCTGCCCCTGAGCCTGTTCGCCCTGTGGTGGCTGGCCAGCCGTTATGCCTGGATGAGCGAGCAGATCCTGCCGACGCCCGCATTGGTCTGGAACAGCGCGGTCGAGCTGGCCGGCGGCGAGCTGTGGAGCCATCTGGCGATCAGCCTGCAACGGCTGGCCTGGGGCCTGCTGGCGGGCATCGGCGTCGGCGCCGTGCTGGGCGCGGCACTGGGTTCCAGCCGGCGCCTGGAACGCCTGGTGTTCCCGACCTTCGCCGCCCTGGCCCAGGTCCCGACCCTGGCCTGGATCCCGCTGTTCATGGTGTTTTTCGGCATCGGCGAACTGCTCAAGCTGGTGGTCCTGGTCAAGGCCATCGTAGTGCCGGTGACCCTGCATACCCTGGTCGGCGTGCGCGACGCCCAGCCCAGATTGCGCGAAGCCGCCGCCGTGCTGCGCCTGCCGCCGCACCTGTTGATCCGCCGGCTGATACTGCCCGCCGCCCTGCCCGCCTTCATGGCCGGCGTGCGCCTGGCCCTGGCCGCCGGCTGGACCTCGTTGCTGGCGGTGGAACTGCTGGCCTCCAGCGAAGGCATCGGCTACCTGATGGTCTGGGCGCGCCAGCTGTTCATGCTGGATATCGTCTTCGTCTGCATCCTGGTGATCGGGGTGATTGGCGTGGCCATGGACCGCGGCATCGGCCTGCTGGACAAGGCGCTGGTGCACTGGCCGCACCCGGCCATCGCGCAGATCCGCCGCGGCCCGCGCTACCAGGGCTGGCAACGCCTGCAACCCTGGCTGCTACCGCTATTCCTGCTGGCGCTGTGGCAAGCGGCGAACCAGCTGGAATGGATCGACACCAACATTCTGGTGAGCCCGCTGGCGGTGCTGCAAACCACCTGGAACGGCCTGCTCGACGGCAGCCTGTCGGGCGGCCTGGGCCTGAGCCTGCGGCGCACCCTCGGCGGCCTGCTGCTGGGCGGCGGCCTGGGGTTTGCCCTGGGCCTGCTGCTGGGTCTGTCGCAGCTGAGCGAACGGATCCTGGGACCGACCCTGGCGGCGCTCCGGCAGATCGCCATTTTCGCCTGGGTGCCCTTGCTCACCGCCTGGTTCGGCCTCGGGGAGCTGGCGAAATGGGTATTTGTCGCGCTGGCCGCGTTCTTCCCGCTGTTTATCGCCACCCAGCGCAGCGTCGCCAATCTGTCGCCGCAACTGACCGAGGCCGCGCAAGTGCTGCGCCTGAACCTCTGGCAACGCCTGCGCCGCCTGGTGCTGCCGGGCGCCGCGCCAGGGATCTTCGCCGGGCTGCGCCTGAGTCTGATCTACGCCTGGCTGGGCACCATCGGCGCGGAATATTTCATGCCGTCCAACGGCGGCATCGGCAGCCAGATGATCGGCGCCCAGCAACTGCTGCGCATGGACCTGATCCTGGCCGGCATGCTCCTGGTGGGCCTCACCGGCGCCCTGCTCAACCTTGTCGGCCAACAGCTCGAAACCCGCGCCACACGCTGGAGACACGCATGAACGCACTCGTACCTTCCCCCATCGTCAGCTTCAACCAGGTGGGCAAGACCTTCGAGGTCGCCGGCGGCGAACTGGAGGCGATCCGCGAATTCAACCTGGAGATCGCCGAGGGCGAATTCGTCGCCATCGTCGGCTCCAGCGGCTGCGGCAAATCCACCCTGCTGCGCCTGCTGATCGGCCTGGATACGCAGTTTCGCGGCGAGATCCGCGTCGACGGCAAGGCCGTCAACGGTATTGGCGGCGAACGCGGCATCGTGTTCCAGGAACACCGCCTGTTCCCCTGGCTGACGGTCGAGGAAAACATCGGCCTGGGCCTAGTCAACGAAGCCCTGAGCACCACTGAACGGCAAACCCGCATCGCCGATTTCATCGAGCTGGTGGGCCTCACCGATTTCACCCGCGCCTACCCGCACCAGCTGTCCGGCGGCATGGCGCAACGGGTGGCCATCGCCCGCGGCCTGGTGGCCAGCCCGCGCATCCTGCTGCTGGACGAACCCTTCGGCGCCCTCGACGCGCTGACCCGCCAGCAGATGCAGGACGAGCTGCTGGCGATCCGCGAACGGGCCAGGATCACCACGGTGCTGGTCACCCATGACGTCGAGGAAGCGATTTTCCTCGCCGATCGCGTGGTGGTGATGGAGCCGCGCCCCGGCCGGATCAAGCGGGTGGTGGACATCGCCCTGCCCCATCCGCGCCAGCGCAGCAGTTTCGACTTCCACCAGCTGCGCGAAGAACTGCTCCACGAACTGACCAGCGACGATCACTACCAGGTGCCTTTGCCCGCCCAGATCCGTGACCTGCCACTGGCCTTTATTGCTTGCTGATGAGGAGTGAATAGATGCCGCAACGTCCCAACTTCCTGGTGATCCTCGCCGACGATCTGGGCTTTTCCGATCTTGGTGCCTTCGGCGGCGAAATCGCCACGCCGAACCTCGATGCCCTGGCCTTCAATGGCCTGCGCCTGACCGACTTCCACACCGCCCCCACCTGCTCTCCGACCCGCTCCATGCTGCTCACCGGCACCGACCACCATATCGCCGGCATCGGCACCATGGCCGAGGCCCTGACCCCGGAACTGATCGGCAAGCCGGGCTACGAGGGCCACCTCAACGACCGCGTGGTGGCCCTGCCCGAGCTGCTGCGCGACGCCGGCTACCAGACCCTGATGAGCGGCAAATGGCACCTGGGCCTGACCGCCGAACTGGCGCCCCATGCCCGGGGTTTCGAGCGTTCGTTCTCGCTGCTGCCCGGCGCCGCCAACCACTACGGTTTCGAGCCGACCTACGACGAAAACACCCCGGGCCTGCTCAAATCCACCCCGGCGCTGTACATCGAGGACGACCGCTTCATCGACGAGTTGCCCAAGGACTTCTATTCCTCCGACGCCTTCGGCGACAAGCTGCTGCAGTACCTCAAGGAACGCGACCAGACCCGGCCGTTCTTCGCCTACCTGCCGTTTTCCGCGCCGCACTGGCCGTTGCAGGCCCCCGAGGAAGTGGTCGCCAAGTACCGTGGCCGTTATGACGCCGGCCCCGAGGTGCTGCGCCTGGAGCGCCTGGAAAAGCTCAAGCGACTGGGGCTGATCGAAGCCGATGTGGAACCGCACCCGCTGCTGGGCCTGAGCGCCGAATGGGCGGCCTTGAGCGAGCAACAGCGGCAGGTTTCCGCGCGGGCCATGGAGGTCTACGCGGCGATGGTCGAGCGCATGGACTGGAACATCGGCCGGGTGGTGGACTACCTGCGCAAGCAGGGCCAGCTGGACAACACCTTTATCCTGTTCATGTCCGACAATGGTGCCGAAGGCGCACTGCTGGAGGCCTTCCCCAAGTTCGGCCCGCAGCTTTTGACCTACCTCAACCAGCACTACGACAACAGCCTGGACAACATCGGCCGCGCCAACTCCTACGTCTGGTACGGCCCGGCCTGGGCGCAGACCGCCACCGCCCCCTCGCGCCTCTTCAAGGCCTTCACCACCGAAGGCGGCATTCGCGTGCCGGCGCTGGTGCATTACCCGCAGCTGTCGCTCAAGGGCCGGATCAGCCATGGCTTCGGCACGGTGATGGACATCACCCCGACCATTCTCGACCTGGCCGGGGTGCGCCATCCGGGCAAACGCTGGCGCGGTCGGGACGTAGCGCCGCTGCGGGGCAAATCGTGGCTGGGCTTCCTGTCCGGCGAGACTGCGCAGGTGCATGACGAACACACGGTCACCGGCTGGGAACTGTTCGGCCGCCGGGCGATTCGCCAGGGCCAGTGGAAAGCGCTGTACATCCCCGGCCCCGTGGGCCCGGCAACCTGGCAGTTGTACGACCTGAGCCAGGACCCGGGGGAGATCCACGACCTGGCGCAGAGCGAGCCGGACAAGCTCAATGCGCTGATCGGCCATTGGCAGCAATACGTGGAAGAAACCGGGGTGATCCTCAGCGCCTCGCCGTTCCAGCCGGATTGATCTGTAGCCGCTGCCGAAGGCTGCGATCGGCCGGAACGGCCGTGGCGATCTTGAAATCGCCAGAGGTCCTGCGGA
>NZ_JBQENK010000021.1:7815-135295 GCF_052044735.1 Pseudomonas sp. 22526
GCCCGCGATTGGCCCTCAAACGCGATACATCACGCCCTGACACCCCGCACCACTTCTGCCGCCACCCGCTCCTTGCGGATAAACCGGTTGGCCCGGCCGAAGGTGCCGAAATCGTTGAAGCGCACGCCCATCTCAGCCATCACCTTATGCGCCACCGGCGCGGTCAGCTGGCGGATGTAGAAGGGTTCCTTGACCACAAAATGGTGGATCCCGTGGGTACTGCCGAAGTTGAAGCAGAACGCCTGCAACGGCCATAGCCACCAGGGGTTGAGCACCTGGGTCTGCTGGATCACGTTGCCCGCTTCGATGTCGCCGTAGTAGTGCATGTTCGAGCTGACGAAATGCAGGCAGAAGGTGCGCAGCACATTGGGGCCGATGATCACCACCACGGCGATATCGATCACCTGCATCACCGCCAGGGTGCTGGCCGACCAGTCGATGGGCGCGCCCAGCAGCGCGGCGACGCCATTGGCGGCGTGGAAGCCGAGAAACACATACCAGGCCCCCCAGTGCAGCAACGCCAGCGGTGCGTACACCTTCAAGGTGCGCTTGAGGATGTTGAGCTTGTGCGCCCAGGTCCTGGCGCGCAGGGTGCGGATCAATGACGACATGACGTTGTCACCGACCATCAGCAGCCGGGCGATGCCCCAGGGCTCGCCGTTGGTGATGGCGCGCTCCTCCATGTCGGCCTCGGTGCCGGACACCTTGTGGTGATTGAGGTGCAAATGGCGACGGATCCAAGGGTTGATCGTGCTCGGCCGCGCCAGCCAGACCAGCGCCAGCATCAGGTTGTGGGGGATGCGCTGCTTGCGGAAATACATGCTGTGGATCAGGTCGTGCTCCAACTCGTGGGTCAAGGAGGCGAAAAACGCATTGAGCAGCAGGCAGGCCCACCAGGCCAGGTACCCGCCGATGTAGAGCGCCGCCGAGCCCACCATCCCGGCCAGGGCCAGGGCCAGGATGCCCGCGCCCAACGCGTCCTGATGCTTGAGCAGCGGGTAGCGCTCGCGCAACTCGACGCCCCTGGCCAGCACCACCTCACGAATATGCGCCGATCGTTGCTGAGCATTCAGCCGGTCGGGACTTGCAGAAGTACCGTGCATGCTTCCATCCTCTGGTTATTGATGTTCGCATCCTGCCCTGCGCCCGCGCGCCGGGCGCTAGCCGCGGACGCCAACCTGTTGACCGGACGCGCCAACCGCCATGACCGAACCCACTTCCCTCGCCAGCTGGACCCGCGCCCTGCGCAAGCAGCTCGATGCCCTGGGCCTCGACAGCACCGCCTTGTGCCACCAGGCCGGCCTCGACCCGCAACTGATGGACGATCCCAACGCCCGCTACCCGCTGTCGGGCACTACCCGCCTGTGGCAACTGGCGGTGCAGGCCAGCGGCGACCCGGCCATAGGTCTGCGGGTCTCGCGCTTCGTCAGCCCGACCACCTTCCATGCCCTGGGTTATGCGCTGGTGGCCAGCGGCAGCCTGCGGGAAGTGTTCGAGCGCATCGTGCGTTATCACCAGGTGGTCAGCGATGCCCTGGAGCTGGAGCTGACCCGCGCCGAGGACCGCTATCGCTTTCGCCTGAAGGTCCCACAAGGCAATCCGGAGCCGGCGTTCGAAGCCATCGACGCCTTTGTCGCGATCTACGTGCGCACCTGCCGCAACCGCCTGGGCCGCGACTACGCGCCGCTGGCGGTGTACCTGCGGCGCCCCGAGCCGGCGGACTCCAAGCAATGGCACACGGTGTTTCGCGCGCCGGTGTTTTTCAGCGCCGATGAGGACCGCCTGGAGTTCGGCCTGCACGACTTCGACAGCCACCTGGACGACGCCAACCCGGAACTGGCCGAGCACAACGAGGCGGTGCTCAAGCGCACCCTGATGCAACTGCAACCTTTGACCTGGGAGCGCAAGGTGCGCGGGGTCATCGAGTCCCAGCTGCCGGAAGGCGAACCCTCGGCGGAACGGGTCGCCCAGGCCCTGCACCTGAGCCTGCGCAGCCTGCAACGCCACCTGGCGGACGAAGGTTGTCGCTTCGACACCCTGCTCAACGAATGCCGGGAGAACCTCGCCCTGCTGCACCTGCGCGACCCGCAGTGCTCCCTGAGCGAGATCAGTTACCTGCTGGGGTTCGCCGACGCCAGCAGCTTCAGCCGCGCGTTCAAGCGCTGGACCGGGATGACGCCGGGGCAGTTTCGGGATGGGTTGCGCTGAAAGGTGTGTGGCGGGTTCGAGGGCCTCATCGCGGGCAAGCCTCGCTCCTACAGACNCCCGCGATAGCGATCTGACGGTCAAACCCCGGCCAACGCCCGCAACCGGTCCTCGTCGAGGATCTCGATCTCGCCATAACCCAGCTTGAGAATGCCCTGCCCCTGCAAATCCTTGAGGATCTGGTTGGTGGTCTGGCGCGACAGCGACAGCAGCAGCGCCAACTGCTCCTGGGGCAGGTGCAGGACCCGGCGCGGGGTGTCGGTCTCGCCATAGCCGCGGGCGATCATCAACAGGCGGTTGGCCACCCGCACCGGGGCCGGCATCAGGCTCAGCTGTTCGAGGTTGATAAAAGTCAGGCGCAGCTTGTGGCTCATCAACAGCGCCAGCTGCCGCCAGTATTGCGGGTGCTCGTCCAACAGTTCGAGCAGCGCCGCCTGGGGCACATTGAGCAGGCTGCACGGGCCCACGGCATAGGCGTCATGGGTGCGCGGCTGACCGTCGAACAGGCTGATCTCGCCGAACCAGTGCGGCGCCTCCACCAGGCTCAGCAGCGCCTCCTTGCCTTGCTCGCTGACCGCGCCGATGCGCACCGTGCCTTCCAGCACTGCGTACAGGCCGCAGGGCGGATCGCCGCGCTGGAACAGGCGCTGGCCCGGCGCCAGCGAGCGCAAACGGGCATTGGCCAGCAGACTATTCTGTAATTGAACGGGCAAGCGGCTGAACCATTGGCCACTCATCAGGCGCTCACGCCAGACCTGCATCTTCATCGATAGCGTTATCCACACGGGCAGCGAGCCGATTGTCGCCTAGCTGACAGAGCCGGCAACCGGCGCAGGGCATGATTCGATCACCCTACAGGAGGAACAACAATGAAAAGCCTCGTCGACCATCTCAGTCAATACGCCGCCTACCACCGTGATCCGCGCAACATCGCCAGCCACTTTATCGGCATTCCGCTGATTGTGCTGGCCGTCGCGGTCCTGCTGTCGCGCCCCGCCTGGCCGATCGCCGGGCTGTGGCTGTCGCCGGCGCTGCTGCTGGCCCTGGCGTCGTGCTGGTTCTATCTGCGCCTGGAGTTGCGCCTGGGCCTGCTGATGACGATGCTGATGGGGCTGTCGGTGTGGGCCGGCCATGCACTGGCGCAGCAAAGCACCCTGGTCTGGCTGGCCAGCGGCCTGGGCATGTTCGTGATCGGCTGGGTAATCCAGTTCGTCGGCCATTACTACGAGGGGCGCAAGCCGGCCTTTGTCGATGACCTCTCAGGGCTGATCGTCGGGCCGTTGTTCGTGGTGGCGGAGCTGGCGTTCATGCTGGGGCTGCGCCAGGGGCTCAAGCATGAGATCGAGGCGCGAGCGGGAGGGGTGCGGGTCAATCCGAAACGCGCGGCTATTTAGATCGTTATCGCGGGNGAGGCTTGCCCGCGATGCTTTTGCCTTTTAGATATTGGCGACCTTCTGCCAGACCTTGGGCTTGAAGAACAGCGTCTCGCCCTTGACCAGCCCGACCAGGCTGTCATGGTCTTTCACCACTTCGGCCTCGATCAGTTCGCTCTGCCCTTCGACCTTCAAGGTCACCCGGGTGGTGGCGCCCAGCGGACGGATATCGCGCACTTCGGCGGCGTGGTGGTCGGCCAGTTCGGAGCGCGACAACGACACTTCGTGCGGGCGGAACAGCACATGTTTGTCCTCGCCCAGGTGCAGGCGGTTGGAGTCGCCGAGGAAGTGGTAGACGAAGTCGCTGGCCGGGTTCTCGTACACCTCGCCCGGCGAGCCGATCTGCTCGATCACGCCCTTGTTCATCACCACGATACGGTCCGCCACTTCCATGGCTTCTTCCTGGTCGTGGGTGACGAATACCGAGGTCAGGTTGATGTCTTCGTGCAGGCGCGCCAGCCAGCGGCGCAGCTCCTTGCGCACCTTGGCATCCAGGGCGCCGAAGGGTTCGTCCAGCAGCAGTACCTTGGGCTCCACCGCCAGGGCGCGGGCCAGGGCGATCCGCTGGCGCTGGCCGCCGGACAGCTGCTCCGGGTAGCGGTCGGCGAGCCAGTCCAGCTGCACCATGTTCAACAGTTCATGGACCTTCTCGGCGATCTTGCTTTCGCTCGGACGCTGGTTCTTCGGCTTCATGCGCAGGCCGAAGGCGACGTTGTCGAACACGCTCATATGGCGGAACAGCGCGTAGTGCTGGAACACGAAACCGACGTTGCGATCACGCACGTCGTGGCCGGAGACGTCCTCGCCGTGGAACACGATGCTGCCGGCGTCCGGGGTTTCCAGGCCGGCGATGATCCGCAGCAGGGTGGTCTTGCCGCAGCCGGACGGGCCCAGCAGCGCCACCAGCTCGCCGCTCTGGATATCCAGGTTGATGCTGTTCAGGGCCTTGAAGGCATTGAAGTTCTTGCTGACGTTACGGACTTCGATCGACATGATTCATTCCTCCGCGGCGCTGGCGCGCAGGCGGTTGATACGGTTTTCGCTCCACTGCTTGAGCAGCAGGATGAAGAGCGCCAGGATCAGCAACAGGCTCGCGACGGCGAACGCGGCGACGTGGTTGTATTCGTTGTAGAGGATCTCGACGTGCAGCGGCAGGGTGTTGGTCACCCCGCGAATGTGCCCGGAAACCACCGACACCGCACCGAACTCACCCATGGCCCGCGCGGTACAGAGCACCACGCCGTAGATCAGGCCCCACTTGATGTTCGGCACGGTCACATGCCAGAACATCTGCCAGCCGTTGGCCCCCAGCAGCCTGGCGGCTTCCTCTTCCTGGGTGCCCTGCTCCTGCATCAGCGGGATCAGCTCACGGGCGACGAAGGGCACGGTGACGAAGATGGTCGCCAGGACGATGCCCGGCAGGGCGAACACGATCTGGATGTCGTGATCCTGCAGCCACGGTCCAAAAAGACCCTGGGCGCCGAACATCAGCACATAGACCAGGCCGGCGATCACCGGCGACACCGAGAACGGCAGGTCGATCAGGGTCACCAGGATGCTCTTGCCGCGGAAGTTGTATTTGCTCACGCACCAGGCGGCGCTGACGCCGAACACCAGGTTCAGCGGCACCGAGATCAGCACGGCGATCACCGTCAGCTTCAGGGCCGACAGCGCGTCCGGCTCGAAGATCGCGGCGAAGAACGCGCCGAGGCCGAGCTTGAGCCCCTGGGACACCACGATAAACAGCGGTAGCAACAGGAACAGGGCGAAGATCAGCCAGCCAAGGCCAATCAGGATGCGTCGCGAGGTGGCGCTGCCACGACGGTCGGCATTGGCCGAAGAGGCTGCGGAAATGGACGATTGGGACATGGTTCGCGCCTCCTTAAGGTCGTTCGATGCGCCGCTGCAGCAGGTTGATCAGCAGCAACAGGACAAAGGAAACCACCAGCATCAACACGCCGATGGAGGTCGCGCCGGTGTAATCGTACTGGTCGAGCTTGACCATGATCAGCAGCGGCAGAATTTCGGTTTTCATCGGCATGTTACCGGCGATGAAGATCACCGAGCCGTACTCGCCGACGCCCCGGGCAAAGGCCAGGGCGAAGCCGGTCAGCCAGGCCGGCAGCAGCGCCGGTACCAGGATGTGGCGGAACACCTGCCAGGGCTTGGCGCCGAGGCAGGCGGCGGCTTCTTCGACTTCCCGGGGAATGTCGGCCAGCACCGGCTGCACGGTGCGCACCACGAACGGCAGGGTGACGAAGGTCAGCGCCAGGGTGATACCCAGCGGGGTGTAGGCGATCTTGAACCCCAGGTCGGTGGCGAACTGGCCGACCAGGCCGGTCGGCGCGTACAGCGCGGTCAGCGCGATACCGGCCACGGCGGTGGGCAGGGCGAACGGCAGGTCGATCATCGCGTCGATGATCTTGCGCCCGGGAAAGCTGTAGCGCACCAGCACCCAGGCCAGCAGCGTGCCGATCACGCCGTTGATGATCGCCGCGTACAGCGCCGTGCCGAAGCTCAGCTTGAGCGCGGCGAGTACCCGCGGTGCCGAGACAATGGCCCAGAACTGATCCCAGGTGAGTTGGGCGGCATGCACGAACATCGCCGCCAGGGGTATGAGCACAATCAGGCTGAGGTACACCAAGGTGTAGCCCAGCGTCAGCCCGAAGCCGGGTATGACGGGGGAGATACGACGCGACATAAAAGTCCTTGGTTAGCGGGTAGATACCAGTGTAGGAGCGAGCTCGCTCGCGAAGAACTCAAGGGCACCGCGCTCATTCGGAATGTACGCGCCATCGTTGACGATCTTCGCGAGCAAGCTCGCTCCTACAGGTAGTGTTGCTTATTGCGCCTGGTAGATCTGGTCGAACACCCCGCCATCATTGAAGAATTTCGGTTGGGCAGTTTTCCAGCCGCCGAAGTCCTTGTCGATGGTCACCAGGTCCAGTTTCGGGAACTGCTGAGCGTATTTGGCCGCCACATCCTTGTCCCGCGGACGATAGAAGTTCTTCGCTGCGATTTCCTGGCCGGCCGGGCTGTACAGGTGCTTGAGGTAGGCCTCGGCGATCTCGGTGTTGCCCTTTTTCTCGGCGTTCTTGTCCACCACCGCCACTGGCGGCTCGGCGAGGATCGACAGCGAAGGCACCACGATGTCGAACTTGTCGGCGCCGCCGTCTTCTTTCAGCGCCAGGAAGGCTTCGTTTTCCCAGGCCAGCAACACGTCGCCCTGACCGTTGTTGACGAAGGTGATGGTCGAGCCGCGGGCGCCGGTATCCAGCACCGGTACGTGCTTGAACAGCTCCTTCACGTATTCCTGGGCCTTGGCTTCGCTGCCGCCGGCTTTCAGGCCATAGGCCCAGGCGGCGAGGAAGTTCCAGCGGGCACCGCCGGAGGTTTTCGGGTTCGGGGTGATGACCGACACGTCTTTCTTGATCAGGTCGCCCCAGTCCTTGATGCCCTTGGGGTTGCCCTTGCGCACCAGGAACACGATGGTCGAGGTGTAGGGCGTGCTCGCATCCGGCAGGCGTTTTTGCCAGTCGGCCGGCAGGCTCTTGCCGAGCTTGGCGATTTCATCGATGTCGCCGGCCAGCGCCAGGGTCACCACGTCGGCGCGCAGACCGTCGATCACCGCGCGGCCCTGCTTGCCCGAGCCACCGTGGGATTGCTGGATCTTGACGTTGTCGCCCGGGTGTTCCTTTTTCCAGAAGCTTGTGAATTCGCTGTTGTAGTCCTGGTACAGCTCGCGGGTCGGGTCGTACGACACGTTGAGCAACTCGTAATCCTTGGCAACGGCGGAACCGGCAAAAACGGCGCTGGCGAGGGCGGCCAGGGCATAACGGCGAATCGACGACATGATGGAGCTCCCGAAATTTTTTAATGTGCTGGCATTTTTCTTATGGCGAATCAGGCCCGCATTCGTGGGCGAACGCTGGGGTTCAGGCTGGGGGTCATGGATGACGCCCTCCGGTGGTCCAGTCGGGCCTCTCGGTGCGAGAGGTAGTGCGGAATTCAGCTTGGTTTATTGCCAGGGTTTTGCAGGCGGAATTTTTCCTTGCGTTCGATCTGCACGACCTGGGCGTTGTGCACGGTGATTTCCACCGCGCCAAAACGCAGGTCGCGCAATGCGCTTTGAATCTCGCGCAAGATGGTTTGTTCGTCCTGGCCGTCAACGCTACGAAGAGATGCGCTCATGGTGTTGCTCCTGAATGAGATGTGCCTGGCAGTGGCGGCACTGCTTGCGGCGTGAGGGCAATAGTAGATAGGCGCAGATATTCTTAAAAATACTATTTAAGAATGTTTATATAACCAGAAGAAATTATTTGAATTGACGCGGGGTTGCGTGGGAATCGGCGCTGATTGCAGCGCCACCCCGCCTCTTGTAGGAGCGAGACTTGCCCGAGATGGCGGCCTGCCTGATACACCGCGGCGCCTCGATCGCGAGCAAGCTTCGCTCCTACAGAAGCAGTGCCTGGCAGGTTTCTGCGGATCTGTAGGAGCCGATGCCCCGACTGGCAGGTTCTGCGTATCTGTAGGAGCGAGGCTTGCCCGCGATGCCCCGACAGGGGCGCCGATCAGTGGATCTGCGGCGCCCGGCCCCATTCCAGTTGCGCCGCCGGCAGCGGGCGGCCGAACCAGTAGCCCTGGCCCAAATCGCAACCCTGGTCGAGGAGGAACCGCGCCTGTTCCACCTGCTCGATGCCTTCGGCGTGCACCTGCATGCCCATGCTCTGGGCCAGGGCGATGATCACCCGGGAAATCGCCGCGTCGTCTTCGTCCCACGGCAAGCCGGCGACAAAACCCTGGTCGATCTTCAGCTTCTGCACCGGCAGGCGCTTGAGCCGCAGCAGCGAGGAATAACCGGTGCCGAAGTCGTCGATGGCCAGGCGCAGCCCCAGTTCGCGCAGGCGATGCATCTGCTCCAGGGCCACTTCCGGGTCCTCCATCACCGCGCTTTCGGTGACTTCCAGTTCCAGGTAGGCGGGGTCGAGGCCGGTGTCGTGCAGCACCTGGGCCACCTGCTGGTACAGCTCGCGGCGGGCGAACAGGCGGCTGGAAACGTTCACCGCGACGAAGGACAACTCCATGCCGGCCGCCTGCCATTGGCACATCTGCCGACAGGCCTGTTGCATGACCCAGGCATCGATCTCGGCGATCAGCCCGGTGCGCTCGGCAATCGGAATGAACTCGCCAGGCGACACCAGGCCGCGTTGCGGATGCTCCCAGCGCACCAGCGCCTCGACCCCGACCAGACGGCTGCTGGCGAGGTCGTGCACCGGCTGGTAGAACACCCGCAGCTCCTGCTGCTCCAGGGCCCGGCGCAATTCGAAGGCAATCTCCACCCGTTGCTGGGCGTGGGCCGTCAGTTCTTCGGTGTACAGCGCGTAACTGTCACGCCCGGCGCTCTTGGCCTTGAACAGCGCCGTGTCGGCATTGCGCAACAGTTGCTCGGCGCTCAGGGCATCGCTGGGGAACAGGCTGATGCCGATGCTGGCATTGATGAACAGCTGATTCTCGTCCATCAGGAAAGGCTGCTTCACCCCGTCGATGATGCGCTGCGCCAGCACCGCGGCCTGCCCCGGTTGCCCGCAGCTCTCCACCAGCACCGCAAACTCGTCGCCGCCCAGCCGCGCCAGGGTGATGCCCGGCCCGAACATGCCTTGCAGGCGCTGGGCCACGGCCTTGAGCAGGCGGTCGCCGACATTGTGCCCAAGGCTGTCGTTGATCATCTTGAAGTGATCCAGGTCGACCATCAGCAGCGCGCAGCCGCGCTTGTGGATCTGCGCCGACGCCAGGGCCTGCTCGGCGCGGTCGGTGAACAGCAGGCGATTGGGCAGGTCGGTCAGCGGGTCGTGGTGCGCCAGGTGGGCCAGTTCGTGCTCGGAATCCTTGATCGCGCTGATGTCGGAGAACACCGCGACATAGTGGCTGAGCTGGCCGTCGTCATCGCGGATGGCGCGAATGGTCTGCCACTGCGGGTAGATCTCGCCGCATTTGCGCCGGTTCCAGATCTCGCCGCTCCACTCGCCCGTGGTGTTCAGCGAATCGAACATGGCCTGGTAGAAATCCGCCGTGTGGTGCCCGGACTTGAACATGCTCGGCTGGCGGCCCAGCACCTCCTCGCGCTGATAGCCGGTGATCTCGATGAACGCGCGGTTCACATGGACGATCTGGCCCCGGCGGTCGCTGACCAGCACCCCTTCGCGGGTGCAATCGAACACGGCGGCGGCCTGGCGCAGGCGCTCGCGGTCCTCGCGCTGGTGCAGCAACCAGGAGTCGGCGCCCAGCAAACGCAACAGACGGCCCCGCGCGATGAAGATCAGGGCGGCGCTGAGCAGCGCCCAGACGTACCCGTTGATCAGTTGCCAGCGCGCCAGATCATTCGACTCATCGAAGAAACTGCTCAATAAATGACCACTGAACTGCAGCCACAACACAGACAGCAAGAGGTAGAGCAGGGCTGCGCGCAAAGCGTCGCGAGAAGAAACCGACATAAGGTCGTCAATGTCCTTACGGAAAGCTAGGGATTATAGAGGAAGAAACATCTCGCCACTCTTATCTGAAAGGGCGACTGGTTTTCTCTGTGGGCTTGGTGATAATGCGACTGCTGTTTTTTCTTTATCGAGGGCCCTACAGCCTATGTGGTACGAAGGTTTTCTAGGCTTGTCGGCCTGGCAACTGGTAGCAGTCACCCTGTTAATGACTCACGTGACCATCGTTGGGGTCACGGTTTACCTGCATCGCTATTCAGCCCACCGCTCCCTGGAGCTCAACGCCGGCCTGAAACATTTCTTCCGCTTCTGGCTGTGGCTGACCACGGCGCAGAACACCCGCGAGTGGACCGCCATCCACCGCAAGCACCACGCCAAATGCGAAACCGCGGACGACCCCCACAGCCCGGTGATCAAGGGCCTGTCCACAGTGCTGCGCAAAGGCGCCGAGCTGTACCGCGAAGAGGCGAAAAACCCGGAAACCCTGCGCATCTACGGCAAGAACTGCCCGGACGACTGGATCGAGCGCAACCTCTACTCGCGCTACAAGCTGGGCGGCGTGGCGCTGATGGCGGTGATCGACCTGCTGCTGTTCGGCACCATCGGCATCACCATCTGGGCGATCCAGATGATGTGGATCCCGTTCTGGGCCGCCGGGGTGATCAACGGCCTGGGCCACGCGGTCGGCTATCGCAACTTCGAATGCCGCGACGCGGCGACCAACCTGGTGCCCTGGGGCATCCTGGTCGGCGGCGAAGAACTGCACAACAACCATCACACCTACCCCAACTCGGCCAAGCTGTCGGTGAAGAAGTGGGAGTTCGACCTGGGCTGGGCCTGGATCAAGGTGTTCAGCTTCCTGCGTCTGGCCAAGGTGCAGCGGGTCGCGCCGATCGCCCACCGGGTCGAAGGCAAGGGCCACCTGGACATGGACACGGCGATGGCGATCCTCAACAACCGTTTCCAGATCATGGCGCAGTACCGCAAGCTGGTGATCGCGCCGCTGGTCAAGCAAGAGCTGGACAAGGTCGATCATTCGGTGCGCCACCAGTTCCATCGCGCCAAGCGCCTGCTGTCGCGGGAAACCAGCCTGCTGGAAGAGCGCCACCATGCGCGCATCCAGAACATGCTGGAACACAGCCAGGCCCTGAAAGTGATCTACGAAAAACGCCTGGCGCTGCAACAGATCTGGGCCAAGACCAGCTCCAACGGCCACGACATGCTGGCGGCGATCAAGGACTGGGTCCACGAAGCCGAGGCCAGCGGGATCCAGTCGCTGCGCGACTTCGCCAGCCAGCTGAAAACCTACTCGCTGCGCCCCGCCAGCGCCTGACGCCGGCCCGTTCACCGGCCACGGCAAGCTCAGCTGCCGTGGCCGGTGGGCTTCTCTACCCTCCCCGCCCCATGAGTTCCAACCCTTAATCCGCGCCACAGTGACCGCCCAGCGGGTGCCGGCTTCCAGACCACGGAAACCGGGAACTTCGTCGCCAATCCCCTATCTCAAGCAACACTTCGCCATCCAGGCGGGCTTTCTGTGGCCGCTTCGTTTCCCGAGCGGCGTGCGCTTTGAGATCGGTGCCGATGGTCAACAAGAACCCACAACTCCCATCCGCTTTGCCCCAGTGGCCCGAGGCCGCGCAAACCCTGATGGCGCTGATGCATGCCCAGGGCGAGGTCGCCCGGCTGACGGAGCGCGAACAGCTGTTCAGCTCGTTGCTGGTCAGCGTCAATGCCGTGCTCTGGGCCTTCGACTGGGAAGCCCGTCAGGTGCTTTATGTCAGCCCGGCGTATGAGCGCATCTTCGGCCGCTCCGCCGGCCTGCTGCTGGCCGACGCCAACGAATGGCGCGACAGCGTCTACCCCGACGACCTCGAATACGCCGAGCGGACCCTGGCCCAGGTGCTGGAAAAAGGCGCGGTGGAAGACCGCGAATACCGCATCATCGACGCCCAGGGCCAGGTCCGCTGGCTCAGCGACAAGTGCTTCATCAATCGCAATGCCGCCCCCGGGGACCGGGTGATCATCGTCGGCCTCGCCGAGGACATCACCGAGAAAAAGCACCTGGAAACCGAGCTGCAACGCCTGGCCACCACCGACGTGCTGACCCAGAGCAGCAACCGCCGGCACTTCTTCGAATGCGCCAACCGCGAATTCGAGCAGGCGCGCCAGCAAGGCACGCCGCTGGCCTTCCTGTTGCTGGATATCGATGATTTCAAGGTGGTCAACGACACCTACGGCCACCCCGAGGGCGATAACGTCCTGCAACGCATCGCCGAGACCGGTCGCGCCACCCTGCGCCGTGGCGACCTGTTCGGGCGTATCGGCGGCGAGGAATTCGCCGCCCTCTTCCCCGGCTGCGCCCCGGACATGGCGCGCCAGGTTGCCGAACGCCTGCAGCGGGAAATCCAGCGCCTGACCTTCAGCCATGGCGAGGAGTACTTCAGCATCACCGTCAGCCAGGGCCTGACCAGCCTCACCGCCGAGGACAAAAACCTCGACAGCCTCTTCGCCCGCGCCGACGCGGCGATGTACGAGGCCAAGCGCCAGGGCAAGAACCGCATCGTTTCGGGGTAGGCGGCCTCTAGGTCCCCGGGAGCTTTGTAGCCGCTGCCGAGCCTGCGAGGCTGCGATCGAGGACGAAGTCCTCGTAAAGCCTGAGCACGCGTTTTGTCAGGAAGAACAAGTTGCCGGGTTTTACGGCTGCTTCGCAGCCGATCGCAGCCTCGCGGGCTCGGCAGCGGCTACAGAGGCGGCGCGCCCGCAGCCAGGCTGTTATAGCCACCGGTCGAGGTATCAGCCTTTGCGCAGGCGGCTCAGCTCTGGCAGGCCGATCTTGAGCAGGCGCGCGGTCTTGCTGTTGGCCAGCTCTTCGAGGCCCTCGGACGGTTGCAGACGGGCGAGCTGGGCGGACAGGTTCATCACCAGCGCCTCGCGGGAGTAAACCCCGCCACCGAGCTGGTAGACCGAGGCAATCAGCTCGCGCAGCTCCAGCGGCAGTCGCCAGCGGGTGCGCAAGGCCGAACCGTAGGCCGCGCCGAACTGTTCCAGGGCATCGCCGACCTCTTCCATGTCGTCCAGCGCGCCACCGGCCTGTTTCCACTCCTGCAGGCAGCTCAGCAGCGCCAGATCCCCCAGGCGATGCAGCAGGCCGGCGCAGTAGCAGCGCTCCTGGTCCAGGTCCAGCAAACGGGCCAGGGTCCGGCCGTATTCCGCGGTATGCAGCGACAGCTCCCAGTAACGCTCGGCGTAATCGCCCAGGGCCGGGTCGCTCAGGCGGGCGCTGCGCTTGAGCGCCAGGCCGAGAATCAGGTTCATGCTCTGCCCGGAGCCCAGCCGCTGCAGGGCCTGGGCCAGGGTCTGCACAGCGCTGCCATGGTGCTGGGCGGCGCTGTTGGCCGCGGCAATCAGCACCGCGGTGATCTGCGGGTCGGTACGCACCTCTTCTTCCAGCAGCTTGAGGTCGAGACCGTTGGGGTTGAGGCTGCGTTTCACCGCCAGCTGCACGTCGGCGAGCAACGGCGCACCCTCGGCCAGCTCGCGGCGGCGCTCGAGAAAGGTCCACAGGGTCATGCCCGGCGCCAGGGCCGGGATCTCGCACGACACTTCCTGGCCGGCATCCAGCAGCAGATCCTGCAGGCGCTGGGTCAGGCCTTCCATGTTCAGCGGCTTGGTCAGGTAGGCCGTCGGCGCCAGCGGCAGGGCTTCGCGCACGCTGGCGCTGTCGCTGCGATTGCTGATGAGGATGAACGGCAGCACCGGGTTGCGCTTGCGCTGGCGCACGCTGCGCAGCAGGCTCAGGCCGTCGACGCCGGGCAACTCCCAGTCGGCGATCACCAGGTCATAGGGTTTTTCGGCCAGCAGTTGCAGGGCTTCCTGACCGTCGGCGCACACATCCAGCCGCGCATCGCAACGGACATTCAACAACACCTGCTTGAGCAAATCGCGCGACCAAGGGTCCGCTTCGGCAATCAACACTTGCGGTACAGCGGGTAGATCCACAGCAGTCATGCAGCACGCTCCCTGGGCAATCCTTTGCACCTTAGTCAATGCCGAGGCTTCCATACAGCGCAAATGCACTGCGCCTCCTCGATCGGCACAAAAAAACCCGCCGAGGCGGGTCTTTTTGTCATTCAGGTCACAGGCGGGATCAGAGTTCGGAGAAGCACTCTTCGATGATCGCCAGGCCCTTGTCCAGCTGCTCGTCCGGCGAGGTCAGCGGAACCAGCACGCGCAGGACGTTGCCGTAGGTGCCGCAGGACAGCAGGATCAGGCCCTTGTCGCGCGCCTTGGCCACAACCTGTGCCACCGCAGCGGCGTTCGGCTTGTGGCTGTCGCCGTTCTCGAACAGCTCGACCGCGATCATCGCGCCCAGGGCACGCACGTCGCCGATCACCGGGTACTTGGCCTGGATGGCCTTGAGGCCGGTCACCAGACGCTCGCCGACCGCCTTGCAACGGTCCAGCAGGTGCTCTTCCTCGAACACTTCCATCACGGCCAGGGCCGCGGCGCAAGCGATCGGGCTGCCGGCGTAGGTACCGCCCAGGCCGCCTGGCGCGATGGCGTCCATGTATTCGGCCTTGCCGCAGACACCGGCCAGCGGGAAGCCGCCAGCGATGGACTTGGCGAAGGTGGTCAGGTCGGCGGCAACGCCCATCTGCTCCATGGCGAAGAAGGTGCCGGTACGGCCAGCGCCGGTCTGCACTTCGTCGGCGATCAGCAGGATGCCGTGCTGGTCGCACAGGGCACGCAGACGCTTCATGAACTCTTTCGGCGCGACGTAGAAACCGCCTTCACCTTGCACCGGTTCGATGATGATCGCGGCGATGTCACGTGGCTCGGCGTCATTCTTGAAGATGCGCTCGATGCTGGCGATCGAATCGTCGATGCTCACACCGTGCAGCTCGTTCGGGTACAGCGCGCGGAAGATGCCGCCTGGCATCAGGCCCATGCCGGCCGAGTAAGGCACGACCTTGCCGGTCAGGCCCAGGGTCATCATGGTGCGGCCGTGGTAGGCGCCGGTGAAGGCGATCACGCCAGCGCGGCCAGTGGCGGCACGGGCGATCTTCACCGAGTTTTCCACGGCTTCGGAACCTGTGGTCACCAGCAGGGTTTTCTTGGCGAAATCGCCCGGCACCTTGGCGTTCACTTTTTCGCACAGTTCCACGTAAGGCTCGTAGGCCAGGACCTGGAAGCAGGTGTGGGTCAGCTTGTTCAGCTGCTCGGTCACCGCGGCGACGACTTTCGGGTGCAGGTGGCCGGTGTTGAGTACGGCGATACCGCCGGCGAAGTCGATGAACTCGCGACCTTCAACGTCGGTTACCGTGGCGTTCTTCGCGGAATCGGCGAAGATCGGGTGAATCTGGCCAACACCGCGCGGTACGGCTGCTTCACGGCGTTTCATCAGGGATGCGTTGGTCTTGCTCATAGTGTCCTCATTCGCCGCTCATCGGTCGGCGTGGTTCAAGGATGACGTGGCGGGGAGGCAACCGCGGCAGCATGCGATGATCGACTGCCCCGGCTATCCCGGCCACTACTGAAATATCGTTTGCAGCACGCCAGGGGACAGCGCTCTCGTGCCCCTGGCGTTTAAAACCATGCCTTGGCGCGGGTATCAGATGCCCAGGCAGAGGTATTTGATTTCCAGGTAATCCTCGATGCCGTACTTGGAGCCTTCACGGCCCAGGCCCGAAGCCTTGATGCCGCCGAACGGCGCGACTTCGTTGGAGATCAACCCGGTGTTGACGCCGACCATGCCATATTCCAGGGCTTCGGCCACGCGGAACACACGGCCCAGGTCGCGAGCGTAGAAGTAGGAGGCCAGGCCGAACTCGGTGTCGTTGGACATGGCGATCACTTCGGCTTCGTCCTTGAAACGGAACAGCGGCGCCAGCGGACCGAAGGTTTCTTCCTTGGCCACGGCCGCGTCTTTCGACACGTTGACCAGGATGGTCGGCTCGAAGAAGTTGCCTTCCATCGGCTTGCCGCCGGCCAGCAGGGTCGCGCCTTTGCCCAGGGCGTCGGCGATATGTTCCTGGACCTTGGCCACGGCTTTTTCGTCGATCAGCGGGCCGGTGGTGGTGCCCTCTTCCAGGCCGTTGCCGATCTTCAGCTTGGTCACCGCGACCTTGAGCTTCTCGGCGAAGGCGTCGTAGACCGAATCCTGGATGTACAGGCGGTTGGCGCAGACGCAGGTCTGACCGTTGTTGCGGTACTTGGAGATGATCGCGCCTTCGACGGCCTTATCCAGGTCCGCGTCGTCGAACACGATGAACGGAGCGTTACCGCCCAGCTCCAGGGAGACTTTCTTGATGTCCTTGGCGCATTCGGCCATCAGCTGGCGACCGATTTCGGTCGAGCCGGTGAAGGACAGCTTGCGCACGATCGGGTTGCTGGTCAGCTCACCGCCGATGTCGCCAGCGCTGCCGGTGACCACGCTCAGCACGCCTTTCGGGATGCCGGCGCGGTGCGCCAACTCGACCAGGGCCAGGGCGGAGAACGGGGTCTGCGAAGCCGGCTTGATCACCATGGTGCAGCCAGCGGCCAGGGCCGGGCCGGCTTTACGGGTGATCATCGCCGCCGGGAAGTTCCACGGGGTGATGGCTGCGGTCACGCCGATCGGCTGCTTGATCACGATCAGGCGCTTGTCCGGCTGGTGGCCGGGAATCACGTCGCCGTAGATGCGCTTGGCTTCTTCGGCGAACCATTCGATGAAGGAGGCGGCGTAGGCGATTTCGCCCTTGGCTTCGGCCAGTGGCTTGCCCTGTTCCAGGGTCATCAGGCGACCGAGGTCGTCCTGGTTTTCGATCAGCAGCTCATACCAGCGACGCAGCTTGGTCGCCCGCTCCTTGGCGGTCAGCGCGCGCCAGGCCGGCAGGGCCTTGTCGGCGGCTTCGATGGCGCGGCGGGTTTCAGCGGCGCCCATCTTCGGCACGGTGCCGAGGATTTCGCCCGTTGCCGGGTTGTTCACTTTGATGGTCTGGCCGTTATCCGCGTCGACCCAAGCCCCATCGATGAAGGCTTGCTGGCGGAACAACTGGGCGTCTTTAAGCTGCATGTCGGTTTCCTTAACAGCACCGCGCGGGGCGGAGCGAATTGTGATTGTTGAAAGGCGCCTTGACAGGCTGCCGTCAGGAAAAACTGTTACCGGGCTCAAGCACAGAAATAGCGCATATCAGAATAGACGTGCGGGTCGGCTCTCAGACAAGAGCGTTTGAAATCTCAAACGAATCCTAGGGTCAACGTCGATAAAGGACAATAGTCCGTTCGAAAAAAAGAACGAAAACGCCGCTTTGGCAGAATCTTTCGGATCAACGACACCGCCCTAGGGTCGGAGGCAGGCGCCCTCCCTGTAGGAGCGAGCTCGCTCGCGATGGCGGCCTGGCGGTCGACACCGGTGTCGAATGGGCGTTGTTTATCGCGAGCAAGCTCGCTCCTACAGGGGGTTGGGGTTGGGGTTGGGCTTGCGTCGCGCAAACGCAAAAAACCCCACAGCCGGAAGGCTGCGGGGTTTTCTCAAGGCCAGGTCTTAAGAGAACGACTTGAGGATCGTCAGCAAGCTGGCGAGGTTGTCGCCGACACCGCCCTGAGCCATTTTTTCGGTGGCCGCCGCACCTGCGGTGGTGTTGACGCTGTAGATCTGCATCACGCCCTGGTTGGTCGCCGCCTGGGCCAGGGTGTTTTGCTGTTGCTGGGCCGAGACCGAGTTCTGGAACAGGATCGCTACGGATTGCCCCAGGGACTGGTAGATGGTGCCCATCGACATGGCCGGCGCTTCGGCCACGACCTTGACGTTGGTTTGGGTGACGGCATCGGTGATTTGCGGACTGACTGTGCTCATAGATGAAACTCCTTATTAAGAAAGAACAACTTCCGTTAGCGCTCGCCCGATCAAGGGTTGAACGATTTGAGGACCGTCAGCAGGCTGGTCAGGTTGTCGGCCACGCCGCCCTGGGCGACTTTTTCGGTAGCCGCCGCGCCTGCGGTGGTATCGACGCTGTAGATCTGCATCACGCCCTGGTTGGTGGCGGCCTGGGCCAGGGTATTTTGCTGCTGCTGGGCGGAAACAGCGTTCTGGAACAGAATCGCCGTGGCCTGGCCCATGGACTGGTAGATGGTGCTCATCGCCATCGCTGGGGATTCGGCCACCACTTTGACGTTGGTCTGGGTGACCGCGTCGGTAATTTGCTCGTTGACTAATGGCATGGTTCAACTTCCTTTGTTTAGTACACGGCGGGTTCCGTGTTAACCAATGAACGTGGCAAAACCCAGGCTGTGAACGAGCAAATGCTCAATGGTCCTCCGGCGCGTCGCCTGCCTGGTCGATACGGGAAAGCACCGCCTCGACCTGCTGCACCAGCCCCAGCATCCGCGCTTGCACGGCTTCCTCGACGGTCTGGCGGATCAGCTGGTTCTGCGCGCTGCTGAGCATCCGCACAGGCTCCTCCGGCGCATCGATAACCGTCGCCTGTTGCTTGGCCGCCAGCCACTGGCGGATCACCGCTTCGCGCTGCTGGGGACTGCCCAGCAGGCTGCTTTCGCTGACCCTGGCCTGCTCCATCAAGTCGCGGGTGCGTTGTCTCTCGCTCTCGATCAGGTGCTGGGTCTGGTTGAGCACCCGCTCCATGACACCCGTGCGCGGCTCGCTGCGCATCCAGGCTTCGAGAATCTGCTTTTCACCCGCGGACAGGCTCAGGTTGAGCGCATCGGCCAATTGATAAAGACTCGCTAGCGAGTCGGAATTTTCCTGGGGCATCTCGGCCTCCTCCTTGCTCATTAAAGAACGTGCTGCTGCCCAGTCCCGGAGGGGCTCCGGGACTGGGTGCTCATGACGCCAGGACGGCGTGAATCAGGACGGCGGCGCGCCGCGATTGGCCAGGGTGTTGCTGTACTTGGCGATGCTCTCGTCGATCTTGTCGATGGCTATGCCCGCGGCTGTCGCCTCCAGGGCGCCAGCCGCCGCGGCGACAGCGGCCGCCGCCCCCACCAGCAGGTCGGTGGCCAGGGCGCCCAAGGCATCCTCGGCGGCTTTTTCGGGATGGTTTTCGACGATGTTTTTCGTCATCTGCTCGAGCAATACCGCCTGGGCCGCCAGCGCCAGCTTGCTGACCCCGTCGAAATAGCCCGCCGCCGATTGCGCGACCAGGCCGGCGGCCTGGCTGATCATCATGTCCGGGGCGATGGCGATCTGCGCCGGGGCATAACTGAAGGTCTGCGCGTTGGTGAACTCCACCGCCTCGACGATCTGGCTGTTCAGCGCATCGGTACTGCCGGTCGGTGGTGCCGCGACCTGGACCATCATGTAGTCGTTCATGCGGTCCATCACCGTGCGCGGCGACTTGGGAGTGCTGGGTGGCGGGGAGTCGCCCGCTGTGGTGGGGTCAGGAATCTGGGGGCCAGCAGCCACAGGCTCAGCGGCTTCGGGATTGCTCGCCTTGGGATCGCTCGGCTTGGAATTGCTCGGCTCGGTATCGCTTGGCTTGGGATCGGCCGCCTCGGGGTCGGTCGCCGGCGTGGCGTCAGTCTCCGGCTCGGCGGCGACAGCAGGTTTTTTCTTGAACCAGAACATGAGGTATCTCCCCAGGCGTCAGGCCTTCTCGCCGATCTGCATGATCAGCGACACAGCCTTGGAGATCACCGCGTTGGAGATCTGATTCAACGCCTGCTGGCTGTTGACCGCGTTCTGCAGGGACAGCCCCGCCGAATGGCTGGCCACCTGGTACAACGAGGCAATGGCCTGGGCCGGCGCCTCGGCCACCACCTTGACGTTGGTTTGGGTTACGGCATCGGTAATCTGGCTGTTGACCTCTGTCATACATCTCTCCTTGATGAAAGGCGCCAGCGCAGGCGCGCTGGCGGTGAACTCGTCGACGGTTTCAGGTGCTCATGAAACAAGAACGCCCGACATCCGTCGCTGTGAATGCAAAAGCGCTTTCAGCGCAGCGCCGCCCGCAGCAACTGCACGCGCTTGCGCACCAGGGGCTGGGCGATGCCCAGCTCGGCGGCGATCTGCGGGTATGGCAGTTCCTCGACAAAACGCATTTCAAACAACCGCCGCTGGAGCAATGGCAGCTGCTCCACGCGATTGCCCAACTGCAGCAGTCGTTCGAGCTGCTCGGTGCACTCGAACACCGATAGGCAAGGCGCGGCGAGCAGGGCCTGGTGATCGTGCTCAAGGTCGATCGAGTGATCGAACAGCTGCCCTTCACGCTTGCTGCGGCGCAGGCTGTCGAGAAAGACGTGGTCCAGTACCAGAAACAGAAAGCCCTGCGGCTCTCGGATGCGTTCCGGGGAACGCCTGAAGAACAGCAGGGCTTTGACGGCCGTGTTGGACAGCCACTCCTGGGCCAGGGCCAGGTTGCCCCTGGCTCGCCGGTTGGCCCGGCGCATCAGCTCGGGGTACACCGCTCGCCAGCTTGCCTCGAACAACCGATCGACCGCCGCCACTTCACGAAAAGATCCCATCGCCAGCACTCCCTGTGCATTCCTTGATGAGCCGACAGTCTCTGATCGCGCACCAGGCGTTCGCTGTTACCTGGGGAACAGTTGGAAAATTAATTCAGCGAGTAGGCCTTGCGCCGCAGATGCTCGACATCGTTGATCACCAGCCGACCGCTCTGGCAGCTGATCACCCCCGAACGCCGCCACAGCTGCAACTGGACATTCAGCTTCGGCCGGCTGGTGTTGAGCATCGAGGCCAGGATGCCCTGGTTGCGCGGAACCGACGCACAGGTCGCCGGGGCCAGCTCGAAGTCATCGATATTGGCCAGCAGGAACCGCGCCAACCGCGACTCCAGGCGGTGCAGGCAAACCAGCTCGAGCAACTCGAGGATCTTCATCAGGCGCGCCATCAGCAGCATCAGGACCCGCTGCCAGAACAGCGGCTCCTCGTACAAGGCCCTGAAATGCCGCTGCCCCAACAGCAGCACCCGGGTCGGGCCGCAGGCAAAGGCCGAGTTTTCCCGGGCGTGGCCCTCGATCAGCGCCGACTCGCCCACCACCTGGCCGACACCGGCACTGCCGACAATCTGCTCGCGCCCGTCGGGGCCATGAATCACCGAATACACCTGGCCCTCGACCACCAGCGCGATGAAGTCCAGCGCCTCACTCTTGAGGTAGAGCACCTCCCGGTCGCTCAAGGAGCGCTCCACCGCATGGGTGGCGACATAACGAATCAGATGGTCCGGCAGCCCCCTGAACAGATCGGAGCGTGCCAGCAGGGTTTGACGCAACGAGAGATCGAGCATTACCACGCCTTTTGAATGCATGCGTTCGCCTTGACTGGCAGGAAATCGCTGCGCGGGCGCGCAGCGGGTTAGAGCGCGTGAAGCCATAGAGCAAAGCAAACAAAGGGACGTCTGGTGGGGGGACTTGTGAATAGGGCGAAGGGGCTTTCGGGTATCGAAAAGGACAAGATCAACAACGAGGCGACGACCAATCATCACGCGAAAAAAAACCGCATGGACGCCCCAAGCCGACATGGGTATGATGTCGCCCGCACTGCACTCGTAGCTCAGCTGGATAGAGTACTGCCCTCCGAAGGCAGGGGTCGTGGGTTCGAATCCCGCCGAGTGCGCCAGCTAGAAACGCAAAAGCCCCAGGTCGCATGGCCTGGGGCTTTTTCGTTTCCATCCGTTGAGTTGATCGAAGAATCATCGAGGCCTGTGTCGACCCACGCCTCGCGGACAGGAGGTCCCGATGCTGCGCCATCCTTTGCTCAACCAGCCGGACCTGCGCGCCTGGATCAGCTGTTTCATCGGCTATGACATGCTCCCGGCCCTGGATGCCGAGCTGAGCCGCTACGACCCCAACGCCCCCGATGATCGCGAGCACCTGATCCGCCATTACTGCCTGGCGCGCTTCAACACCCGGGAGAACTTCCGTCACCCGCAGCGGTTGGTGGAGGTCCTGCAAGCGGCCCTGGACGACCCGGACTTCGACTTCGAGGAGGTTTGGGAGCCCATTGAAGACGATTACGAATACGATCAATGGCCCGCCGGCTGGCCGGCGCAGATCGACGACAGCCGGGACTTCTTTCAACGCCTGCTCCTGGCGGCCCGGCAGCTGTGGCACGACGACCTGATCCGCGCCCGGTTGCCGTCCCTGGCCGAATGCCGGGCGATCCCCGCGCGGGATCGCGGCTCCCGCGACTGGCTGTTCAGTGTCGACAATCCCGAAGCCTGGAAAGCCGTATTCGATGTAGCGGCCACGCCCTACGACCTGCACACCCCGGGCCCACAGTTCCAGGGCGAACAACTGAGCCTGCAGTTGGCGGGCTCATTACCGCGCCAATCCCTGCCGTCCACCTGGCCGGCCAGCCAGGCGCTGACCCACTGCCGCCTGGACCTGAAGATCCAGGGCATCAGCGAACTGCACGTCAGCGGCACACGTTTCGATGGGCGTATGCGCACCCAGCTCACGCGCTTGCAGCCTGGTTATTACCTGCGTCTGGAAATAGGCTTCGACTGCGTCATCGAATGCGTGGCGCAGTCCGTCAGCATCGCCAACGTCCAAGGCTCACGAGAGGAAGAACGGCATGAGCAGCAACTTTGAACGGGCCCTGGCGCCGGCTGATCGGGATTGAGGTTTGGGAGGAGCAAAGCGGATTGGCTGCATTCGTTGTGAGGCATTTCGCTTCTTGCTGAAGCCTTTTCTCCCGGAAAACCCTTTAGGTGTCGCCGATCTTTTTTGCGATGATGCCTGCGCGCTGCCCGCTACCGAGCGGATACCCGCCTTTTCTCGCCAGACTCATGGAAGACCCTACACGATGAATATCTCGAACCTTTCCAGCAATACCGCGCCGTCACACCAGGCGCGTTATTACTACGGGCCCAACTACAAGAAAATGACCCTGGCGGGCCTGGTCTTCGGCGGGCTTTCGCTGTTCGCGGTGTTCGGTACACCCAGCGAGAACAACAGCGTGATCCGGCTGATAGAAGCCCTGGGGCTCAATGGGCATCTGGTCATGCAACTGCTTGGCGTCGTGGGCGTGGCCATGACCATCGCAGTCGCGGGTGCGTTGATCTTCCTGCGCGGTGCCGGCAATCGTTATGTGGTGCTGACGGATAAGAAGCTGGTCGCCCCGGTCAGCAACTTCAGTTCGAAGATCCGCGAGATTCGCCTGATCAATATCTCGGACGTCGAGCTGGTGGAAGTCTTCAACCAGCGTTTCATCCGCGTCCAGCACAGCGACGGCAAGATGGAACTGGTGGAAAACATGTTCAAGAACCAGGAACTGTTCTACGACTGTTACAAGGCGATCGCCCTGGCCATCGAGGCCAAGGGCCAGAACGTGAAACGCGCGCCCGCCCGCAAGTAAAGGCGACGGGCGTCAGTCTGGCGTCTGCCGCTTCTGCGTCGATTCATCCGGACCAACAGCAGGCTGGGCCTGCTGCGGGTCTTCATCCTCTTCTTCGGCCTCGAGCAGAAAGTCCTTGCGACTCTCCTTGATGGCCTGGCGGATATCCGCGCCCTTGGTCGGGCAATTCAGCAGTGCAGCGATACGGTCGATGCGTGGCGCCATGGCCAGCCTCTCACTTTCAGGAAACTGGCTCGATAGTGCGCGTTTTCCGGGTGCCAGGCCATTACTTGCGCGCGTTTTAGCCTCAGGGTTGCTGCAAAGCCCGCAGGCGGGCGTCGATATCCTCATGGGGGAAGCGCTGTTTCAGGGCGCTGATGTACTGGTCGGCGACCTTATCCTGGCCGGTCTGGCGCAGGTGCAGCACCTCACGCAGGGCATCGTCGAGGATCGACTCCGGCGCGTCGTGCTCGACCTGCTCCTTGCCCGGAAACGACGCCAGGTGCCCCAGGGACTCATAAGGCTCGGCGGCGAAGGCTCCGGTGTCCCGGGTCAGCGGCAGGCCCGCCGCGGGGGCTGCGGGAGCGGGTGCCGACAAGGCGCCGCTGGCATGCGGCGTGGTGGCCAGTTCGAAGCGGTTCGATTCTTCCAGGCTTGATTCGGCACGGGCCGACTCTGCGGAGGCTGGAGCGGATTCGGCCTGGCGGCGCGCAAACTGAGGGGCTGCGGCCTTGGCCATGGGCGCCGGGGCCAGCACCTGGCGGGGCGCAGGCTCTGGAGTGCGCTGCAACACGCCCAGCAACAGGGTCACGCCGAACAGGCCGGCGAACGCCACTTGCCAGCGCGGCTGGCGGCACAGATCGAACCAGCGTTGCCACAAGGAAGGCTTGGGGGTCGGGGCTTCGCGGCGGGCCGTGGCCATGATCAGGGCGTCGAGGCTGGCCGGCGGTTCGCCCTGGCTGTGCTGGCGAATGTGCTCGAGCATGCGCTCTTCTTCGGTGGGCGGAAGTTGTCGGGCGTCAGTCATGTCAGTACCTCCTCGGCCAGGAGCCGACGCAGTTTTTTCAGCGCATAACGGAAACGGCTTTTCACCGTTTCCAGCGGCGTATCGGTAAGGCTGGCGATCTGTGGCAATTCCAGTTCGCCATGGGCACGTAGCAGGAATACCTCGCGCTGGTCGGCGGGCAGATCCTGCAAGGCGGCGTCGATGCGTTGCCGTTCACGGCTCAGGCTCAGGTGCTGTTCCGGGCCGCTGGCGTCATCGGCCAGGTCATGCAGCTGCTCGTCGTAGCTGTCGTGCAGCGGGTTGCGGATGCCGTGCTTGCGCCAGTGGTCGATCAGGCGGTTGCGGGCGATCTGGTACAGCCAGGTACGAAAACTGGCCCGGCCCTGTGGCGCGCTGCTGGTGCGGATCAGGCTGAGCCAGGTGTCCTGATAGACCTCGTCGGCCAGCTCGGCCTTGTCGCACAGGCTCAGCAGAAACCGGTACAGCCCCTGGCGATGGCGCTGGTAGAGGACCTCGAAGGCGGCGCTGTCACCCGCGCGATAACGCGCCAGCAGCGTTTCATCGCTGCTGGCGGGCCCTGACCGGTTCACCTCAGGCATGGTCGTGCTGAACTCCTTCTGGTGGTGGGTCATGACGTTATTCACGGCGGCTCAAGGCCTCCCCGGAACGTCCCGGTTGATCCGCCGGAGCGGCAGTCTGCAGGCTCTGCGCCAGCTCCGCCAGCTGCACGAACTCGCCGCGCAGGCCGAAAGGGTCTTCGCCCTTGGCGCCACGGGCCAGAGCGACGCTGTCCTTGAGGCCGAAGTCGCCGGTATAACGACCATCCTTGAGCTGCTGGGCGAACGCCGCCACGGCTGCGGCAAATCTTAGATCATCGCTGGCCTGGGCGAGTTTGCCGTGCTGCTGCGAAGCCAGGATCGGCCGCTCGATCAGCCGGCTGCTGCCGCCCTGCGGGGCCTGGTAGCGCACCCGCAGCATGGCCAGCTCGTCGCCCTTGATGCTCGACTCCGACGACGTCTTGGCTTGGGCCTGGCCATAACGCAACGGCTCCAGCCAGCCCTGCTCGCCCTTGGGCACGATTTCATAGAGCGCGGTGACCGTATGCCCGGCGCCGATCTCGCCGGCATCAACCTTGTCGTTGTTGAAGTCCTCGCGTTTCAGCGCACGGTTCTCGTAGCCCAGCAGGCGGTATTCACTGACCTGGGCCGGGTTGAATTCCACCTGCAGCTTCACGTCCTTGGCCACCACCGCCAGGGTCGAGCTGAGCTGGTCCACCAGGACCTTGCGCGCCTCGCGCAGGTTGTCGATGTAGGCATAGTTACCGTCGCCGGCGTCGGCCAGTTGCTCCATCAGGTGCTCGTTGTAGTTGTCCACGCCAAAGCCGAGGGTGGTCAGGGACACCCCGCTTTTACGCTGCTCGACGGCCATCTGCTTGAGGCGGTCGAAGTCGCTGATGCCGACGTTGAAGTCGCCGTCGGTGGCCAGCAGGATGCGGTTGATGCCGTTCTTGATGAAGCCCTGGCGGGCCATCTGATACGCCAGCTGGATGCCCGAGGCGCCGGCGGTGGAGCCGCCCGCCGTCAGTTGCTCGATGGCGTTGCGGATCTTCGCCTTGTCGCGCCCGGAGGTGGGCTCCAGCACCACCCGCGATTCACCGGCATAGACCACCAGCGACACCCGGTCCTGCTCGCGCAACTGGTCCACCAGCAGCTTGAGGGTGCTTTGCACCAATGGCAGGCCTTCGCGGCGATCCATGGAGCCGGACACGTCCACCAGGAACACCAGGTTGGCCGGCGCCAGCTCGGCAACGGCGCGATCCGAAGCCTTGATGCCGATGCGCAGCAGTCGGGTGTGGGGGTTCCAGGGCGACGGCGCGATCTCGGTGGTCACGCCAAACGGCGAGCCATCGCCGGGCAGGGCGTAATCGTAGGGAAAGTAATTGACCAGCTCTTCCAGGCGCACCGCACCTTGCGGCGGCAGGCTGCCCTGGTTGAGCAGGCGTCGGACGTTGGCGTAGGCGCCGGTATCGACATCGACGCTGAAGGTCGAGACCGGGGCCTGCGCCACGCTGTGGATCGGGTTGTCCGGCAGGTTCTGGTATTGCTCCCGCGGCTCGGCGCGATAGCCGGCGGGTAGCGATTCGCGCGTCATCATCGAGGTGGGCATGGACGCCGGGGCGAGCGCCTTGGCGTTGTTGTATCCGGCCAGGATCACATCGGCGCGCTGGGTCTCGCTCGGCGAGGGCACCGCGGCCTGCGGTTCCACCGCTTCCTGGACGGGCGCGGCGCCGCTCCGGACATCCGGCGAGGACTGACCGCAACCGGCCAGGGCCAACAGCACCCCGGCGGCGCAACCCTGAACGGCGGGGCGAAGGTAGTACGGAGGAAGGAACATGGGGGGCTGACCTCGGGAGAAATTGATCCATTCCCCCCTTCAGACGAAGCCCCTGGGCGATTCGGGTTAAGCCCCCGGAAAAAATTTCCCTTAGCGCAGATAGCGCCGCACCACGCTGCTGTTACGCAGTACGTGGCCGTTGATCTTTTCCAGCAGCTGGGCGCGGGTCAGGCCGGCCGGCAAGGCGTCGGGCGCCAGCTCCAGGGCGTAGATCTGGATGATGTAGTGGTGAGCGCTGTCGCCCACCGGCGGGCACGGGCCGACATAGGTGGTGGTGCCTTTGCTGTTGGTGCCGCCCAGCCCGTCCAGGGTGCCCTTGGCCCCCACGCCGGCGGCGATCTGCCGGGTCGTGGCCTTGATCCCGTAATGCACCCAGTGATCCACGCCCTGGCCTTTGGCGCCGTCCGGGTCGTGCATCACGATGGCGTAGCTGCGGGTGCCTTCGGGGCCGGCGGTCCAGGCCAGGGCCGGTGACTGGTTATGCCCGCCGCAGCCCTTGGCATCGCTGGCGCTGGCCGGGGTGAACAGGCGGTTGTCCGAGACACCGGGCACGTTCAGGGTGAAACGCTCCTGGGCCTGTACCGGCAACTGCAGGCACAGCAGGACGGCGCCAGCGGCCAGCCAGGTATTGAGGGAGGCAAAACGGGACATACGCGAGCACCTTCTGCGAATGGGTTCATCGGAGCTTGGAGCTTGGAGCTTGGAGCTTGGAGCTTGGAGCTTGGAGGATGATTGAGCTTGAGCCGCGGCCGCTTGTAAACGAAAAAAACCCGGATTTTTTCAGCTCCGGGGCTTTTTCCGACGGCAACCGGGATTGTTACCCGGCCGCCCTGGCCCTGCCACCTCCAATCAGCGCTCCACGGAATCCGCCAGCAACGGCGCATGCGGCGGGCGTTCGGCGTTGAGACGGAAGAAGCCGGTGGTGACCAGGCTGATGCCGCCCTCCTCGTCGTTGTGCACCGTCATGGTTCCGGGCTGGCGCATGCGCGCAAAGTTAGCGGCGCTGAGCTTGAAGCTTTCGCTCAGGCGCCGGTCGTCCACCGCCGGCGACGGCAGGCGGCGCCGGGCAAAACTTTTGCTCTTGCGCTGCTGGTAACGCGCCCAGAGGATCAGCACGGCGGCGTTGAGCAGGGCCACCCACAGGTAGATCTGCAAGGTGCCCAGCGCTTCGAGCACGCCGACTTCGATGCGCGGGCCGTCGTGGGTGTCGATCAGCGGCCACAGGCCGCGCACCAGCAGGTACACCAGGCCGATCCAGGCCAGCACGGTGAACGCCGCATCGACGAGCACCAGCAATGGGCGTTGACGGGTTCTGATGATATTCATCAGCGAGCCTCCTCTTCATCATCTATGGGCTTGATGCCACGGTCGGGGCTGACCCAGCGCGCACGCTTCTGGTGTTGGCTGAACAGCACCTTGGGGAAACTCACCAGGGTGGTGAGCAAACTGACGAACCAGAACACCAGGGGGTACCAGACCACCCAGAACATGGTCTTGCCCAAACCCTTTTCATACCGGCGGTCGATCAGGATGCTGACCGCGAACTGCAGCAGGCAGACCATCGCCAGCACCAGCCCGGTAAAGGCCGGCGGCATCAGGCGGTCGACGGCGATGGCTTCGGGCATGACGATGAACTTGCCGACGCCCCAGAAGATCACCGACAGCAGGAAGGTGAAGGCCCAGCCGGTGGACAGGCAGTATTCGAACAAGAGCGGCCACAGGTAGCGGTGGCGCCATTGCCAGATCCCGCGGATGTTCTTGAACAGCACCTCGGCGCCGCCCTGGGCCCAGCGCAGGCGCTGCTTCCACAGGCCGTGCAGGGTTTCCGGCATGAGGATCCAGCACAGCGCCCGCGGCTCGTAGAAGATGCTCCAGTGATCGAGCTGCAGCTTCCAGCTGATGTCGATGTCTTCGGTGATCATGTCCGGGCTCCAGTAGCCGACCCGGTGCAGGGCCGAGCGGCGGAAGGCGACAATCACCCCGGAGACCGTGAAGATCCGCCCGAACACCCGCTGGGTGCGCTTGATCAGGCCGATGATCGAGGAGAACTCGCCCACCTGGACCCGGCCCACCAGGGTCGAACGGGTGCGGATCCGCGGGTTGCCGGTCACCGCGCCCAGGCGCGAATTCTCCAGCAGCGGCGCCACCAGATAGGCCGCGGTGTTCGGCGCCAGCAGCGCGTCACCGTCGATGCACACCAGGTATTCGCTGCGCGCCGCCACAGCGCCCATGCGCAGGGCCACGGCCTTGCCCTGGTTCTCCGCCAGGTGCACCACCCGCAGCCGCGGATCCTCCAGCGCCAGGGCGTCCAGCACTTGCGCGGTGTTGTCCTTGGAGCCGTCGTTGATCGCGATGACTTCGATGTTCGGGTAGTGCTGGGCCAGCGCCGCGTGGATGGTGTCCGCGGCGTTGTCGCCCTCGTTGTAGCAAGGGATCAGGATGCTGATCAGCGGCTCGCCCGCCAGCGCCGGCGGCAAGGTGTCGTCCTTCCAGGGCCAGTGGCGTTCCCAGTGCAGCCAGAAGTACAGGCCGCCGGCGATCCACAGGCCGGACATGAACAGCGGGTAGAAGAACACGAAGTCCATCAGGAACTGGCCGGTCACCAGGAAGATCAGGCCCAGCGGCACACCGAGGACAATCGCCAGAACGAGCAGGGCTAGCAGTCGATCCAACATGATTTAAGGATTCCACTTGGTGGAGAGCGCGGGACGGATGGTCTTCAGGTCCGGCGAGTTCTCGAGAAAGTTATCCGGGTAGTAGCCGAAACTGGTCGCGCCCTGGCGCTTGAGTCGGCCCATCCAGTCGGCCATCTGCGCGGCGTCGATATCGCTCGCCGGTTTTTGCGTCCAGTCCCTGGCCTGCAGTTCGAAGACGGTACGGTTGAGCGCGCCGGGGCGTGCCTTGACGGTGGCCACCAGTTGCTCCAGCCAGGCGCCGGAAGCCTTGCGCTGCTGGCCCTCCATCAACGGCATGGCCATCGGCGCGGTCCAGTCGTAGTTGGCGAGGAAGTCGTCGAGGTTCTGGGCGAACCAGGCTTCGCTCTGCGGGTTGAGCATCGGCTCGGCGAACAGGTTGCGCGCGGTCAGCACCTGCGGCCCACGGATCGCCTTGACCTTGGCGGTCAGCTCATGGGTGAAGTCGATCAGGTAGCGGCTCTTGAAGCGGGTCCAGCGCTGCAGGGTCGCCGGATCGGCGCGCAAGGCGGCGATCGAACCGGGCAGGCCGTTGGCGGCGTAGGTGCGCAGCGCTGCGGGGCTGGCGTCTTCGAAATCGGAGAGCACCGCGTCGTCGTGGTAGAGGATGCCGTCCACCGAGGTCAGGCGCGCCACGTCTTCGTAGATCTCACCGATGATGCGCCGCACCTTCGGGTCGAACGGCGACAGGCGCCGGTACTGGTCAGGGTCGGCCGCGACCTGACCGGTTTCCGGGTCCCAGCGGGTCACGCGGGGCAGGCTCGGGTCGAGGGCGAAACTCAGCACCGGCATCCAGGCAAAGACCTTGACGTTGGCCCGGGTGCGCAGTTGCCAGGCGACCCGGTCGAAGATGTCGGCGCGCACCGGCAGATGACGGTTGGCGAAGTACAGCGAGTGCACCAGGCCATCGCCCTTGGGGTCGGCGAAGGCTTGCAGGAACACCGTGTTCACCCCCAGGTCGGCCATGCGCTGGACCAGCTTGCCGAGGTTGATTTCCTGCTGCTGCGGGTCCGGGTCGTAGACGTTGTCCAGGTCGACATGGGCCACGCGCATGGCGTTACTGGCTTCGACGCCGACGATGCTGTTGGAGAAGTGGATGCCGTCCGGATCCGAGGACACCAGGAACCGCGGGCTGCTCATCAGGTTGTCGAGGGCATCGAGGCCGTCGTCGAGGGTCAGGGCCATGTCGTAGCCCTGCTCGCCCACCACCCGCAGCGCGGTGCCGTCGGCGGCGCCATAGGGCCAGACCCAGACACGCGGGCTGTAGCCGGTGGCGGCGCGGATTTTTTTCGAGATGGCGGCCACGTCGCTGCGCAGGCGCGCCTCGAACTCGGCCTCGCTTTCATAGCGCCCGCTGCTGGCGTCATAACGCCGGGTGGCGGCGGCCGGTTGCAGGTTGCCCTGGGGGTTGGCCAGCACGCCTTTGTGGTTGGCGTCGGTGTGGGCGGCGATTTCCACCAGGCCGGAACGGGAGATCTCGCGGACCTGCTGCCAGGTCAGGAAGTCCGAGCGCTGGCGCGGGGTGCCGGCAAAGTCCACCGGCTGGTTCAGCGGGGTGTCGACCCAGGCCCCCACCGGCGCCAGCAGGGCATGCCAGTTGTAGCTGCGCAGCACCGGCAGCACGCGGGTGTAGAAGCTCGCATAACCGTCGTCGAAGCTCAGCAGCACGGCCTTGGCCGGCAGCTCGGGGCCGCCTTTGCGCGCCGCCATGATCTGGTCCACGGTGACCGGCTGGTAGCCGTTCTCGCGCAGCCAGGCCAGTTGCTCGATCAGGCGTTCGGTACGCACGGCCACCACCGCCTGGTCGGGGTCGCGGTCTTCGACGTCGTGGTAGGCAATGCCCAGCACGTGGTTTTTCGGCCATGGGGTTTCGTTGGCGGGCACAGGGCGCTGCGCCGGCGGCAGGAAATCCGCGGCGGGCTGGGCGCAGGCGCTGAGAATCAGGGCTCCCAGCAGGAGGATGCAACGGGTCATCGGAGGCATCTTCAGACTCTTCTAGAAGCGATAGGTAAGGTCGAGGAGCAGGCGCAGGTCGGTTTCCCGGTCGCCGTCGTAAGGCCGATTGAGCACGCTCAGGGCGGCCCCGGCTTCGAACACGTCGTTCCAGGTCACGCGCTGGCCATAGCTGAGCAGGCCGATCGCCCCGGTGGAGTAATCGCGCTGGCTGTAGGTACCGGCGCCCACCTGGAACTGCTGGCTCCAGGAGGTTTCGTAGCGGTGATAGAGCACGTGGTTGACGTTCACCGTCGGCAGCACCGTGAAGTCCGACTTGGGGTTGAAGTAGGGCGTGTCTTCCTTGGTATTGCGGCTGGCGCCGAGTTCCAGGCCCAGGTCGACCTGCACGTGCGGCGTGGTGTAGACGCCCTCGCGGCCGGTGAGCAGGGCCTCGAAACGGTTGTTGCCGTCGCTGAAATGCGACGGGCTCAGGGCCAACCGCCATTCCCGGCTCTCGTTGGCCCGCCAGCGCAGGAACGCACTGCCGCCATTGGCGTAGATGTTGCTGTTGAGCGCCCGCAGCGGGGTATTGGCCGAGAGGTATTCCAGGCTGCCGCCGTACTGCCAGTGATCGTCGATGTCGCGGGCCAGGGACAACCGCGCGCCCTGCTTGTCGTCGAAGCCGTAGGAGTGGTTGGAGACTTCCGCTTCCAGGGTCATGTCGCGGGTCCGGCGCTCCACGCCGATACGCTGCCAGCGGTGATGCCCGGTGCCTTCCTGGAAGTCGCCGGTGGCATAGCCGAGGCCACCGAACAGCCGCCAGTCTTCATCGATCGGCGGGCTGTAGAGCACCGTCTCGATCCCGAAATCCTTGCTGCCGGAGACCGCGCCGGCACCGTTGTTGCCGCCGCCGTAGCTCTTGCCGCCATAGGTCTCGACCCGCAGCTCGGCCATGTCGTGCACTTGGCGCTGGCGGGCCAGGCGCTGCACCTGGCGGTTGTCGGGATAACGCTGCACCACGTCGTCGGTCAGGGCATCGAGCTGACGCCATTCCTGCAGGTCCTGGGCGGTGTGGCCCTGGGCAACTTCGAGGCCGACATCGCGCGGCGCCATGCTTTCGGTTTCCTTGAGCAGGCCCTCGGCGCGACGCGGCCAGTCCCGGGCCTGGTACAGGTTGGCCTGGGCCACGCGCAGGCCGATATTGCCCGGCGCCTGGTCCACCAGGCTGGCCAGGCGCTGCTCGCTGCCCGGCAGGTCGGCGCTGTAGGTGCCGGACTGCGCGGCGAGCTGCTGGGCGTCCATCCACTCATCGTTGGGGTTGCCCACCGGCAGGCCCTTGAGCTCGACCCGCGGTTTCTGGTTCTTGGCCAGGTCGTCGGCGACCTGTTGCGCCTCCTGCGGGCGATCGCTTTCCAGCAGCGCGTAATACAGCGCGGTGCTGTCTTCGACGCGATCGCTGACATCGGCATCCGGCGCCGCCAGCACCTGGCGATAGAGGTCGCTGGCGATCTCCGGCTGGCGCTGGTCCAGGTAGGAGGCCGCCACCCAACGCCGGGCGTAGGTGGGGATGGCCACGTCTTCGGCGGTCAGCTTGTGGTATTCGTCGATCACCTGGGCAGTGCGCGCCCGGGCCTTGAGCGCACCCATGCGGTCGATGCGCCAGCGGGTCACGTCGTCCTTGGCCGCCGGGTCCGGGGTCCAGGTGGCCAGCAGTTGGTCGTAATCGGCCAGGGCGCGGTCGGCGATGACATAGCGCTCTTTCTCGCTGCGGGTGGCCAGCTCGGCCAGGCGCACGCGCTCGGCGGCCAGGTCGCCTTGCAGACGACGCTCAATCACCGGATCGATCAGCCCCGGGCGCTGGCGGGCCAGGCGCAAGGCCGCTTCCGGCAGGCGTGCCCGTTGCAGGGCGAACAGGTATTCGCGGGCGACTTCCGGCCGGGTGCCGGCGCGGACGAACGCCTGGTCGAACTCGAACAGCGCGTCATACGGCGAACCGGCGCGGGTCAGGGCGTAGCCCAGGGCCAGGCGGCGGGTGGCATCGTCAGGTTTGGCCGCCACCAGCTCGCGGGCACGGCGCACCGCTTCCTCAGGCTTGCCGGCGTCGGCCTGGGTCAGGGCCAGGCCCAGTTGCAGGTCGGGGTTCTGCGGGTCGCGTTCGAGGGCCAGGCGGTACACCTGGATCGCCGAGTCCCAGCGCTGCAGATTGCGGTAGGCACGGGCGGTGGCGGTCAGCGCCTGGATCGGCAGCACCCGGCCACGGGCCTGGGTTTCATAGACATTCACCACCTCGGTGTCGAGGCCGGCCCAGCTGGCGATCTGCAGGTGGTCGCTGACCAGGCCGGTGCTCAGGCGGTCGGCCGGCACCTGGCGCAAATGGCTCAGGGCTGGCGCATAGCTGCCGGCGCGGGCATCGAGGATCAGGCGGTCGTACGCCGGGTCGGCGAGGGCCAGGGTCGGCCACAGCAATTGGCTGCATAACGCCAGGCGGAACAGCGGTCGCAAACCATAAAGGCGAACGGGGTGAACAATGGGCGGCATTTCTTCAGCGTCCTTACATGGCTAGCCGGGGTCTTGTGTCCCCCCGCCTGATACGTGCCAGGAAGCCGAATCAGATGACTCGGCCAGATTGGGGCGGAGTCTTCCACGCAAGGCTGATGCAGATGCGCAAATGCAATATTTCTTCAGATTCGTTTTTTGCCAGAATCCGCGAACGACGTGGCCTGTAGCCATGTTCAAGGAGGCTCTGGGCGGGGATTCTGCCGTCGGCTGCAGGCAAAAAAACGCCCGGCAGATCCGTGCTACGGAGGCCGGGCGTTTCTGGCTGAAAACCCCGTGAAGGGGTTTTCGAGGCTTACTGGATGGTGACCGGTCCCAGTTTGCTCATGACAAAACCGACGAACTGCTCAGGCGTCATTTTCTGGCCGTTGAAGTCCACTTCGTTGTTGGCATAGCGCACCTTGGAAACGATGTCGTTGCCTTCCAGCTTGGCCAACTGGGTACCCAGCGCCATGCCGCTGACCATGTCGGCGGCCATGCTGCCCTGGTCGGCGATCGCCTTGGCATCGGTCACACCGTCCAGTTGTGCCTGCAACGCCGCCACGTCGGCGATCATCGGCTTGGACAGCAGCAGGTTCAGGTTCAGCTGGGTGAGCAGTTGCTTGCTCAGTTCGGCCGGCGGCAGTTCCATGGATTGCGGCTTGTTCAGGTCCACCACCAGGCTCAGGCGGCTTTCGCCGTTGGCGGTCTTGAACGAGAGGTTTTCCAGGGCGATGTGCGGCTGGGCAGCCAGCAGCTTGTCCAGGTCAGCCTTGACCTGGGCCTGCTCGGCCTCGCTCAGGTTCAGCTCAGGGGCTGGCTCACCGGCGGCCTCGGCCTCGGCGACGGCGGCTTCGTAGGGTTGCAGCTTGTTCTGGTAGACCTGCATCAGCGACATGCCGGAGGCGATGTCGAGGTTCTTCATGCTCCAGGCCATTTGCGCCGAACCGACGGCTTTGCCGTTGAGGGCGACTTCGCCGATCTTGTAGTCGGCACGGCCGGCCAGGTGGGCGCCCTGCTCGTCGGTGGCGCTCTTGACCTGCGAATTCTTGAAGCTGAGCACCGACTGTTTCTCGCCGAACGTGGCCTTGGTGCTGGTCAGTTCCAGGGTATTGTCGCCGACGTAGAAGCCATAGTTGCTCTTGGTCAGGTTGCTGGCCAGGGTCAGGCCGTTGAGCTCGACCTGCACCGGGGTCTGGTCCTCGGCGACGCTGTTGAGCTTGAGGCTGTCCATGTAGCCTTCGGCCTTGACCTTCTGCGCTTCGGCGCTGGTCGAGAGGTCCAGCTTCAGGCCGGAGAACTTGAGGGTCGACTTGTCATCCAGGGCCGTCTCCAGCGGCAGCAACTCCAGGTTGCCGGTGGCGGAGCGGTCGTAACCCAGGTTGACCACGCCCTTGAGCGGGGAAACATCCTTGGTGGCGGCGAACCATTTCTCGGTCAGGGTGTTCTTTTCCAGCTCGTAGTGACTGGTGGCCATGACCGGCAGCCATTTCAGGGTCATCAGGCGCGAGAACGGCAGCGGGCCGTGTTCGATGCGGTCGACGAACACCAGTTCGACGCCCTCGGCGCTGTCGCCGAACATCTCGCCCTGGCCCTTGAGGCGGTAGCGCGCGGTGCTGCTGAACAGATTGCGCTCCAGCGATACCAGCTCCAGGCTGGCGGTACCGTTGGAACCGACCATGGCGGCCTGGAGTTCCTTGTTGGCGTCGGCGATAGAGGTTTGCAGCACCCCTTCCAGCTTGGTCCCGGTATACCAGGCGCCGCCGGCGCTGATAGCGCCCACCGCGACGACGATTCCTAACAGTACGCCTGCTGATTTATTCATTATTTGACCCGATCGATCCGTTGTTGAATGTGTGGTCGTCTTCCCTGAACCCGGCACGGGTTGTGGCTCGACTGTGCGTAAAACTGCCGAAGATTAGCACCGGCCAGGCCAGGCGGCCCAACCTTTCCATGTGAAAAGTAGTGAACAGGCGAAGGCAAAACACACCCTGTAGCCGCTGCCGAGCGTGCGAGGCTGCGACCGGTTGCGAAGCAACCGCAAAGTCTGAATCTGCGATCTACCTGAAAAAATGCGTCGCCTGGTCTACGACTGCTGCGCAGTCGATCGCAGGCTGCGCCAGCGGCTACAGGGTTTCCGTGCCTCCCTTCGGCCGCTACGCATGTTCGGAGTATTCGACTTCCAATGCGTCGAGCTGGTGATCGAAGCTTTTCAGGCGGGCGGTCCAGGTGTAGACCAGCACTTCGAAATCCCGGTTGATCACCGCGCCGCCCGGCGTTTCCGAACGCGGGTCGCAGAAGTCCAGTTGATAACGTTCGCGGGCCATGGCGGCGGCGACGTCGGACAGCTCGCGGGCATTGTTCAGCCAGTGGCGACCGTCCGCGGCCTGTTTATCCAGCAGTACGCATTGTTTTTTCAGGGCTTCGAGGCTTTTTTCCAGGGGGGTGCCGGTCAACTCGCCCATGACTTCCTGGAAGGTCCGCCCCGGCTGCCAGTAACTGCCCCAGAAGTAACGGTCGAACACGGTTTCGACCCGGCGCAGGGCGACTTTGGTGTCCCAGATCGCCACCAGGGTCTTGCCCTGCTCCAGCTGTTTTTTCTTGATTTTCTGGGTCTGGAACGACGTCCAGGCAACGAAGACGATGGCGCTCACCGCAATCAGCGCGCTGGCGCTGTCGAGAAAGATCATTGCCTTGTCGATCTGGTGCGCCAGCATGACACCGTAGAAATAAGTCGCAGAAAGCAGCACCAGTGCAACGATGGCGCACCAGAAGCCGAGAGCATAAGGGTTTTTCATTATTCGAATCCCCATGACCATCACGTGCCTGACCGCTGGCCGAGCACTGGACGCAAGGTGCTCACCCAACTGATCAAAGCATAGCAACGGCCTCAGGGTTTGCCGGGGTTCGAGGCTTGCGTTCGTCCGCTTTCCCAGCCACCGCCCAGGGCCAGGAACAGGTCGATCTGACTCATCGCCACCTGGGTGTTGGCCGCCGCCAGCTGGGCCCGTACGTCGGTGTAAGTGCGGGTCGCCTGCAGGTCGGCGAGGAAGGATTCGCGGCCGGCCTGGAAGAAGCGATGGGTCTGGTCGGCGGCCTGCCGCGCCGACTGCTCGGCATCGGCCAGGGCGTCACGGCGTTGCAGCTGGGCGCTGTATTGGGCCAGGCCGGTCTGGGTTTCGCGGATGGCGTTGAGCACCACCCCGTCGAAATGCGCCAGGGCGCCCTGGCTGGCGGCTTCGGCCTCATGAATGCGTTCGCGGGCGCCGTTGGCCGGTACCGTCCAGCTGATCAGCGGGCCAAAGCCCCAGCGGTTGGTGGAGGGTTTGCCGAGGTTGTCGACGATGCCCACGGTGCCGACGGTCGCGCCGATGCTGATGTCGGGGTACAGGGCGCCGGTGGCCACGCCGATTTCCGCGGTGGCGGCGGCCAGCCGGCGCTCAGCCTGGCGCACATCCGGACGGCGCTTGAGCAGCGCCGCACCGTCACCCACCGGCAACAATTGCGCAATGTGCGGCAACTCGGCGCAACTGCCGGTGCCGGCGGGCAGTTGTTCCACCGGTTTGGCCAGCAGCATCGACAGGCGGAACAGCGCCGACTGGCGTGCTGCCTCGTAGCGCGGCAGTTCGGCGCGCAGGGACTTGAACTGGGTCTGGGAACGGGTGACCTGGGTTTCGTCGCCACGCCCGGCGTCGCGCAGGCGCTGGGTGAGTTCGGTGCTCTGGGCTTGCAGGCTCAGGGAATGCTCGGCGATCTCGCGCTCTTCGTTGGCCGCGCAGACCTGCGTGTAGGCCCGCACCACATCCGCCACCAGGGTGATACGCGCAGTGTCTGCCGCCGCCTGGGTCGCATCGGCGTTGGCCTTGGCCGCCTCGATGCCGCGTTGCAGGGTGCCGAACAGGTCGAACTGATAAGAGGTGCTGACGGACAGGTTGCCGACGTTGGCCACCGGCACTTTCTCCGGCAGCAGGAAGGCTTCGCCGGACTCCTGCAAACGCTCGACCCCGGCCTTGACCCCACCGCTCCAGCCACCGGCCGCCTGGGCCTCGTCGACCTGGGCGCGGGCCCGCGCCAGGTTGGCCGCCGCCACCCGCAGGTCGGTGTTGGAGGCCATGGCCTGCTGCACCAGCTGGTCCAGGCGCGGGTCCTGGTACAAGCGCCACCAGTCCGCCGGGACCGGCGCCGAGACCACGCTGTCGCTCGAACCGGCCAGGTCGCCCTGCAAATCGCTGCGATGCAGCGCCGCGTCTTGCGGCAGCTGGTAGTCCGGGCCGACCATCTGGCAGGCCGACAGCAGCAGACCGAGCCCGGCCGTGGCCAAACGCGCAGCCGTGTTCATTGCGCCGGCTCCGACCGGGTTTGCGACTCGTCGATGATCGACACCGTGGCGGTACGCCCGGCGATCATGCGGAAGTCTTCCGGCACCTCGTCGAAGGCAATGCGCACCGGAATCCGCTGGGCCAGGCGCACCCAGCTGAAGGCCGGGTTGACGTTGGGCAGCAGGTTGGAGCCGCTGCTGCGGTCGCGGTCCTCGATGCCGGCGACGATGCTTTCGACATGCCCGCGCAGCCGCGCGCGATCGCCGATCACCCGGATATCGACGCTCTGGCCGATATGAATGCCGTCGAGCTTGGTTTCTTCGAAATACCCGTCGATGTGGAAGGAGTTGCTGTCCACCACCGACAACACCGGGCGACCGGCGGTGACGAACTCCTGGGTGCGTGGCGCGCGGTCGTTGACGTAGCCATCCACCGGACTGCGGATCACCGAACGGTCGAGGTTCAGCTGGGCGCTGTCCACCGCCACCTGGGCTTCGGCCAGGGCCGACTGGGCACGGGCCACGCGGGACTGGCTTTCTTCCAGCTGCTCGCGCGGCACCAGGTTGCCCAGGCCGAGGTTGCGCTTGGCCTCGCGCTGGGCCTGGGCCAGGGTTTCCTGGCGGTCGGCCAGGGACGCCTTGGCCTGGCGCAGGGCCAGGCTGAAGCGGTCCTGGTCGATGCTGAACAGCACCTGGCCGCGCTTGACCAGCTGGTTGTCACGCACCTGCACCTGCTGGATCAGCCCGGAGACGTCCGGGGCGATCTGCACGATGTCGGCACGGATATGCCCGTCCCGGGTCCAGGGCGCGAACATGTAGTACATCACCATGCGCCAGACCACCACGACCGCGAAGCTCACCACCAGCAACGTCAGGACCACACGGCCAATGGTCAATAAAGGTTTTTTCATGTCATCAGGTATCGACTGAGTGAGTCCACGGCGCCGAGCAGCAAAGCGTACAGACCAACGTTGAACAAAGCCCGGTGCCAGACCAGGCGATAAAAATGCAGGCGCGTCAGCAGCCCGTGGACCACCAGGTACAAGCCATAGGTAATGCCCATCAGCACCAGCAGCGTGGGCAGGAACACCCCGCTGATATCCAGGTCACCGATCATAAAGGCGCTCCATCGATGCCATGGGGCAGCGGTTCCTCAAGCTCGCCACCGCCGACAAATTCCACGCCGGGCAGCAGGGCCAGGCGCAGGCCGCTGAGGGCGTGTAGCAGGTGCAAACGGGTTTCGCGGTCGTCCTGGCTGTGGGCATCCAGGGTGCGGCGGGTGCGGTCCAGGGTCATCAGCAGGCCGCTCGGCGCCGGCAGGCGTTCGCCGGCCTTGAGGCAGGCCTTGAAGTAGGCGCCGACCTCGGCCACCACCTGGCGCAACAGCTCCTGCGCGTTGCCCTGGGCCCGCGGGGCATAGGCCAGCAGGTCCAGCAGGTTCAGGCCGACCCGCACTTCGCGCAGGGCGGCGCCGGTGTCCTGGCCGGTCATGGCCAGCCGCGGCAGGTGCTGCATCAGGCGGTCGAGCATCTGCACGCCTAAGTGCCGGTGTTCGGCCAGGTTGGCCGGCTCGGTCATGCCGACGATGTCCTGCCAGCTGAAACGGGTCAGGCGCTTGGCCGCCAGTTCCGAGCCGAACGGCCGCGCGACCAGGGTCCAGACAAAGGCGAACAGCAAGCCCATGGGCCCGGCCAGGTTGGAGTTGGCGAAGCTCATGAAGTCGGCATCGTAGGCGCCCTGGATGCTGATGAAGGACGAGGTGTTGACGATGGTCAGCAGCATGCCCAGGTAAAAGCGCGGCTGTACCGTCAGGGTGCCAACGCAGATGAAGGGCACGGCGAAGGCCAGCACCAGCATCGGGAAATCGTGCAGGTTGGGCAGGATCAGGAACAGGTAGAGGCTGGCGAACAGCACCGACATCGCGGTCCAGAAGAAGAACCGGTAGATCTGCGGCGCCGGGTCGTCCATCGAGGCGAAGAAGCTGCAGGCCACCGCCGCCAGGATCACCGCGCTGCCGCCATCGGTCCAGCCCAGCAGGATCCACAGCACCGAGGCGACGATGATCGCCAGCACGGTAGAAGCCACCGAATACAGCATCAGCCCGCGGTCGAGGAACGGCGTCAGGCGGCCCAGGCGCCAGTGGCGATAGACCGCGCGCCAGATGTCCTGGCTTTCGCATTGGATGGCGTGTTGCAGGCTGCGACAGTCCTGCCACAGGTCGATCCACTCGCCGAGGCGGTACAGGGCGTTGGAAAACAGCAGCTGGCGCCGGTCGTCGAGGGCTTCGGCGTCGGGTTGCAGCGCTTCGAGCTGGCCGCGCAGGGCCTGCCAGCGCTCGACCGACGCACCCTGGGCGGTGCTTTCCAGCCATTCGCCGGCCTGGGCCAGCAGCGGCGCGAACTGCTCCACCAGCTCCGGGGTGCGCCGCTCCAGGGCGTACAGGGCATCGTCCAGGGCGTCCACCACAGGCAGCAGGTGGATCATGCGCCCGCGCAGTTCCTTGGTATTGCGCACGGTCTGCGGGCGCGCGCCTTCGTGGGGCAACTGGCCGATCATCAGCTCCAGGCTGTTGAAGGTGGCGACCATGGACGCGCGCAAGGCGCTGACTTCCTCGGGTTGCACATTGCGGGCGAGAAAACGCTGGCTGTAGGTGGACGCATCGGCGAACCATTTGCCCGCCGAGTCGACGAACACCGGCGCCAGCCGCCGTGGCCAGAACATGCTGCCGACCACGGCCGCGCAGACGATGCCGAGGAAGATCTCCTCGGTGCGGGCCTCCGCCACATCCCACACCCCCAACGGGTTATCCACCACCGGCAGGGCGATCAGCGGCAAGGTGTAGCCGGCCAGCATCAGTGCGTAGCTGTTGGCGGTGCGCAGGTGCAGGGACAGGAACAGCAGGATCCCGGTCCACAGGGCGATGATCACCACCAGCAGATAGGGGCTCTGCACGAACATCGGCACGAACAGCACCGCCGCCGAGGCGCCGAGCAAGGTGCCGATGGCGCGGTACAGCGCCTTGGAACTGGTGGGCCCGACGAACGGGCTGGAGACGATATACACCGTGGCCATCGCCCAGTACGGACGCGGCATCTGCATAAGCATGGCGATGTACAGGGCAATCATCGACGCGGCAAAGGTGCGCACGCCGTAGAACCAGTCGCGTGCCGGCGGCACCCCGGTAAAAAATCCGCTCAAGAAGGCACCGCCGGTAGCTGGGCAGCCGACTCGAAAGCGCGGATCACCTTCAACGCGGCCTCCAGGTCCGCCACTGTGATGCCTTCCAGCACCTCGCGGCGCAGCCGCACCAGCTCGGCTTCCACCGACTGCACCAGTTCGCGGCCGGTGTCGGTCAGGCTCAGGCATTTGGCCCGGCGATCGTGGGGATCTTCAGTGCGTATGGCGTAACCGGCGCTGCACAGCTGATCCAGCAGACGCACCAGGGACGGGCTTTCCATCCCCGCCGCCTGCGCCACCGTCACCTGGCGCACGCCCTCGCCCAGGCGCCCGATCATCAGCAGGGGCACGGCGCAGGCTTCGGAGATTCCATAGTTGACCAGCGTGCTCTGGCAGATCCGCCGCCAATGCCGGGCGGCGACCACCATGCCACTGCTGATATTCATCTGGAGTGATTCGAGAGAGTCGGGCAAAGGAAAGTTCGCACACAGTTAGTTGGCTAACTATTAATGCTGCACGAATTTCAGTCAAGTTTTGAAACAATTGAGCGATCGCTGACCGGAAAACGCCTCAGCGCTTTCGTGCCCGCTCATACACCGCACTGCGTTCACGTTTGCCCACGGCCACCACCGAAACTACGACCTGATCCTCGATCACTTGGTAAACCAAGCGATAGCCGGAGGCTTTGAGTTTGATCTTGTAGCAGTCCGCCATACCGTGAAGAGCGTCGGCGGGCACCCGCGGCATTTCCAGGCGCTCGGCCAGCTTCTTCTTGAATTGCTCGCGGAGGGTATGACCGAGCTTGTCCCATTCCTTGCGCGCCGAAGGCAGGAACTGGAGCTTATAAGTCATCCAGATTTACCGGGACCGGGGTCTCGTGACGACGGGCACGGACAATCTCCGCCAGTTCAAGATCGTCAAGACGCTCCATCATGGCTTCAAACACGTCGGCCGGGACCATATAGCCCATGACCCGATTGTGATTGAGCACCGCAACCGGACCACCCTGTGCGCCGCTCAGGACAGCCGAAGGATTTTTTTTCAGTTCAGACACGCTGACAGCTTTATCAGCCAATACGCTTTGCATAATTAAGACCTCTAAATTGGTCTTAATTCTGGTCTATTTCCATGACGACATCAATCCACTCGCCTCAAACACCCCGCCCCTTCCTCAGCAGCACATCCAGCTGATCCACCACTTCCGCCCAGTCGGCGTCGTCGAGGATCTCGGTGCGCAGGAAATCCGCCTGGCTGGGGGTCCAGAAGAAGGCATCCGCCAGGTGCAGCTCCGGCTTGAGCGGTGAATGGGTGGCGATGAAACGGTCGATGTCCACGGGGTCGTCGGACAAGCCGAGTTGTTTGAACAGGGCGGGCAGGCTGTGGGATGGGGATTCCATGGGGGCTCCTGAATGGGTTGGGCGTTGGTTGGGCGACTGCTGCGCAGTCGATCGCGAGCACGACGGATCGCCGCCCGCTCGCTCCTACTCATCTTTGCAGGAGCGAGCTTGCTCGCGAAAGGTTGGTACAGGCGCCGACCGACGCTAGTAGCTGACCTCGCACACCTCGGCATGAGGCACCATTTTCAGGTACTCGTCCATGCTCAGATGCACCAGGTTGTTGTGGTTGCCGGCTTCCAGGTAGATGTCTTTCTGCCGGGTCAGCAGCGGATCGATCACCACGTCCAGGCCATAGGATTCGCCCAGGGCCGGTACCGCGCCGCGTTCGCAATCGTTGAACAGATGCGCCAGGGTGCTTTCCCGGGTGATCTGCCATTCGTTGCTGCCGCGCACCTTGCTCAGATCCAGGTGGCGGCTGGCCGGCAGCACGGCCATCAGGTAGTGGCCGTGACTATCGTCGAGGATCACCGACTTGGCCACGCGCTCGGCGGGAACTCCCGCTACCCGGGCGGTCTCCAGGCTGCTCGACGAATGTGGATGAGCCACCACGTCAAAATCGCAATGCGCCTGTTCCAGGCTGCGTTGCACGGTTCTTGCCATACGCATGATGCACCTCGGTGTCCTGAACGGCTTCGCAGGACTATGGGTTAACAACTGTCACTCCCTCCCCAAAGTCTAGGCCGCGCCGCCCTCGCCTACTGACGAACTTCCGAACGGCACGCAAGCGTGAAACTGCTCAGAATTCGCTCAATCCCACGCTCTACTAGACTCAAGGACAAAGCCAGCGAACGGCTGACAACCGAGACACATGACTCTCCAGGAGGGTCGGATGAACGGGCGTGGGTGGCGGGCAACATTGAAAGGGCTGCTGCTGGGTGTGCTGATCGGCGTGCCGACCGGGCACGCCCAGGCCGTGAAGCCGGTGGTGGTGCTCACGGTCAGCGATGTGATCAGCCCCGCCAGCGCCGACTACGTGGTGCGCGGCCTGGACAAGGCCGCCGACGAACAAGCCCAACTGGTGGTGCTGGGCATCGACACCCCGGGCGGCCTCGACACCTCGATGCGCTCGATCATCAAGGCGATCCTCGCCAGCCCGGTGCCGGTGGCCAGTTACGTCGCCCCCAGTGGCGCCCGCGCCGCCAGCGCCGGCACCTACATCCTGTATGCCAGCCATATCGCCGCCATGGCCCCGGGCACCAACCTCGGGGCCGCCACCCCGGTGCGGGTCGGCATGCCGGGGCAGCCCGACCCGGGCAATCCGCCCGCCGCGCCGCGCTCGGACAAGAACCCGGAACCGGAGCCCGACACCCTCAGCCAGAAGCAGATCAACGACGCCGCGGCCTATATCCGTGGCCTGGCGCAATTGCGCGGACGCAACGTCGAATGGGCGGAACAGGCTGTGCGCGAGGCCGTCAGCCTGCCGGCCCAGGAAGCCTTGAAGCTGAAGGTGGTCGACTATGTCGCGGATGACCTGGGCGGACTGCTCAAGCAACTCGACGGCAAGCTCCTCATCGCCGCCGGCCAGGCGGTGCAGCTGCATACCCTGGGGGCGGCGGTGATCCATCACGACCCGGACTGGCGCACGCAGCTGCTGTCGGTCATCACCCACCCCAGCGTCGCGCTGATCCTGATGATGATCGGCATCTACGGGCTGTTCTTCGAGTTCGTCAACCCGGGCACCGCGGTGCCCGGCGTGCTCGGCGGCATCTGCCTGCTGCTGGGCTTGTATGCCTTGCAGCTGCTGCCGGTGAACTACGCCGGCGTGGCCCTGATCCTGCTGGGCATCGCCTTCATGGTCGCCGAAGCCTTTCTACCGACCTTCGGCGTCATCGGCTTCGGCGGCATCGTCTCCTTTGTGGTCGGCGCGGTGATCCTGATGGACACCGATGTCCCGGGCTATGGCATTCCCCTGCCGCTCATCGTCAGCCTGGCAGTGATCAGTGCGCTGCTCCTGGCGACGCTGGCGAGCATGGCGGTGCGCGCACGACAGCGCCAGCAGGTGGCGGGCGACGCGGGGCTGGTGGGCAGTGTCACGGCGATCACCGCGGTGCAAGCGGGCAACCCTTACAACGGCTGGGTGCTGTTGCAGGGCGAACACTGGCAGGTCCTGAGCGCAACGCCGCTGCAAACCGGGCAATGGGTACGGGTGGTGGCGCGCAAGGGGCTGCTTCTGGAAGTGACGACGGCCGAGGCCACGTCGCGAGGAGGATGAAATGGGTCTGGAATTGGGTTTTGGCGCGCTGCTGGCGCTGCTGTTGGCGCTGGCGGTCTCGACGTTTCGCATCCTGCGCGAATATGAGCGCGGGGTGGTGTTCCAGCTCGGGCGCTTCTGGCGGGTCAAGGGGCCGGGGCTGGTCCTGCTGATTCCGATCGTCCAGCAGATGGTCCGTGTCGACCTGCGCACCGTGGTGCTCGACGTGCCGCCCCAGGACGTGATCACCCGCGACAACGTCTCGGTCAAGGTCAACGCCGTGCTGTACTTCCGCGTGCTGGACTCGCAGAAGGCGATCATCCAGGTCGAGGACTTCCTCATGGCCACCAGTCAACTGGCCCAGACCACCCTGCGCGCGGTGCTGGGCAAGCATGAGCTGGACGAGCTGCTGGCCGAACGCGAACGCCTGAACGCCGATATCCAGCAGGTACTGGACGCCCAGACCGACGCCTGGGGCATCAAGGTGGCGAACGTCGAGATCAAGCATGTCGACCTCAACGAATCGATGATCCGCGCCATCGCCAAACAAGCCGAAGCCGAGCGGGAACGCCGGGCCAAGGTGATCCACGCCGAAGGCGAATTGCAGGCCTCGGAAAAGCTCATGCAGGCCGCCGAAATGCTCGGCCGCCAGCCCGGCGCCATGCAGCTGCGCTACATGCAGACCCTGAGCGCGATTGCCGGCGATAAAAGCTCGACCATCGTCTTTCCGTTGCCCATCGAATTCCTCAAGGGCATGGCGGAGTTGTCGCCGAAGAGCTGAGGCGGGGCTGCGGGACCGCGCAGTTGCGCCACTGTTCCAACGCCGCGTAAGGCGCCTGCGCCCATTGCTCCAGTTGCTCCCGCAGCCGGGCTGACGCCTGTTGCTGCTTGCCCTGGCGGTCATCGACAAAGGCCTGGGCCGGTTGCTTGGCATGCTGGCCGACCTGGGCGAAGACCGCCCTGCGTTGCTCGGCGCTCAGGCCGAAAAAATCCCCCAGATGGCCGTCCATGGCGGCGGGCAGCTCGCTGTAGTTCAGCGCCAGGCCATGCTGTTCGTGGCAGTGCTGCAACCCCAGTTGCAACAAGCGCCCCAGGCGCCGGGCGATCCAGCTTTCCCGGTCCTGGAAGGGCTCGCCATCGTCCAGCGCGCTAGGCCCGATCAGGCCCGGCGTCATGTGCATGCCGGCTCGGCGCAGGTGCGATACGGCAATTTCCAGCGGCTCGCGATACAGGAACAGCCACGGCGTCTCGGCGAAGCACTGGCGCAGCAGCGGCAGTTCGCCAATGTTCCAGGCATCGAGCTTGATCACCAGCCGCTGCTCGGTGCCGCGGCGCACCTGCCCATAGGCCGACAGCAAGCCCACAAGGGCGGCAGCCCGCTCTTGCGGGGCCAGCGAGCTGCGCAGCAGAGCATCCAACGGCGGCGGTTCGGACACCACAATATGGTCGTCCAGGCAGGCCAGCATCTGGCTGACCAGGGTCGAGCCGCAGCGCGAGGCGTGGAAGATAAAGGCGCTGGGCGTCAGGCCCGGGCTACGTCGGTGCCATTCAGTCAGGGCAGACAACGGCGTCTGGCGGCGGAACGCCTGATTGAACGGCAGGCGCAGGGCCTCCTCGACCGCCTCGCGGAAAAACGGCTGCGACAGCGGCCTGTCGCCGAACCAGCACCAGTCGACCCGCCACTCGTCACGCGGCTGCCAGATGCGGATCGGCAACCAGCCGTGCAGGTTCAGGCCGTCCATTGTTCATTCCACAGGCGCCGCCCCTGGCGCATGGCCGAACGCAGGTCTTCGCGGGTGAACGCCAGGCCACGCTCGGCCGCCAGGGCCAGGGTGCGCTCGATGAAGGCTTCGCTGTCGGTTAGCGTCTGCAAGGCCTGGCAGAGCGCCGTGTCCTGTTCAAGCAATCGGCAAAACTGGGCGAAGTCCAGGGCGGCGCGGCCCAGGCCAGGTGCCGGGGTGGTCGGCACGCCGTCGGCAATCGCCTGCTCCAGCCACGGGTCGGGGCGGCAATCGACTACCAGATGAATACGTGTCTGAGTGTCGTAGTTATCGACCCGGTGCGGACGCGACAGGTCGAGAAACCAGCACTCCCCCGCCAGCATCGGCATGCGCTGCCCGTCGAGCAGGAAGTCCACCCGCGGCGGGCTGAGCAGAGGGATATGCAGGCGCAGGTCAGCGTCCGGGCCGCCCAGGTCGTAGTCGCGGTGTTCATGAATGCGTGCCCCCGGCCCCAGCCGCAGCAGGCGCGCCGAGACAATCTGCAAGGGCAGGTGGCGCAATGCCTGTTGCCAGTCCGGGTCTTGCCGCCAGGGCTCGCGCTGCACCGGTTGGCCCTTGCCCGGCGCCAGCTCGGAGGGCGCGTCAACCGCCGAGATCAGGGCCACGCCGCTCCAGTCGCCTTCGTAGTAGCCGCCGTTGAAGTGGCCCTGCCAGGCGCTCGCGTCGATTCGCGCCAGGGCGCGCAACAGCCGTGGCAGATCCACGCTGACCGGCAACCGGGCGAACGCCGGACGGCTCATGAAGCAGGCAGTACCTTGCGCTCGACCAGCCAGCCGAGCAATTGCCGCTGGCAGTCTTCGATCGACTGAACGCCGGTATCCAGTTCCAGCGCGGCCCGTGGCGGCTCGTAGGGCGCCGAGATGCCGGTGAAGCCGGGCAGCTCGCCGCTGCGGGCGCGGGCGTAATGGCCCTTGGGGTCGCGCTGCTCACAGACCGCCAGCGAGGCGCTGCACCAGACTTCCAGGTAGTCCTCGCCCAGGCGCCGGGCGAACAGCTCGCGCTGCTCGATCAGCGGGGCGATCATCGCCAGGATCACGATCTGCCCGTTGTCCACCAGCAAGGCCGCCAGCTCGCTGGCGCGGCGGATGTTTTCCCGACGGTCGGCTTCGGCGAACCCCAGGTCGCGGTTCAGGCCGCCGCGCAAGGCATCGCCGTCCAGCACCAGGCTCTGCCGACCGTGCTGGAACAGCTCGGCCTGCAGCGCCTGGGCCAGGGTCGACTTGCCCGCCGCCGGCAGGCCGGTCAACAGGATCGCCACCCCGCGATGGCCGTTGCGCGCCTCGCGCTGGGTCCGGCTGACGCTGGCCTGGGGCGCCTGCAGGTTATTGTCTTTGGGCATGGGCCACCGGCGTGGTGATATTGCCCGCCGCCCAGTCGGCCTCGCGGCTGGCCAGCGCCATGGCGATGGACTGCACCTGGGTCGATTGCACCTCATTGGGCAGCGGATCGAGCCCGGCACTGGCGAAGATCTGCCCATAGGCGTTGCGCAGGTCGGCATAGGCCAGGTCGCGCCGCAGGTCCGCCTGCAAGGTGTTCAGCTCGCCCTGGATCAGGTCCAGCTCGCCGATGCCATTGGCCTGGTAGCGGTTGCGCAACTGGCCGACGATCTGCCCGTCGATGTCCGCCAGCTCCTGGCTGGTCTTGAACTGACGCAGCGCATCGCGGTAGTTGGCGTTGGCCACATAGACCTGGGCCAGCACCGCGATGGACATGGCCTGGCGACGGGCCGCGGCGACGTCTTCACCGGCCTTGGCGGTGTCGATGGCCGCCGGCGCGGAGAGCACGTTGAACAGGTTCCAGGTGACCTTCACCCCGTAGTCGGCCCACTTGTCGTTGACCAAAAACGAGTTGCTGTCGTAATGCCCACCGGCGGAGAACTCCAGGCCCGGCAGCAGGCGCAGCATGGCCTTGCGGGTTTCCGCGGCGCTGATGCGGCTCTGGTAATCCTGCTCGCGCAGTTCCGGGCGGCTGGTCAGGGCCTCGTGTTCAAGGCGGGCCATATCGACCTTGAGCTCCGGCACCGGATAGTCGTCGGTGGTCGCCAGGGTCAGGTTGGTGCCCATGGGCAGGTTGATCAGGGTCGCCAGCTCGGTCTTGGCCAGGGACAACGCCCGGCGCTGCTCCTCCAGCTGGCGCGTGGCCTCGATCAGCGAGCGCTGGTAGGCCAGGGCCTGCACCGGGTCGCCGATACGTTGCTCGCTCATGCTCTGGCTGTTGCTCCGGGCCTGGTCGACCCGGCCCATGAGGCTGTCGATCTGCTTGAGCAGGCGTTCGGCCGCCACCGCCCGCCAATAGGCCGAGCGCACGTCCTGGACGATGGTGTTGATCACCTTGCGCCGGCGCTCCTGAACGATCAGCCGCTGGTCGCCCTGCTGCTTGGCGTTGATGTAGCTGACGCCGAAGTCCAGGACGTTCCAGACCATGGTCAGGTCGGCCACTCTGCGGTCCCGGTCCTGGGAGGTCGAAGGTTCCAGGGACTGGGTACCGGTCTCCACGCTCTGGCTGCTGGAGGCGCTGACATTGTTGCGCCCCACGTAGCCGGCGGAGAGGGCCATGCGCGGCAGCATGTCGAAACTGGCGAGGTCCAGTTGGCGCTTGGCCAGGGCCTCTTCCATGATTTTCAACCGGCCTTCGAGGTTGTACTTCACCGCCCGGGCCATGGCCTGGTGCAGGGTCAGCGGGCCGCTCAGCGGTTCCTGGTCCTTGTACATGCTCTGCAGGTCGCTCCTGGCGCGCTGCTCACTGGTACTGCGTTCAATCGGTTTACTGCTGACGGCACAACCACTGACCATCAGCGCCAACAAGCTGACCCCGAACAACTTCTGACTCTTATTCATCCTTGTCTCGCCCCTGGGTGCCGCATCGTATTTATGTATTGTTTCAGGCCTGCATTGCGCTGATGCCGGCCTGTTCGAACGCCTTGGCCAGATCGCGGATCGGCCGTTGTTCTGTGTCTTGCATCACTTGCAATTGCTGGGTCAGCGACGGTGCCCCAAACACCCCGCGCCCATCCTGGGAAACTTCGCTGGTCTTAAGGCCGTTGCCGCCAAAGGGCCGCAGCGATGCGCCGTCCTCGGTAGCGGCCTGGCCGAACAGCACCGACAGCGTGCTTTGGCTGAACACCCCGCCATCGCCGCCACCGAAGCCCAGGAAGCCATGGCCGTTGCCGTCGCCACCGGGATCGCTGCTGCCGAATACCTGGGCAATGAAGCTCGGCGCCAGGGCCCCCTGATTGATGAAAATGTCCCCCAACGGCCGGATGCCATCGCCCAGCACCCGCTGCTCGAACAGTGGCGCGAAGGCCAGTGGCGAGCCCAGGTCGCCAACGGGTGGCGTGGTGACCGTGGGTTGCAGCGGCACATAAGGCGGCAGCGGCGGAACCACCGGGTCGCTCGAACGGAATTCCGGATCGCCCACCGGCTGCTGCGTCGGAGGGTTGGCCACCGGCACAGTGTTGATCGCGTAGTTGTTGGAGTCGGTGCTGCCGGTACCGGTATTGCCGAATGAGTCGCTCACCCCGCTGTTGTTCAGGCTGATCAGGTTGCTGGTATCGCTGATATTGGCCGTTGGCGTCAGGGTCGCGGTCCAGGTCCGGCCGCCGTCGCTGCTGCTCAGGGCGCTCAGGGTGCCGTTGGCCACCGTCAGGTCCGAGTTGGTGAAGCCGCTGATCGCTTCGCTGAAGGTGATGGTCACCTGGGACGTTTCGCCCGCCGTGAGGGTGCTGTCGGCGACCACGATGGTCGCGGTCGGCCGCTGGGTATCGATCAGGTAATTGTTCGAATCCGTGCTGCCCAGCCCGGTATTGCCCGAGGCATCCGTCACGCCACTGCCGTTGAGGGTGATCAGGTTGCTCGTATCGCTGACGTTGGTGTTCGGCGTGAAGGTCGCGGTCCAGGTGATGCCGCCATCGCTGCTGCTGACCGCGCTCAAGGTGCCATTGGCCACCGTCAGGTCGTTGTTATCGAAGCCGCTCACCGCCTCGCTGAAGGTGATGGTCACCAGGGAGGTGTCGCCCACGGCTAGCATCGGGTTGGCGACCACTAGAGTAGCGGTGGGCCGCACGGTATCGATGACGTAGTTGGCCGAGTCGGTGGTGCCGCTGCCGGTGTTGCCAACGGCGTCTATCACTCCGGCATTGTTCAGGGTGATCTGATTGCTGCTGTCGCTGATGTTGATGGCCGGGGTAAAGGTGGCGGTCCAGGTAACCCCGCCATCGCTGCTGCTCAAGGCCCCCAGGGTACCGTTGGCCACTGTCAGGTCCGAGTTGGTGAAGCCGCTGATCGCCTCGCTGAAAGTGATGGTGACAGTGGTGGTTTCGCCCGCTTTCAGGGCAGTGTCGGCCAGCACGATGGTGGCGGTCGGCCGCCCGGTGTCGATGATGAAATTGTTCGAGTCGGTGCTGCCGCTGCCGGCGTTGCCCGCCCCGTCACTGACCCCGCTGTTGTTGAGGCTGATCAGGTTGGTGGCATCGCTGACGTTGACGTTCGGGGTGAAGGTCGCGGTCCAGGTGATGCCGCCGTCGCTGCTGCTGACCGCGCTCAGGGTGCCGTTGCTCACCGTCAGGTCGCTGTTGTCGAAACCGCTGACCGCCTCGCTGAAGGTGATGGTCACCAGGCTGGTTTCGCCGATCGGCAGGATCGGGTTGGCCACCACTATGGTCGCCGTCGGGCGAGCCGTGTCGATGACGTAGTTGTTCGAATCGGTGGTGCCGCTACCCGCGTTGCCCGAGGCGTTGGTCACGCCGCTGTTGTTCAGGGTGATGACATTGCTGGTATCGCTGATGCCCACCGTCGGGGTGAAGGTGGCGGTCCAGGTGACGCCGCCATCGCTGCTGCTGACCGCACTCAGGGTGCCGTTGGCGATGGCCAGGTCGGCGTTGGTGAAACCGCTCACCGCCTCGCTGAAGGTGATGGTCACCAGCGAGGTTTCGCCAGCCTTCAACGCCGTGTCGGCGATCACGAGGGTGGCCGTCGGCACTAGGGTCTCGATGCTGTAGTTGGCTGAGTTGGTGGTCCCGGTGCCGCTGTTGCCGGCCAGGTCGGTGATGCCGGTGTTGTTCAGGGTGATCAGATTGCTCAGGTCGGTGATGCCCGCCGTCGGGGTGAAGGTGGCGGTCCAGGTGATGCCGCCATCACTGCTGCTCACTGCGCTCAGAGTGCCGTTGGCCACCGTCAGGTCGCTGTTGTCGAAACCGCTCACGGCTTCGCTGAAGGTGATGGTCACCAGCGAGGTTTCGCCGGCCTTGAGGGTCGAGTCGGAGAGAACGATAGTGGCGGTCGGACGCTGGCTGTCGACCGCGTAGTTGTTGGAATCGGTGGTGCCGCTGCCGGCGTTGCCGGACAGGTCGGCGATGCCGGTGTTGTCCAGAGTGATCAGGTTGGTCGTATCGGTGATGCCCGCCGCCGGGGTCAGGGTGGCGGTCCAGGTGATGCCGCCATCGCTGCTGCTCACCGCGCTCAAGGTGCCGTTGGCGATGGTCAGGTCAGCGTTGGTGAAACCGCTCACCGCCTCGCTGAAGGTAATGGTCACCAGCGAGGTCTGGCCCACGCCCAGGGCGCTGTCCGCGACCACTATGGTCGCGGTCGGGCGCACCGTATCGATGGCGTAGTTGTTGGAATCGGTGGTGCCGCTGCCGGCGTTGCCGGAAGCGTTGGTCACGCCGCTGTTATCCAGGGTGATCAGGTTGGTGGTGTCGGTAATACCCGTCGTCGGGGTGAAAGTGGCGACCCAGGTGATGCCGCCGTCGCTGCTGCTCACCGCGCTCAGGGTGCCATTGGCCACCGTCAGGTCGGCATTGGTAAGACCGGTCACCGCCTCGCTGAAGGTAATGGTCACCAGCGAGGTTTCACCGATTTTCAAGGCGTTGTCCGCCACGATGATGGTCGCGGTCGGCAAGACAGTGTCGATGCTGTAGTTGTTCGAGTTGGTGGTGCCGCTGCCGGTGTTGCCGGCCAGGTCGGTGACTCCGGTGTTGTTCAGGGTGATCAGGTTGCTGGCGTCGTTGATACCGACGGTAGGGGTGAAGGTGGCGGTCCAGGTAATGCCGCCATCGCTGCTGCTGACCGCGCTCAGGGTGCCGTTGGCGATGCTCAGGTCGGCGTTGGTGAAACCGCTGACCGCTTCGCTGAAGGTAATGGTCACCAGCGAAGTTTCACCGGCGCTGAGGCTGCTGTCGGCGACCACGATAGTCGCGGTCGGCCGAACCGTGTCGATGGCGTAGTTGTTGGAATCGGTGGTGCCAGTGCCGGCGTTGCCGGACAGGTCGGCGATGCCGGTGTTGTTCAGGGTGATCAGGTTGGTCGTATCGCTGATGCTGGCGCTCGGGGTGAAAGTCGCGGTCCAGGTGATGCCACCGTCGCTGCTGCTCACCGCGCTCAAGGTGCCATTGGCGATGGTCAAGTCGGCATTGGTGAGGCCGCTCACCGCCTCGCTGAAGGTGATGGTCACCAGCGAGGTTTCGCCGATTCTCAGCGCGGTATCGGCGACCACTATGGTCGCGGTCGGCCGCACCGTATCGATGGCGTAGTTGTTGGAATCGGTGGTGCCGCTCCCAGCATTGCCGGAGGCGTTGGTCACGCCGCTGTTATCCAGGGTAATCAGGTTGGTGGTGTCGGTAATACCCGTCGTCGGGGTGAAGGTCGCGATCCAGGTGATGCCGCCGTCGCTGCTGCTGACTGCGCTCAGGGTGCCGTTGGCAACCGTCAGGTCACTGTTGTCGAAACCGCTCACCGCCTCGCTGAAGACGATGGTCACCAGCGAGGTTTCACCGATCCTCAAGGCGTTGTCCGCCACGATGATGGTCGCGGTCGGCAAGACAGTGTCGATGCTGTAGTTGTTCGAGTTGGTGGTGCCGCTGCCGGTGTTGCCGGCCAGGTCGGCGATTCCGGTGTTGTTCAGGGTGATCAGGTTACTGACGTCGGCAATACCGACTGTCGGGGTAAAGGTCGCGGTCCAGGTAATGCCGCCATCACTGCTGCTCACCGCGGTCAGGGTGCCGTTGGCGATAGTCAGGTCGGCATTGGTGAAGCCGCTGACCGCTTCGCTGAAGGTGATGGTCACCAGCGACGTTTCACCGGCGCTGAGGGTGCTGTCGGCGACCACTATGGTCGCGGTCGGCCGTACGGTGTCGATCGCATAGTTGTTGGAATCGGTGGTGCCGCTGCCCGCGTTGCCGGCCAGGTCGGCGATACCGGTATTGTCCAGGGTGATCAGGTTGGTGGTATCGCTGATGCTGGCGCTCGGGGTGAAGGTGGCGGTCCAGGTGATGCCACCATCGCTGCTGCTCACCGCGCTCAGGGTGCCGTTGGCGATGGTCAGGTCGGCGTTGGTCAAGCCGCTCACCGCCTCGCTGAAGGTGATGGTCACCAGCGAGGTTTCGCCGATCCTCAGTGCGCTGTCGGCGACCACTATGGTCGCGGTCGGCCGCACCGTATCGATGGCATAGTTGTTCGAGTCGGTGGTGCCCACGCCCAGGTTGCCCACGGCGTTCTGTACGCCGGTGTTGTCCAGGGTGATCAGGTTGGTGGTATCGGTGATGCTGGCGGTCGGGGTGAAGGTGGCGGTCCAGGTGATGCCACCGTCGCTGCTGCTCACCGCGGTCAGTGTGCCGTTGGCGATGGTCAGGTCGGCGTTGGTGAAGCCAGTCACGGCTTCGGAGAAGGTGATGGTCACCAGCGAGGTTTCACCGATCCTCAAGGCGTTGTCCGACACGATGATGGTCGCCGTCGGGTGCGCGGTGTTGATCACATAGTTGCCCGAGTTCGTGGTGCCGCTGCCGGTATTGCCGGCCAGGTCGGCGATGCCGGTGTTGTTCAGGGTGATCAGGTTAGTGGCGTCGCTGATGCCATCGGTCGGGGTGAAGGTGGCGGTCCAGGTGATGCCGCCATCGCTGCTGCTCACCGCGGTCAGGGTACCGTTGGCAATGGTCAGGTCGGCGTTGGTGAAGCCACTGACCGCCTCGCTGAAGGTGATGGTCACCAGGGAAGTTTCGCCCGCCGTGAGGGTGCTGTCGGCAACCACTATGGTCGCGGTCGGGCGGACGGTGTCGATCGCATAGTTGTTGGAATCGGTGGTGCCGCTGCCGGCGTTGCCAGCTGTATCCGTGATGCCGGTGTTGTCCAGGGTGATCAGGTTGGTGGTATCGGTGATGCTCGCAGTCGGGGTGAAAGTCGCGGTCCAGGTGATGCCGCCGTCGCTGCTGCTCACTGCGCTCAGGGTGCCGTTGGCGATGGTCAGGTCGGCATTGGTCAAGCCGCTGACGGCCTCGCTGAAGGTGATGGTCACCAGCGAGGTTTCGCCGACGCGCAAGGCGTTGTCCGCCACTATGATGGTCGCGGTCGGCCGTAGGGTATCGATCGCATAGTTGTTGGAGTTGGTGGTGCCGACCCCGGCGGTGCCAAGGCCATTGATCACCCCGGTGTTATCCAGGGTAATCACGTTGGTGGTATCGGTGATGCTGGCGGTCGGGGTGAAGGTGGCAGTCCAGGTGATGCCGCCGTCGCTGCTGCTCACCGCGGTCAAGGTGCCGTTGGCGATGGTCAGGTCGGCGTTGGTGAAACCGGTCACCGCCTCGGAGAAGGTGATGGTCACCAGCGAAGTCTCGCCGATGCTCAGCGAGGTATCCGCGACCACTATGGTCGCGGTGGGCGGTGGTGCATAGGCGGTGTTGAGGACGCCGCCGTCGTTGTAGATGGTCGCGAAAGAAGTCGGTGAAGTACCGGTGGTGCCACCGCCCAGCGCCGTACCGCCGGCACCGCTGGCCGCCGCGTTACCGCTCAAGGCGGCGAAGTTGGCCGCGGTCATCAGCAGCGTGCCCTTGTTCCAGATCGCGCCGACGCCCCGGCCGCCGATCCCGCCGTTACTGGCGTTGCTGCCTTGGCCGCCACCGCCGCCACCGCCGCCGCCCGCACCGATGTTGTTGCTGATGGTCGAGGTGCCGATCACGGTGATGGTGCCGCTGGAGGCGTTGTAGATCCCGCCGACGGCATTGCCGCCCGCGCCGCCGACCTTGTCCCAACCGGCGCCGCCGCCACCGCCGCCGATGGAAATGGTGCCGTTGGTGGCCGTGGCGCCGTTGCCGCCATTGCTGTAGTAGGACACCCCCACGCCGCCCGCGCCGCCAGTGCTGGTGCCGCCGCGACCGCCCATGTGGGTGGCGTCGTAGCCACCGCCATAACCACCCACCCCAGCACTGCCGGCCTGGCCGCCCAGCGTGCCGGTGCCGGGGCCGGCGGAACCGCCATGGCCGCCGCCCTGGCCACCCAGCCCGCCGCCACCACCACCGCCACCACCGTAGAAGGCGCCGGTGACACCGCCGCCACCGCCGCCGCCCGAGGCTCCGTTGGAGGTCACTGTGACGTTGTTGAGGGTGAGGTTGCCGGCATTGAAAATCCCCCCGGCCATGGCACCGGTCGCGCCATACCCGCCGTTGCCGCCGTTGCCCGAGACCAGGCCCCGGGTGATCACCAGGCCATCCAGGACCACGGTACTGCCCGAGGCCACTTCGATGACCCGGGTGCGGTACTGGCCGTCGAGGATCACGTCCGCCACGCCGTCGTTGTTCAGGTCGCCGTCGATGGTCAGGTTCTTGTTGACCAGCAGCTCGGAAGTCAGCTGCACCGTCATGCCACTGCTGAAGGTGACGATGTCGCCGTTCTGCGCCGAGGCCAGCGCCGCCCGCAACGAACCCACGCCAGTGTTGGCGTTGTTGGTGGCGGTCCAGGTCGCCAGCCCCCACTGATAATCCTGCATGGCCTGGGTGGACAGCACGTTGGCGCTTTCGATGGTGCCGGTGGCGATCTCCAGTTCCCAGTCGCCACCCACACCGGTGCGGTCGCTGGAGGCAGCCACGTCGCGACCGGTCAGCTGCGCCAGCGAGTCGACGAAACTCAGGCCGCGTTCGCCTTCGGCGGTGTAGCAGCCGTAGATCAGGATATCGCCGCCGGCGTTCATGTCCTGGCCGATGTCCGCCAGCACCGAGCTGCGGGCCTGGACGTTGTCAGCCGACAGGTAGCTGTTGCCCAGCCACAGGTCCCCGGCATTGCCGTGGGCGATGATCTGCACCGAACTGACGCCCTGATGCTGGTCCAGGTAATCGGCGATCTGCTGCAGGCCATCCTGGTTCGCCCCCAGTTGCACCACCTGGGTGCCGGGCGCCATGCCCTGGAGCAGGCTGTCGGCGTCCTTGACCCGCGAATCGACGAACACCACCGTCAGCCCCGGCACCGCGGTCGGGGTCGCGGCAGGCGCTACATCGGCCTGGCCGTGGGTGTCCTTGCTGACACTCGGCTGATCGGCGGCAGTCGGCGTCTTGGCCACGTCCGTGGTGGTGTGGCTGTCCGGCTGGACGGTATCGGCCACCGTCGCCGCCACCGCGCCGTCGAACAGCATGCGCGGTTCCAGAGGCATGATCATCGGTGAGGCCAGGGCATTCGCCCGCCCGGTGGCCCGCTGATTGACCCGCGACTTGCCTTTGCTCCACCACATGATGCTCACCCGGACTCGAACGTGCTGAAAGGTGCAAATGAAAACCGCGATCAACGGATCGCGGCGTCGGATTTCATACGAATGACATTGGCGGCGCTGGATGCCCCGTCTTTCCAGAAGGACAGCTCCGCATACTTCTCGAACAGGTCCGGCGGCAGGATGGTGCGCCGCGACTGCAGCGCCACCCGCGCCTTGACCTTGTGCAGGCCCGCGACCCCCAGCGCCTGGTCGAACTCGGGCGCGTCATAGGCCAGGCTGTCGAAATCGTGTTCGAACCAGGGTTCGCCGATAAAGTCATAGATCAGCCGCATCACCCGATCCGGGGCCTGGCTCAGCAGGTCGTAGTCGACGATCAGCATCGAATCGGCGTTTTCGCCGTAATAGGCCTCTTTCAAGGCCGTCCAGGCATACCCCACCAGGCGGTTGTGCTGGGCCAGGGTTTCGCAGCGGCTGTAGACCGAATTGCGCTCGACCGCATCGCCGAACAGCTTGGTGTTTTCGAAGGGGTTGGCCCGGTACAGCCGTTCCAGGCTGTCCATGACCCAGGCGACATTGCGCACGCAGGCGATGGTCTTGGCCTTGGGAAACAGGTCCTTCAAGGCCGGCAGGCGCGCGCACCACTGGCGGTTGGTGTCGAAGATGACCGGTTTGTCGGCCTTGTCGGCGTAGTAGGAGTCGAACAGCCCGCGCAGCAAGCGGCGGCGCATGTCGATGTCGATGACCGCGCCGAATTCACTGCCGGCGCTGCATTGTTCGAGGATGCCGCTGAACAGCGCCCCCACCGGACTGGTCATGCCGGCGTGAAAGCGCGGGTTCTGCAGCAGAATGGCAGACAGCAGGGTCGACCCTGAGCGCGGTAAACCGGAGATAAAGTGGAACTGCGGCAATCCCTTCACCCTAGCTATAAGTCCATTTATGGAACAAAGCGTAGTGCAAGGTCAGAAAACCAACAGTGGTGTTTTGATATCAATTCGGAGCAAAACCACAAAAAATGTGTGCTCAAAAAAACAGCAACCGCTCTGGGACTGAACGTGAATCGATTAAGCCTCTGATCGCCCTGAATTCTGCCTTTCGTCACCGGCCTGTTCACAAACCGATTTTTTTGCGAAAACCCGCCCAAGGCGTCTATCCAGCAGGTTTCCCTGGCTGGCTACACAGGGCTTTCGCCGACGCCTGGCCCTGCGCCACGCCACACATCAGCAGCAACCGGGCCGTGACCCCGCCGGCGGTGAATTCGCCGGTTTTTCGCCAGTGCGCCGGCAGCGGGGCGAATTCGTCGGGTTGGTCGGCGGTGCCGATCAGCCAGACACGGCCACTGCCCACCGGCAACGCCGACAGCCGGTCGAGGTAAATCCGGTCGGCCTGCTGGTCGATCAGGGTGCCGAAGCCATAAGCGTTGGGCCGGGTCGAGACTCCGGCGGGCGTAGGCGGGGTGTAGAGCAGCGGCTGGGCGTCGGTGCGGTTGTAGTAGACGTAGCTCAGGTACCACAGCAGATCGCTGGTGACGATCCGGTCGCCGGCCACGTAGCGCTGGTTCACATAGTCCACCAGCACGCTGATCTGATCGTTCGCATCCACCGTGGCGTTGTTGTTCAGGCCGACCACCTCGGCCCCGCCGAACAGCAACAGGATCGCCAGTGCCAGCACGCGGGCCTGCGCCAGCAGCCGGTCGATCGCAATCGCGAAAATCAGCGGCAGGCCCAGGGCATAGGCCGTCAGGTAGCGCTCGATGAACACCGGGGAAACGAAGGACACCGCAAACACCAGCAACAGCGGCAGCAGGGTGTAGATCACCAGCAACCAGCTCCATCGCCAGGGCGAGCGGTCGCGCCAGGCGAGCATGGCAACGACGCTCAGCACCAGCAGCGGCAGGCTGGCGAACAGCAGCGGGGAGCGGGTTTCGCCAGCGTCCTGGGTCAGCAGTTGCCAGACCATCGAAGGTAACGAAGAAAGGTCCACCGACGGCTCCCAGCCCACGTCGCCGCTGGCTTTCAGCTGGTCGATATGCTGCAGCAGGTCCACCAGCCCCGGCAGCCAGGGGGCGAACAGCATGACAATGGCCAGGTTGGCCAGCCACCAGCCCGGCTGGTCGATAGCCCGGCCCGGGGGCGTCGCTTGCAGGCGCAGCAGCAACAGGTACGACCAGTGGGCAAGCACGCAGAGCGCGGTGAAATAGTGGGTGTAGAACGCCGCGCTCATCAGCAGCGTGTAATACACCAGGTAGCGCTGATGCCGGGGCTGCCTAACCCAGTACACCAGGGCGATGGTGGCGCCGAGCAGCCATACCCCCAACAACGCATACATGCGCACTTCCTGGCTGTAGCGCACGGCGGTGGGCAGCAGGGCCAGCAGGAACCCGGCAAGGATCGCCGCACGACGGCTGGCGATCTGCGCCACCAGCCACACACCCAGGCCGACACAGAGGATCCCCGGCCAGGCGCTGAAACTGCGAATGGCAAAGATGCCGTCGCCAAACAGCGCGATCCAGCCGCGCAGCAGCATGAAGTACAGCGGCGGATGCACATCGTGGGCGGCATGCACCCAGAGCTCGCTCAGGCCGTAGCGGCTGAGCAACAGGCTGGAGCCTTCATCGCCCCAGATGGCCGCGGCGGTCAGGTCGTAGAAGCGGGTGGCCGCCGCCAGCAGCAGGATCGGTAGCAGCCAATACGCCCGCAGCAGTGCGATCAGGCGCTGCGCGTCGCTCGCCAGCCGATGGGCGATGCCCGGCTCGGCCATACCCAGCACTTGCGGTTCTCTGCGAAACGCCATGAATTTCCCCTGCACCCGCGTTTACCACCACAGCATCGCTGTTTATCCGGCCAGACATAAGGCACCCCATCACCCCAGGCGACTGGCGGAACAGCGTCTACGCTAACCATTGCTGTCAACGAGCCCGCTTGGCGTTCTGACCCTATAGGTCAAGCTGTCAGGCCAGACACCAGGGATCGGCTCAGGGAGTTCCACTGATTAACCTGAAGGATAAAAAACTATGGAAGTGTTCATGGGCACCATTCAAGCTTTTTCCTTTAACTTCCCTCCGAACGGCTGGGCCTCGTGTTACGGCCAGACCCTGGGAATCTCACAGTACCAGGCGCTGTTTTCGCTGCTGGGCACCTTCTACGGCGGCAATGGCACCACCAACTTCCAGCTGCCGAACCTGCAAGGGCGCCTGCCCATCGGCCAGGGCAACGGGCTGGGCCTGACGCCCCGGGTGATAGGCGAGGTTTCCGGCACCGAAAACGTCACCCCTACCCTCAACAACCTGCCTGCCCACACCCATACCCTCGCCGGCCTGAACGCGGCCACCACGCTGCAGTTGGCCAACCCCGCCAGCAATCCGGCCAGTACCCCGACAGCCACCAACTCGTTCATCGGCACTTCCGGCGGCGGGCCGGGCACCGCCACCATCTACTCCGACAAGCAAGGCACCACGCCAGTGCCGCTCCAGGGGGTCAACACCACGATCACCGGCACCATCTCGCCCGCCGGCAACGGGCTGCCGCTGCAGGTGATGAACCCGTTCCTGGTGATCAACTTCAGCGTGGCCCTGAACGGCCTGTTCCCATCGCGCAATTGAAGCTCGCGCCGGGGGACATTCCCCCGGCCCTTTTTCCGGCCAGGAGTGGCGCCATGCTGCATCTGCTGCAAAGTGAGCATTTCCAGCCTTTGCTGGGGCAAACCTGCAACCTGTTGCTACCGGACGGCAGCGTCTTGCCGGTCCATATCGAGTCCATCAAGGACACCCCCCAGGCCCGCATGCCGAACAGCGCGCGCATGCCCTTCTGCGTCGAGCTCAACAGCCTGGGGCCGACGGAGTTCGTCGACGGTCTGTGCGACCTGGAGCTGCCCGGCGTCGGCCATCTGCAAGACATGTTCGTGTCACGGGTGCCGGCCCTGGGCCGCGATCCGACGCTGGGCTATTTCTATATCGCCTTCAACTGAACCGGGCGTGCCTGGCGGCATCGCCCCAGGCACTGGCTCGAACCCGCGGGGCTGCGCCGCTTATCCGCGCGGGCCGGGGTACCACACCAGCCGCTCGGCCGCCGGGTTGGCTTCCTCGACCTGAAACCCCAGCGCCAGGTAATGCCGACGCGCATGGGGATTGCTGGCCCAGACCACAGTCGCCACCGGGCAGCGCACCTGCTCGGCGGCTTTCTGCACGCCCTGCAGCACCGTGCGCCCGTAACCGCGACCACGGGCGGCGGGAATGAACGCCAGGTACAGCACGCGGATTTCATTGGGGCCGAAATCGGTGGTCAAGGCACCGATGGCGCTGCCGAGTTTTTCGATCACGTAGTGCATGGCGCCGGGGAAGTTCTCCCCCGCCCCCTGTTCCTGGATCTGGAACTGCTGGGCGATCACCTGCTCGATCTGCTCCTGTTCGCCATCGATCCATTGCAGATCGCTGCGCGCCGAACGGTAAAGGCTTTGCAGGAACGGTCCGTCGGTGGGCCGCGACGGACGTACCACCAGGCCATCGGACATGGCTGAATCCTTATGCAACATATGCGTTCTCCCTGAAAATTCCTTGTTTCAGAACCCGCTTTCCCTCACGCCGAGTGCCGCCATACGCCGCCAGGCCGTACCCAGCAAAGACTCGCCACGCCCCTGCAATACCACCACGCCGCGCAGCGGCTGGCTCGGGGTGACGCTGGCGTCGAGCACCTTGAGCCGCGCGCCATAGTGCGCCTGGACTGGTTCGGCGCGGTGGTTTTCATCGCGGCGCACGGCAATCGGCCCATGGTGATCGGAGGTCAGTGCCTCCTGATCGATATAAGCCACGCCGTTGGTGTCGACTTCGCTCAGTTGTACTTCGAGCGCCGGGTGCATCGGGTCGTCGGCGATAAAGCGCCCCGTGGCGCCCGGCGCGACGCGCCACAGGTCGGCCTCGGCGAGGAAACCACGCAAGCGCGCCCCCGGCTCGACCACCCGGGCCAGCGGATCCTTGGGCGATACCCAGCGGCCTACCTGCAGTTGCGGCAGCAGGTCACGCAGTTGGCCAGCCTCGGGCGCGCGCAGCAGCAGGCGCTCGCGTTGCGCCGACAGGCCGCGGTATTCGGCCACGGCCTCGGCCAACTGCTGCTCGACAATCCCGGCGTCGGCCGCGGTCTCGCTACGCCCGGCGCGACGGCGCATCTGCAATTGCTGGATCTCGATTTCCCGCCGCGCGATGGCCTGGCGCGAGGCCAGGTCCGGGGATTCGAGCTCCACCAGCACCTGGCCCTTGTTCACCGCCTGGCCGTCGCTGACATTGACCTGCCGGACCCGCGCCGCCACCGGCGCATGCAAGGCGCTGGCGCGTCCGGCCTCAAGCATCGCCGGCACCTCCACCGAGCTGCGCCAGGGCACCGCCACCAACAGCAACACCGCCACCAGCCCCAGGCTACTGAGCAACACCCGCGGCGCATCGGCCTGTTCGCGGCGCGTCCACCATTCGCGCCATTCCCGCACGATGGGCAGGAAGATGAACCACACCAGTTCCACCAGCATCAGGAAGATGCCCAGCAGTTTGAAAAACAGGTGGTACACCGCCAGCGCAATCCCGAAAAACAGCACCGCGCGCCACAGCCACGAGCCATAACCCCACCACAGCAGGCGCCGCTGCATGGCCGGCGACCAGGGTTCCGGCGCGGGCTGCCGATAGCCGAACAAGGCCTCGCGCAGGCGCCAGCGACAGAGGGCGAAGGCCCGGCCCTGGAGGTTGTCCACCTCCCAGAAATCGCTGAGCAGAAAATAGCCGTCGAAGCGCATGAAGGGGTTCAGGTTGATCACCAGGGTGGTGATCCAGGTGGCGCTGGCGAGCATGAAGGCCGCGGTGCGCGCCGGCCCGTCCGGCAGCAGCGACCAGGCCAGCAGGGCGATGCTGGCCAGCAGCAGCTCGGCCAGTACACCGCCGGCACCGATCAGCAAGCGCGCGCGACGGTCGTTGACCCGCCAGGCATCGCTGACGTCGGTGTAGAACATCGGCAGCAGCACCATGAACGCCACCCCCATGCTCTGCACCCGGCAGCCGGCGCGCTTGGCCATGAAGGCGTGGCCGAACTCATGGCACAGCTTGGCGAAGAACAGCGCCACGCCAAACGCCAGGGCACCGCCGAGGCTGAACAGGTGGGGAAAGGTCGCCAGGAAGCGCTGCCAGTCCCGCGACACCAGGAACCCCCCCAGGCCCAGGGTCAGGGGCAAGCCGTAGCGCAACAGCCCCGGCCCGAATCGCGCCAGCCACGGCCAGGCGCGATTGAGAAAGGCGTCCGGGCGCCACAGCGGGATACGAAAGAACAGGTATTGGTGCAGCAGCACCTGCCAGAGACTCTGGTGCTGCGCGGCGGCCTTGAGCTCATAGCTGGCGCGCTGTTGCGGATCGAGGGCGGTGATCAGGTCGTGACTGCGCAGGAAGCCCAGCAACTCATCCAGTTCCGCACCGCCCAGGGGCAGCCCCGGCTCACGATTGGCGGCGCGCAGCACCTGCCCGGCGTCCCCCAGGGACCAGTGCCTGAGCAAACGCATCGCCGCCGCGCCGAGCTTGAAATAACGGCCGCGCACCGGGTCGGCCAGGGTCCAACGCGGCGAACCGTCCAGCGCCGGCGCCGCTGCCGACAGCTGCAAGTCCGCGCGCAGGCCGGGCAGGTTCATTACAGGCCCACGCTCTGCCGCAGACCGGCCAGGGGCCGGCGCAGCAGGTACAGCGCCAGCGGCGCGCGCTCACCAAAGAGCTTGGCCGTGCCGCGCAGGCCGATCCGTGGCGGCGCATCGCGAAAACGCGCATCGAGGCGGTAGGCCAGCTGTCCGCCCGGTGTCGGCTGCGCTTCGTAGGCCGCCCGTTCGAGGCTGGCCAGGTGGCGCTGCAACGGGTCGCTGTCGAGAAACAGCGCCACCTGCGCGCCGGGCTCCAGGGCAATGGCGTCGCCCACCGCCAGTTCGATGCGCAACTCGGCCTGGCTCGGGTCGGCGATTTCCATCAGGCGCTCGCCGGTCTGCACCGGTTTGCCGGTCCAGCGCTCGGCGTCGGCGAACACCGCGATGCCGTCCCGTTCGGCGCGCACTTCGCTGCGCTTGAGCAGCTCGCGGGCGTAATCGCGTTCGGCGCGTTTCTGTTCGACCCGGGCCGCCAGCAGGTCGATCTTCGAGCTGGATTCGGCATCGGCAAAGGCCCGTTGGGAGTTGGCCTTCAGTTCCGCCTCGGCCACGCCCAAGGCACGGGCGGCGACATCGGCCTGGGCGTTGAGAGTAGTGTTTTCGAAACGCAGCAGCAGATCGCCGGCTTTCACCATCTGGTTGGGCTTGACCAAAAACTCGGCGATCACCCCGTCCAGCGGCGCCGCCACCACGCGTCCGCCCAGCGGCACCACTTCGGCCGGCGCCAGCACCGATTGCCGCACCGGAATCAGCAAGCCCAGCAACACCACCGCCAGCAGCGCCAGCCGGCGTTGGCGATTCCAGCGCAGGCGCCACGGCTTGCGCGGTTGCAGCGCCAGCCAGGCGTGGCTGTAGGTGTCGCCCAGTTGCGCCAGCAGCACTTGTTCGGAAGGGTTCCAAGGCATATCGCGGGCCAGCCACAGGCCACCAAAGACCGCGCCCTGACGATCGATCAGCGGCAACCAGAACATCTGCGCCGCCGACAGGCTCTGCCAGTCGGCCCGCACCGGGGCACTCAGTTGCTCGGCCGCGACCACCCGCGCCTGCTGCACCAGTTGGAGCTTGAACAGCTGGGCCACCGCCTGTTCGACGAAAGCCACGAAGGGCGCATTCGGGTCGAGCGCGCTGACGCCGGTCACCGCGCGGACCTTGCCGGCGATCACCAGGGCCGCGTGGCGAAAACCGAACAGCGCCTGGCTGTCGTTGACCAGGCTGTAGGTCAGTTGCTCGACCGTGCGCGCGGCGCGGGTCTGGCGCTCCAGGTCGAGGAACCGGGCGAAGACCTGTTCGGCGGCGCCCGCTACCGGGGCGTTCACTTGAGCTCCGCGAACCGTGCCGTGCCGCTCATGCCCGCCAACAGGCCCTCGGCATTGGGCACGGCCGCCACCAGCAGCAGCGTCTGGCTGCCCTCGTCGATCCGCGCGCCGAGGCGCTTGACCGTGGCGGCCAGCGGCTTGCCGGTTTCATCGGGGACAAAGCTGAAGGTCTGCCCGGCCTTGAGCTTGCCCATCCAGCTCGACGGCACCAGCAGGTGGATTTCCAGGGAACGGTTGTCGACGATTTCCAGCAGCGGCGAGCCGGCCGTCACGCTTTCGTAACGTTGCACCTTGCGCTCCACCACCTGCCCGTCGAACGGCGCGACCACGCTGCAACGCTTGACCTGCACCTGATAGACCTGGGATTGCGCCTGGGTCTCGGAGACCTTGGCCGCGGCCCGCGCCACTTCGAAGCGGCCGACCGAATTGAGCGAGGCCAGTTGGCGGTTGTGCGCCAGCTCTTCGTTGGCGCCACGGCTGGCGGCCTGAGCGGCATTGAGCTGGGCCTGGTAGGCCGAGCAATCGAAGCGGGCCAGCACGTCGCCCTTCTTGAAGGACTCGCCTTCGCTGTAGGGCAACTCGACGATGCGCCCGGACAGTTCGCCGGCCAATACCGCCTGATCCTTGGCCCGCAGCACGCCTCGCGCTTCGCTGCCGCTCGCTACAGCGGCGCTGGCAGCACTGTCATTCAGTAGCGGATCCTCTGGTGCAGGTGTTTGCGCCTGGGCCACGCACACCAGGCAGGTCAATCCGAATCCCAATCCTTGAAATCGCCGCATAACCGTAACTCCCTGACGGATGGGCGGAGTCTAAGACAGCAAGCGCAAGCGTCAAGCAAATGGCCACTATCTTTATCAATCCCGACAACGGCATCGAGCGCCCGCCTGACAGCATAGATGCCTTGCCCGGCGCGGCTCGTATCGGGTCGTGTGGGTATTTTAGATGCCGGCGAGCGCCTTCTGTATGATTTGCGCCACACTTGGGCCTTCGGCTCCCATGGTTTCGGATTAAGGACAATTCATGCGTATCGGTCTTTTGTCGTCTTTGACACTGGCGCTCGGCGCCCTCCTCTGCAATCAGGCCCAGGCCAGCTCCGACGATTCCTGTTACCCGCACTGGACCCTGGTCAAAAACAACCTCGAAAGCTGCAGCAGCCTGCCGTTTCTCAACCCGGGCAACGACAGCCGGGTGAACCTGCGGCTGCTGCTGGCCGACAGCGGCGCCTTGCCCCTGACCCCGAAAGCGCTGGACGCCGACGACCTGGCCGAAGGTTATGGCCCGGTGCCGTTTTCGGTATCTCGCCTGGACCCGGCGCCCAGCCCCGAAGCGGCGGATGCCAAGGCAGCCAGCGCCGACACTGACCTCAACGGCCGCCTGGAAGCCTTGCAGGTGGTGCGCGAAGCCCCTCAGGCGGCCGGCGATGCGTTTCTGTCCGGCGAAGGCAGCCGCTGCCGCAGCAACTCGGACGCCAGCGCCCAGGTGTTTGTCGACCAACTGATCGCCGCCGACCTGCCCGCCAGCGAGCGCCAGGCACTGGCGCAAAGCCGGGTCAAGCTGCTCGCCGCCTGCAACTGGGACAGCCCGCAACTGGCCAGCCTGCTGCCGGCCAATCTGCAGACCCCGCTGGGCAAGGGTTTCGCCACTTATCTACAGGCCGCTGGCGACTTCTACAGCGGCCGCTTCAGCGAGGCCGGCGCGGCTTTCGCCACGCTCAAGGACAGCCCGAATGCCTGGCTGAAAGAAACCGCGCTGTACATGAACGCCCGCACCGCCCTCAACAGCGCCCAGCAAAACGCCTTCGACGAATACGGCATGCCCGCGCTCGAGCATGTGGATAAGTCCGTGCTGCAACAGGCCGAAGCCGGCTTCGACAGCTACCTGCAAACTTACCCACAGGGCGCCTACGCCGCGTCGGCCAAGGGCCTGCTGCGCCGGGTGCACTGGCTGGACGGCAATCCGGACAAGCTGGCCGCCGACTACGCCTGGCAGATGACCCAGGCCAAGGACGAGCAGCGCAACCTGTCGCTGAACGATCTGGTGGAAGAAGTCGACACCAAGCTGCTGATGGTCAACCGCAACCCGGTCAGCACGCCCCTGCTGCTGGCGGTCAACGACCTGATGTGGATGCGCGAGCAAGCCGAAGGCCGGCTGACCCGCGAGGCCTTGCAGCAACAGAAGGCGGTCTTCGCCGAGCAACCGGCGCTGCACGACTACCTGCTGGCGGCTTTCGCCCTGTATGTCGATAACAACCCGGACGCCGCGCTGAAACTCCTGCCCAGCGAGCTGCCCACCAACCTCAACTACCTCGCCTTCAGCCAGCAGACCCTGCGCGGCCTGGCCCTGGAAGCGCAGAACAACGGCCCGGCCGCCCAGGCCCTGTGGCTACAACTGCTACCCCTGGCCAAGCAACCGCTGCAACGGGAACAGCTGGAGCTGGCCCTGGCCATGAACTACGAACGCAACCAGCAACTGGCCAAGGTATTCGCCGCCGACTCGCCGATCAAAAGCCCGCAGGTGCGTTTCACCTTGCTGCGTAACGTGGCCGATGCCACGCTGCTGCGCCAGCAGATCAGCCAGGCCGCCGACCCGGTGGAGCGCAACACCGCGCAATTCGTGCTGCTCTACAAGGACCTGCTGCGCAGCCAGTACGCGGCCTTCGCCAGCGACCTCAAGCAACTGCCGGCCAGCGCCCCTGACGACAAACTCGGCTACAGCCTGGGTTACGTCTACAGCCAGGGCCAGTCGCTCAAGTTGTTCCAGTGGAGTGGCGACAAGGCCGAGTCCGGCTACGCCTGCCCGAGCATCGTGGAAACCGCGGCAGCCCTGGAGAAGGATGGGAAAAACCCGCAAGGCCTGAACTGCTTCGGTGAGTTCATCCTGCGCAACGGCCTGGACGGCATGCCGCTGGACAGCCAGCCCGACAAGCGCTCCCTGGGCGGCACGGAATCGGCCTTCAAGGGCGAGCTCTTCTCCCGCCTCGACGGCTACAAACAGGTGATCACCAACACCAAGGCGCCGCGCAACGACCGCGCCTACGCCCTGTACCGCGCCATCAACTGCTATGCGCCCTCGGGCTACAACAGCTGTGGCGGCAAGGAAGTCGAACCGGCGGTGCGCAAGGCCTGGTTCCGCCAGTTGAAAGGCACCTTCGCCGACACCCAGTGGGGCAAGTCGCTGCAGTACTACTGGTAAGCATGAGCGGTTTCTGGAAATGCCTGCTGCCGGTCTGGCTGCTGCTGACCGGCAGTGCCCAGGCGGCGGTCGACGCCCGCGACCACCAGGCCTTCTGGCTGTGGAGCGGCGTCGCCCCGCAGCCGGTGCTGAACCAGGCCAAGACCCTGTACATCCTGCAAGGACAGATCAGCCGCTCGCGTCGCGACCCGAGCGGCAACGTGCACTTCATCGCCCAAGGCATGGCCATTCCACGGCTGCGCCAGGGCGAGGTCTGGGTGGTCTACCGCGCCCACACCCTGCACTGGCCGGAGCCGGTCTACAGCCAACTACTGGGCCAGGTGCAACGCTGGCAGCAGGCCGGCAACCCGGTGGTCGGCATCCAGATCGACTTCGACGCCCGCACCCGCTACCTCGACGAGTACACCAGCTTCCTGCGCGACCTGCGCCAGCGCCTGCCTGCGCAGTACCGCCTGAGCATCACCGGCCTGATGGACTGGAGCAGCAACGCCAACCCCGAGGCCATCGCCGGGCTCAAGGGCGTCGTCGACGAAGTGGTGGTGCAGACCTACCAGGGCCGCCACAGCATTCCCAACTACGCCGCCTACCTGCCCCGCCTCGACCGCATGGGCCTGCCGTACAAGGTGGGCTTGATCCAGGGCGGCGAATGGCAGGAACCGGACTATCTGAAAGACAGCCCGTGGTTCAGGGGGTATGTGGTGTTTTTGCAGAATCCATCGCAGGGCAGTAGCAAGCGCAACACGCCCTAACAGATCCGTACCCGCCGCACCCTTGACGCTCTGGGTCCGCACAGGCAAAACAGCTGGCACAGGTTCGGAACCTATCGCAAGTCGATACCTTAAGTCGGAGGACGGTTGACGAAGTCGACCACTCGAACTTAGGATCGGCCCCACAACTCAACCCCGTACGCAGCGATTAAGTTCACTGGCCGTTGGGGTGAAAAAACCGGCCCAGGCCGGTTTTTTCGTTTCCAGGGATTGGAATTGTGCGCACCGCCTTCTTCGTTGACGGCTACAACCTGTTCTACGGGCTGTTGGCCGGTACGCCGTACAAGTGGCTGGACCTGCCGCAGTTGCTCGCGCATATCGCCCACGTCGAGAACCCGGCCAGCGAGCTGGTTTCGGTGGACTACTTCACCTCCTCGGTAAAACCCGAACTCGCTACCCGTGGCCGACTTTCCAAGGAGGCCCAGGACACTTATGTCCGTGCCCTGAAGGCCGCCAATGTCACCGTGCATTTCGGGCGGCACCAGCTCGAACCCGCCAGGGCCCCACGCTTCATCGACAAAAAGACCGGCGCTTCGCGGCAGGACAAAGTCGATATCTGGAAACTCGAAGAAAAAGAAACCGACGTGCATATCGCGATCAGCATGTATCGCCTTGCGGCCAGGCAGGCTTGCGCCACCAACGGCCCGCCAATCGAACAACTGGTGCTGGTCTCTGGCGATACCGACATGACCCCGGCGCTGAAAGCCATACGCACGGACTTCCCACAGCTGACGCTAGGCGTGATCCTGCCTCACCGACCTGAATTCAAACGCCCCGCGCCGGGCTCGCTGAAGGCCTGTGCGCACTGGATGCGGCGGGTCGTCACTGGCGATGAGTTGCAGCGGCACCAGTTTCCGGAGCGCGTACCGACGCACAAGGCGCCGGCCATCAAGCCAGGGTATTGGTGAGGCGGCTCAAGGCCGTGCAGCCGCCAACGGATACACCGACTCCCAGCCGCCACCCAGCGCCTTGTACAGGCCGACCATGGCCAGGGAAACGCCGGTCGAGCTTTCCACCAGTTGTTCCTGTGTGGCGAGCAGGGCGCCCTGAACGGTGAGGACGTTGACAAAGTCCACCACGCCTTCGACGTATTGCTGTTGCGCGGTGCGCAGGGCGATCTGGTTCTGCCGCACGGCTTCGGCGAGGCTGTCGCGGCGCAGCTGGCTGCTGTTGTAGCGGGTCAGCTGATCGTCGATTTCATGCCAGGCGCGCAGCACGGTCTGCTGGTAGGCGACGGCCGCTTCCTGCTGCTGGGCTTCGCGCAGATGCAGCACGCCGCGCAGGCGGCCGCCGTCGAACAGCGGCAGGCTGAACTGCGGGCCGATACCGAACTGGCGCGAGCCCCAGGAGCCGAAGTCCGACAGCTGCATGGCCTGGGAGCCGAAGTTGCCCGACAGGGTAATGCGCGGATAAAAGTCGCCCTTGGCCACGCCGATGCTGGCGGTGGCGGCATGCAGGCGAGCTTCGGCCTGGCGGATGTCCGGGCGGCGTTCGGCCAGTTGCGACGGCAGGCCGATGGCGACCTGACGCGGGGTTTGCGGCACAGGCCCGTCCGCCGCCAGTTCGGCGTGCAGGGCCTGGGGCGGCTCGCCCATCAGCAGGCTCAGGGCGTTGATCAGTTGCGCCTGGCGCTGCTGCAAGGCCGGCAGTTGCGACTCGATGGTCGCTACTTGCGCGGCGGCTTCGGCGACGTCCAGGTCGGTGGCCACACCGTCGGCCAGGCGCAGTTGCGAAAGCTTGAGGCTGTGGCGGGCGACGTCGAGGTTCTGCTCGGTCACCGCCCGGGTGCTCTGTACGCCGCGCAGCTGGATGTAGTCCTGGGCGGTCTCGGCCAGCACCGACAGCAGCACCCCGCGCCGGTCGTTTTCCGCGACTTCCAGGGTCGCGTCGGCGGCCTCGGTTTCACGCCGCACGCGGCCCCAGAAATCCAGTTCCCAGGAAGCCGAGAAGCCGGCGTCCCACAGGTTGAAGGCGGACTTGCCCTCGTGCCCCGACGGATCGCTCAAGCCTTCGCCGCTGTTGCGTTTACGCGCATAGCCGCCGCTGGCGCTGCTGCTCGGATAACGCTCGGCAGTGATCACCTGACGGGCCGCGCGACTCTGTTGCAGGCGGCTGGTGGCCAGTTGCAGATCGAGGTTGTCGGTCAGCACGCGCCGGCTCAGGGCCGACAGTTGCGGATCCTTGAATACATCCCACCAGCGCTCGTCCAGGGGGCTGGTCACCACCTGGCTCGGCGCGGCCTTTTGCGGAGTGGCCCAGGCCTCGACCCGCGGCCCTTCGGGGCGCTGGAAATCCGGGCCGACAGTGCAGGCGGCCAGGGACAACAGGCTCAGGGCGAATACCGGCTGGAGCAGACGACTCATCGCTTCGCCACCTCACGCACGGAGCTGGCCTTGCCCAGGGTATCGACGCTCGCTTCCACCGACATCCCGACCCGCAGGCGCTCGGCCATGGGCTGGCCGGGCTCCAGCAGGATCTTCACCGGAATGCGCTGCACCACCTTGGTGAAGTTGCCGGTGGCGTTGTCCGGTTTGACTGCGGCAAAGGTCACCCCGGTGGCCGGCGCCAGACTCTCGACCCGACCGCGCAGGGTTTCGCCGTCCAGGCTGTCGACCCGCACCTCGACCGGCTGCCCGGGGTGCATGCGGGCCAACTGGGTTTCCTGGAAGTTGGCCACCACATAGGCCTGCTCCAGCGGCACCACGGCGAGGATCTTGCTGCCCGGCGTGACATAGGCGCCGACCCGTACCGCGCGTTCGCCGACCATGCCATCCACCGGCGCGACGATGCGCGTGTAGGACAGCTCATAGCTGGCCATCTCCAGGGCCGCCTGGGAGCGCTTCAGGCCGCCCTCGGCGGCATCGCGCTGGGCGGTGAGGATCTCCACCTGCTTGCGTTCCGCCGCCAGCGCCGCCGTGGCCGTGGCCAGCCGCGCGCTGGCCTGGTCGATGCGGGTCCTGGCCTGCTGGGCATTCTGCACCGTACCGGCGCCGACCCCGGCCAGGTGGTTGTAGCGGTTCAGTTCATGTTCGGCGAAGGCCATTTCCGCCCGCGCGGCCACCACCGAGGCCTGGGCCTGGGCGATCACCGAGCTTTGCCGGTCGAGGGTGGCGCGGGCGTTCTGCAGCTGCGCCTTGGCCACCAGGGTTTCGGCGTCTGCCGCCTGGGCCGCGGCGCGCAGGTCGCGATCGTCGATCAACGCCAGCAACTGGCCGGCCTTGACCCGCTGGTTGTCTTCCACCAGCACTTCCTTGATGAAACCCGCCACGCGCGGCGCCACCAGGGTGTAGTCGGCGCTCACGAAGGCGTCGTTGGTGGTCTGCTCGGTGGCCTTGCCGGTGACCAGATACACCAGCACGCCAAGGACCGCGACCGCCGCCACGCTGACGGCGATTTTGTGTTTGATATGGATCGTCATAAAAACCTTCTGTCTCAGTGAACGTTCAAGTCGGCGCGCGTGGCGGATAGATCCGCGTCGGCAGCCAGAAAATCAGCAGGATCAGGGCCGCCGCCACGCCAGCCATGACGTAGTAGAGGTCGGTGGAGGTCAGCACCACGGCCTGGCGGTGCAGGCGCTGGGCGAGGTTGCCGGCGTCGATGGCGCTCAGCGGCGAGTTGCCGAGGCTGTCCACCAGCATGGTCGAGTGAAAGTGCAGGCGGTGGGTGGTCAGGGCATCCAGCACGCCGGTGGCGATCACCGCCGCCAGGCCCTTCACGGTGTTGAACCAGGCGGACGCGAACGGCCCCTCGATCGGCTGGATACTGCCGGTGGAGAGCATCAGCAGCGGCAGCACCGCCATCGGCTGGCCGAAGATCTGCAGCAGTTGCAGCACGTAGAAATCGTCGCGGATCCACGCCGAGGTCAGCTGCGTTCCGCCCAGGCACGACAGCACCAGCATCGTCAGGCCGATGCCCAGCACCCAGCGGCAATCGACCCAGCGCAGGTTGCACAGGGCCGCTACCAGCGGCAGCGCGATCAGTTGCGGCAGGGCCATCACCAGCATCACCGGAGCGGTCTGCAACGGCCGGTAGCCCTGGACCTGGGCCAGGAAACTGGAAGGAATGATGATCACCGCGGTCAGCACCACCAGCACCCCGGCCAGGGTCAGCAGGGCGAACGACAGGTTGCGGATGCCGAGCATCTGCAACTTGAAGAACGGGATCGGCTGCGACCATTCGTTGATCAAAAACAGCACCAGCAACAACCCGCCCCCGCCCAGCAGAAGGCAGATCAGCGGCGAGCCGAACCAGTCCAGGCGGTTGCCCTGCAGGATGCCGATCACCAGCATGCAGATCGCCGGAAACCCCAGCAGCAGGCCGCGCCAGTTGAAGGCCTTGAGGCGCTCCAGGCGCAGCGGGTCCTGGGGCAGGCCGTAGGCCACCGCGAGCATCGCCAGCAAGCAGGGCGCCACCACCTGCCAGAACGCCCACTGCCAGCCGACATATTCGGTCCACAGGGCGGCCAGCGGCGTGCCCAGGCTCGGGCCGAAGGTGGCGGTCAGGGCGTAGCCGGCCAGGCCGTAGAGCTTGACGTTGGCCGGCAGGAACCGCAGGGCCACGGTCATCAGCATCGGCGGCAACGCACCGCCGGCCAGGCCCTGCACGGTACGCAGCAGCAACAGGCTTTGGTAGTTCGGGGCGAACGGACAGAGCACGCCCAGCAGGGTGAACAGGGCAATGGCACAGAGGGTGAAACGGCGCAGCGAGAAGGTCACCGAACACCAGGGCGCGAAGGCCATGGCCGCCACCGAGGTGGCGGTGTAGCTGGCCACCAGCCAGGTGCCTTCGTCGTAGCCGATGGCCAGGGCGCCACGGATATCGGCCAGGGCGATCTTGGTCACCATCTCGTTGAGGCCCGACACCAGCACCGCCAGCAATACGCCGAGCAGGCCGATGATGATTCGCGGGCCGAAGACCGCGGGGCTGACAGCTGCCGGTTTGCTGGCCACTTCAACGGGCGCCGGCACAGCCACGGCGAGGGAACTCATGAAGGGAAGGACTCCGATAGAAATACCGAAGCAGTTTAAAAAGCCCGACAGCTGACGAAAACTGACTTATCGACAGCTTATAAGTGCATCAGACACAACGATTGGATGACCTGTAGGAGCGAGGCTTGCCCGCGATGAACGATAACGCGGTGCCTCAGGCAAATNGCCTCGCTCCTACAGAAGATGACGTCAGGGCTGGGCGGCGCGCCAGGTTTCGTTGCAGGAGGCGCGCAGGGTCTCGCGAAACCATTTGTGCGCCGGGTCCTTGTCATAGCGCGGGTGCCAGGCCTGGGTCAGCACCAGGGTCGGCAGGGGAATCGGCAAGACGAAGGAACGCAGGTGCAGGCCCAGGCGCGACACGCTGAGCAGGGTTTCCTTGGGCACCGGCAGGATCAGGTCCGAATCCGGCAGCATGAACATCGCGGCATGGAAGCTCGGCGCGATCAGCGGCACCCGGCGTTCCAGGCCCAGGTCGCCGAGCGCCACATCGATCGGCCCGCGGGCAATGCCGCGCCGGGACATGCTGATGTGCGGGAAGGCAGCAAAACGCTCGGCGGTGATCTCCTCGTCGAGCAACGGATGATGCTCGCGCACCAGGCCGACGAAGGTGGTGGAGAACAGGTTCTGCACCTTCACTTCCGGGGTCAGCGGCCGGGTGTTGCTGATCCGCAGGTCGATCCGCCCTTCGCGCAGGGCCTCGTCGTCGCCATCGCCCTCGGGGACAAAACGCAGTTCGCAATGGGGCGCCTGGCGCTCCAGGGTGTCGATCAGGCGGCCGCCATAGACGCCGACGAAGAAGTCGTTGGCGCGCACATTGAAGCGCCGGCGCAGGGTGCTCAGGTCGACCTGATCGCCGGAGCGGAACACCAGCGCCGCCTGCTCCACCAGGTCGCGTACCTGGCCGCGCAGTTCCAGGGCCTTGGGCGTGGGCACCAGGCCGCGGCCGGCGCGCACCAGGATCGGGTCGCCCAGCGCCTCGCGGATACGCGTGAGGGTCCGGCTCATGGCCGCCGGGCTGAGGTTCATGCGCCGGGCCGCGCCGACCACGCTGCCCTCGTCGAGCAGGGCGTCGAGGGCGACCAGAAGGTTCATGTCCGGGAGTTGCATGCTGAGCACTCGTGGCTGATCGGGAATGAGTCAGGCGCAATGCTAGCAGGGTCATTTCAGTCAGGGACACCACTCTCTGTAGCCGCTGCCGCAGGCTGCGATCGAGGACGAAGTCCTCGCCAGGCCTGCACATGCGGTGTGCCAGGCAAAATGCGCTGTCAGGTTTTGCGCCGGCTGCGCCGTCGATCGCAGCCTCGCGGGCTCGGCAGCGGCTACAAATTTAATCCGGTCGCAGATTTCGTTCGTAGCCGCTGGCGCAGCCTGCGATCGAGGACGAAGTCCTCGCCAGACCTGCGCACGCGGTGTGCCAGGCAAAATGCGCTGTCAGGTTTTGCGGCCCCTGCGGTGCCGATCGCAGCCTCGCGGGCTCGGCAGCGGCTACGGGCTCAGCGCTGCATGCCCCAGCGTTTCACGGTGACCCGCTCCAGGGTGTCGAACACCAGGTTCTCCACCAGCAGGCCGATCAGGATCACCACCGCCAGGCCGGCGAAGACCTTGTCGGTGTACAGCTCGTTGCGGTTCTGGAAGATGTACCAGCCCAGGCCACCCTTGCCGCTGGTGGCGCCGAACACCAGTTCGGCGGCGATCAGGGTGCGCCAGGCGAAGGCCCAGCCGATTTTCAGGCCGGCGAGGATCGACGGCAGCGCCGCCGGGATCAGGATGAACAGCACGAAGCGCATGCCCTTGAGCCCGTAGTTGCGCCCGGCCATGCGCAGGGTTTCGGAAACCCCGAGAAAGCCGGCGTAGGTGTTCAGGGCCAGGGCCCAGAGCACCGAATGCACCAGCACGAAGATCAGGCTGTTCTCCCCCAGGCCGAACCACAGCAGGGCCAGCGGCAACAGGGCGATGGCCGGCAACGGGTTGAACATCGAGGTCAGGGTGCTCAGCAGGTCGCGGCCCACCTGGGTCGACACCGCCAGGGTGGTCAGGGCAAAAGCCAGGACAATGCCGATCAGGTAGCCCTTGAGCAGCACGACCAGGGAAATGCCGACCTTGCCCAGCAGCTCGCCGCTGAGCAGGCCGTGGTACAGCGCAATGGCGGTCTGCAGGAAGCTCGGCAGCAACAGGTCGTTGTTCTGGTAGCGGGCCACGGCCTCCCAGAGCAGCGCCAGCACAATCAGGATCAGGCTCTTGCGCAGCCAGCCTTGCTGCCACAGGCGCTGGCCCAGCGGCAATTCACGCTCCAGCGGCACCGCCAGCAAGGGTTCGAGGGCAACTTCGTATTCCTGGCGAACAGGTGATGAATGGCTCATCGGGCGTTCCTCTTCAAGGCTCAATAAGCGATACGGATATCGGTGAAATCCAGCTCGCGCTCGGTTTCCGGCGACTGGCCTTCGTCGAACAGCAGCCGGTGGATACGCCGCGCCGTCTGCTGGAACGCCACGCCGCCGAGGCTTTGCAGGTCGTACTGATGGCTGTGGATTTCCGCCCGCACCCGCCCCGGATGGGGCGACAGCAGCAGGATGCGGTTGCCCACCACCAGCGCCTCCTCGATGGAATGGGTGACGAACAGCAGGGTGAAGCGCACCTCCTCCCAGAGCAGCAGCAACTCCTCCTGCATCTTGCGCCGAGTCAGGGCGTCGAGGGCGGCGAAGGGTTCGTCCATCAGCAGGATCTTCGGCTGCATCGCCAGGGCCCGGGCGATGGCCACCCGCGCCTTCATGCCGCCGGACAGGGTGTGCGGGTAGGCGTCGGCAAACGCCGCCAGGCCGACCTTGTCCAGGTAGTGCAGCGCGCGCTCCTCGGCCTCGCGGCGGTTGAGGCTGTTCGACGCCAGCAGCGGGAACATCACGTTCTGTTTGACGGTTTTCCACGGCGGCAGTTGGTCGAACTCCTGGAACACCACGATCCGGTCCGGCCCCGGCTGGCTGACCCGCTGTCCTTGCAGGCGAATCTCGCCCTCGCAGGGCTGGATGAAGCCGGCGACCGCCTTGAGCAGGGTCGACTTGCCGCAGCCCGAGGGCCCGAGCAGGACGAAACGGTCGGCGGGATCGATTTCGAAACTGACCTGGTGGGTGGCCCGCACCACGCGCTGCGGGGTGCGGTATTCCAGGCTGACCTGGTCGACCGCCAGCAGCGCCTGCGCCGCCGCGGTCGGGTTGCTGGCCGTGTGGCCTGGCAAGGGGGCGTTCATGGCGATCAGCTCCCTTGCAGCGGGGTGGTGTCCTGGAAGAAGTAGTCCTTCCACGATTGCGGCTTGTTCTTGATCGCGCCCACGCGGTAGAGGAACTCAGCCAGCGGGTAGGTGTTTTTCGGGGTGACGGTGAATTCGAACTGCGGGTTGTCGATGATCTTCAGCAAGGCCTCGCGGTCGATCTTGGCCTTGGTCACGCGGATGTAGGTATCCGCCGCCGCGCCCTTGTCCTTCTGGGCGAAGTCGGCGGCCTCGGCCAGCGCCTCGACGAAGGCCTTGTAGGTTTTCGGGTTCTCGGTACGGAATTTCTCGGTGGCGAACAGCACGGTCGGCGAGTTCGGGCCCAGCAGGTCGTAGGTGTTGAGCACCACGTGCACATTCGGGTTGGCCAACGCCTGGTCCTGGAACGGCGGGTTGGAGAAGTGCCCGGTCAGCTCGGTGCCGCCGGCGATCAGCGCCGCCGTGGCGTCCGGGTGCGGAACGGCGATGGTGTACTTGTCCAGGCGATTGAATTCCTTGTCGCCCCACTGCTTGGCCGCGGCGTACTGCAGGAAGCGCGACTGCACGGAAACCCCCACCGCCGGCACCGCGATGCGGTCCTTCTCGGTGAAGTCGGCGATGGTCTTGACCTTGGGATTGTTGCTCACCAGGTAGTAAGGGAAGTTGCCCAGCGACGCCACGGCCTTGACGTTCTGCTTGCCGTGGGTGCGGTCCCAGATGGTCAGCAGCGGGCCGACGCCAGCCCCGGCGATGTCGATGGAGCCGGAGAGCAAGGCGTCGTTGACCGCCGCGCCGCCAGACAGCTGGGTCCAGTCGACCTTGATGTCGATGCCTTCTTCCTTGCCGTGCTTCTCGATCAGGTTCTGGTCGCGCACCACGTTGAGCAGCAGATAGACGATGCCGAACTGTTCGGCGATGCGGATCTCGCCTTCGGCATGAGCCGCCGTCGGCGCGACCAGGCTGCCGGCCAGCAGGCTGAAGCCCAGGCCGATGGCGGCCGCCAGTTTGCCCAGGCGCGGGAGGCGTTGAGTAGGTTGGGACATGGTGTTTCTCCTGCCGTGGGTGGCCGATCAGTAAGGGGCGTCGCCCTGGATGGTGGTGCGGTACAGCTTGCGGCGCAGATGGCTGGGGCAACCGGCGGCCAGGTGGATCAGCGAGCGGTTGTCCCAGAACACCAGGTCATGGGGCTGCCATTGGTGGCGGTAGATGTTTTCCGGCAGCACGCTGTGGGCGTACAGCTCGGCGAGCAGCTGGCGGCTCTCGTCTTCCGGCAGGCCGACGATCCGGGTGGTGAAGCCTTCGCTGACGAACAGCGCCTTGCGGCCGTTTTCCGGGTGGGTGCGGACGACGGGGTGCACCACTTCCTGGACCTGGGCCAGTTGCTCCGGGGTCAGGGTCGGGCGCCAGTTGCCCTCGAACTTGGTCTCGCTGTAGCGCGCGGTGTAGGAGTGGGCGGCGGAGCGGCCTGCGACCGCCTTGCGCAGCGCTTCGGGCAGGCTGTCCCAGGCTTTGTGCATGTCGGCGAACAGTGTGTCGCCGCCCTCGGACGGCAGCTCCTGGGCGTGCAGCATCGAGCCCAGGCTCGGCAGTTCCTTGTAGGAGAGATCGGAGTGCCAGAACTTGCCGGCGTCCCCTAGGCCGATGGACTGGCCGTTCTCGATGATGTTGGAAACGATGAGGATTTCCGGGTGCCCGGCCAGCAGGAACTGCTTGAGCACGTGGATCTGCAGCACGCCGAACCGGCGGCTGAAGGCGATCTGTTGTTCGGGGCTGATGCGCTGGTCGCGGAACACCACGACGTGATGATCCAGGTGCGCGCGGTGGATACGGGCGAAATCCTGGTCGTTGACCGGCTTGGCCAGGTCCAGGCCGACGATCTCGGCACCGACGGCGCCGCTGAACGGGCGGATAGCAAAAGCTTGTGCGGCGATGGGCGCGGCACTTGGAGGCAGTACGGACATAAATCACTCCCACGCAGAGCACGCCCGGTGGCGCGCGCGTCGATCAGAAACTCACGGAGGTCCCGTGTTGGTTCATTTCGTGCGGCGCGCCGATTGGTCGGCAGGTACGCAGGGAGTCGACTTTATAGATATAAGAACTTAATTTTAAATACCGTTAGCGAATAACGATATGGCGATTCGGGCGGGGGAATGGCGGTGAATGGACGGGCGCTATCGCGAGCAAGCTTCGCTCCTACAANGGCCGTGTTGGCTTCTGTAGGAGCGAAGCTTGCTCGCGATAGGATTTAAGAATCACCGCTGCAACCACTGCGATGCGTCCGCCTCAGGGTCGACGCAGCCTGGCTACAGCCTCAACGCTCGTGCAGCGCCTCGGCGCGGGCGCGGATGATCGGCTTGAGCAGGTAGCTGAGCACGCTTTTCTTGCCGGTGATGATGTCCACCGAAGCGACCATGCCGGGGATGATCAGCAACGGCTTCTCATCGGTGCCCAGGTGGCTGCGATCGGTGCGCAGCTTGATCACGTAGTAGGTGGTCTTCTTGTCTTCGTCGGTGATGGTGTCGGCGCCGATCTGTTCCAGCTTGGCCTTCAGGCCGCCATAGATGGTGTAGTCATAGGCGGTGAACTTGACCACGGCTTCCTGCCCCGGGTGCAGGAAGGCGATGTCCTGCGGACGGATCTTCGCTTCCACCAGCAGGGTGTCGTCCAGCGGCACGATCTCCACCATGTCGCTGCCCGGCTGGATCACGCCGCCGATGGTGTTGACCATCAGCTGCTTGACGATACCGCGCACCGGCGAGGTGACCAGGGTCCGGCTGACCCGGTCTTCCAGGGCCTTGCCGGTGGCGCTGGCCTTGTTCAGTTCGGTGCGGGCCTCGTTGAGCTGGGTCAGGGCTTCGCTGCGGAATTTGCCGCGGGTTTCGTCGATCTTGCGCTGGACTTCCTTGATCGCCGACTCGGCACGGGGGATCGCCAGGGTGGTGGCGTCCAGTTGCCCGCGGGTCTCGACTTCGGCGCGCTTGAGCCGCAGCACTTCCACCGGCGACACCGCGCCCTGGGCCACCAGCGGCTCGGACATGGCGATTTCCTGGCGTTGCAGGCCCAGTTGCTGGCGGTACTGCGCCTGCTTGGAGGTGAACTCGCGCAGTTCCTGCTGCTTCTGGATCAGTTGTTCCTGCAGGCCGCCGACTTCATCGTGCAATTGCTGGCGACGGCTTTCATACAGGGATTTTTCGCTGGCGGCCTGGCCGGGCGCGGCCTCCAGGGCATCGGCCGGGAAGTTCAGCTCGCGGTTGTCGATCTCCGCGCTCAGGCGCTCGACCCGCAGCAACATCGAAAGACGGTCGGCCTCGGTCTCGCCGACGTTGGACTTGAAGCGCGTGTCGTCCAGGCGGATCAGCGGCGCGCCGGCCTCGACTATCTGCCCTTCCTTGACGAACAGTTCGGAGACGATACCGCCTTCCAGGTTCTGGATTTTCTGCACCTTGGACGACGGAATCGCCTTGCCCTCGCCCTTGGTCACTTCGTCGATCACCGCGAAGTTGGCCCACAGCAGCAGGAACAGGAAGAAACCGATGATGCCCCAGATGGTCAGGCGGATAACCCGCGGCGCATCCTCGATCAGCGCCTTGTTGACCTCCGGCAGGGGTTGGTCGTGCAGCGATTCGGTGCCTTTGAAGTAGCGCAGGATCGAGTCTTTGAAACCGGACTTAAGCAACACTGATCTGCCCCTTCTTCAACGCTTCCATCACGACCGCTTTCGGTCCATCGGCAAGGATCTGCCCGCGGTCGATCACCAGCAGGCGATCCACCAGCGACAGCAGCGAGGCACGGTGGGTGACCAGCACCACGGTCTTGGCTTCCACCACGGCTTGCAGGCGTTGTTTCAAGCGTTCTTCACCAGTGTTGTCCATGGCGCTGGTCGGTTCGTCGAGCAGCAGAATGGGTGGGTTGAGCAGCAGGGCCCGGGCCAGGGCGACGTTCTGCCGCTGGCCGCCGGAGAGGTTCTGCCCACGCTCGCCGACCTGCAGCTCGTAGCCCTGCGGGTGCAGCCGGGCGAACTCGTGGACGCCGGCCAGTTCGGCGGCCTGCAGCACCAGTTCGTCTTCGACGTAACGGGCGCCGGAGGTCAGGTTGTCGCGCAGGGTGCCGGCCAGCAGCTGGATGTCCTGGGCCACATAACCGATGTTGTGGCGCAATTCGCTGACGTCGATCTGCCGGATGTCCACGCCGTCCACCAGCAAGGCGCCGGAGTCCGGGGCATACAGGCCCACCAGCAGCTTGGCCAGGGAACTCTTGCCCGAGCCGCTGCGGCCGATGATGCCGATCTTCTCGCCCGGCTTGACCACCAGGTTGATGTTCTTCAGCGCCGGGTTCTGCTGCCCCGGGTAGGTGAAATTCAGCTGCCGGCATTCGATGGCGCCCTGCAGCACGTTGCGGCTCAGGGGGCGCTCGTCGAAGTTGCGCTCCTGGGGCAGCTCCATCATCTGGTCGACCGAGGTCATGGTCACCCGCGCCTGCTGGTAGCGGGTCAGCAGGCCAGACAACGAGGCCAGCGGGCTGAGGGCGCGGCCGCTGAGCATGTAGCAGGCGATCAGCCCGCCCATACTGAGGTTGCCGTCGATGATCTGGTACACGCCGAAGACGATCATGATCACCCCGGCCAACTGCTGGATCAGCAGGGTGATGTTCATCGCCAGGCTGGAAAGCATCTTCACCCGCAGCTCGAGACGGCCCAGGGTGCCGATGGTCTGCTCCCACTGGTACTGGCGTTCGCTTTCGGCGTTGTTGACCTTCACCGCATCCAGCCCGGCCAGGGTTTCGATCAGGCTCGACTGGCGCTCGGCGCCCAGGGCCATGGTTTTTTCCATGGTGGCGATCAGCGGTTTCTGCAGGGCGTAGCCGATACCCAGGGCAATCGGGAAGGCCAGCACCGGAATCCACACCAGGTGCCCGCCGAGGATGGCGATCACCAGGAAGATCAGCAGGGTGAACGGCAGGTCGATCAGGCTGGTGAGGGTCAGCGAGGCGAGGAAGTCGCGCAGGCTCTGGAACTCGTGGATGTTCTGGGCAAAGCTGCCGACCCGCGCCGGCCGGTACTTCATGGCCATGCCGACGATGCGCTCGAACAGCGTGGCCGAGATGATCAGGTCGGTCTTCTTGCCGGCCAGGTCCAGGCACAGGCTGCGCAGGCTCTTGAGGATCAGGTCGAACAGGTAGGCGCCGGTGATGCCGATGGCCAGCACCCACAGGGTGGCGGCGGCCTGGTTGGGGACCACGCGGTCGTAGACGTTCATCACGAACAGCGGCGCGGCCATGGCGATGACGTTGATCAGCAGACTGGCGGCGATGGCGTCGGCGTACAGCCAGCGCGAACGCTTCAAGGTGTCGCGGAACCAGGAGCGGGCACGGGGAATCAGCGAGCCATGGTTCACGTCGAATTTGTGTTGCGGCTGGGCGAAGAACACTTGCCCGCTGTAATCGTCGGCCAGCATCTGGCGACTGACGCTGACCTCGCCGCCGTCGCTCTCACTGAGCAGCAGGCGCGCCCGGTCTTCGCCCTGCCAGCCGAGCAGGACGGCGCTGCGGCCGTCCTTGAGCAACAGCATGGCCGGCATGGCAATGGCGGGAATCTGCTCCAGCTTGCGCCGCAGCAAACGCCCCTGCAGGCCGGCGCGAGCGGCAGCGCGCGGCAGCAGCTCGGCGCTCAGGCGTTGGGACGGCAACGGCAAGCCAGTGGTCAACATCGCCGCGCTGGCCGGCTTCTGGTGCAAGGAGCACAGGGTTAGCAGGGCATCCAGCAGCGGGTCGTCATGCATGCCGCGTGGATCATGGCTAAGTTGCACTCGACTGACTTCTGATTCCACGCTCGGCACTCTTTAACTGTCTATTGGATGAAATGTACTCAATTCATCCCAGGCAGTTGGACCTTGGGCTTCACATCGTTCTGTACGACGGAAGCCATGGGGGCGACCACTCCCTGGCTCTTGAGCAATTCGCCCATGGTCGCCTTGATTCGATACTGAGTAAATAACTGAATGTTCTTGATTTCCGCCAAACGACGCGAGGCGGTGAACAGTTCATTCTCGCTATCGAGCAAGTCGAGCAACGTGCGCTCGCCCAGACTGAATTGCTTCTGGTACGCCTCACGCACGCTGGCGCTGCGATCGACATATTGCTGGGCGATCGGCACTTGCGCATTGGCGTTGTTCAAGGCGTTCCACGCCAAGCCTAGCTCTTCATTCAGAACACGCAGGGCGTTGTTACGAATATCCAGCGCCTGGTTGGACTGATAGGCCTTGGATTCCAGGTCGGCCTTGTTGCTGCCGCCGGCGAACAGGTTGAAGCGCATGCGCAGCATGGCCTGCCATTCGTTGTTGTGGCCGTTGATCCCGTCCAGGTTGTTGTCGGCGGTACGCCCAAGCTCGGCATCGAAGCGCGGGTAGAAGGTCGACTTGGCGGCTTCGTACTGCTTCTCGGCGGCGACGATGTCGGACTCGGCCGAACGCAGGATCGGGCTGTTTTCCAGCATCTGGCGCTGGGCTTCGTCGAGGGTGGCCGGCAGCAGGGCCATGAAACCGGCCGGGCGCTCCAGCTGGTCCGGCATCTGGCCGACGGCGCTGAGGTAGTTGGTCTGGGCATCGGCCAGGTTGGTCTGCTCGGTGATCAGGTTGTTGCGCGCCTGGGCCATGCGCGCTTCCGCCTGGTCGAGGTCGGCGCGGCTGCCGACGCCGCGCTGGGTGCGCAGTTGGATCTGATCGTAGATGCGCTCGTGATTGCGCATGTTGTCTTCGGCCAGGCGCACGAACTCGCGACGGGTCAGTACATCCAGGTACACCTGGGCCACGGTCAGCGCGGTGCGCTCGGAAGTGCCCAGCAACGAGTATGCCCGGGAATTGACGGTGGCTTGTTGACGCCCTACCTCACTGGAGGTGGCAAAACCGTCAAAAACCATTTGTTGGAGACGCAAACTTGACTCGCTGCGGTTCAGCGTCTCCCAGTGATTGCTCGATCCTGCACGGGTGGTCGGGCTGTCGGTGCCTTCACGGCCGTAGCCGCCCAGCAAATCGACCCGCGGCAAATAGCCGCCCTTGGCCGCTTTGAGCTGGTAGTCGGCCGCCAGGCGGCTGTTCACCGCGGCCTGGATTTCCGGATGGACATCCAGGGCTTTCTGCATGGCTTCAGGCAGGGTTTGTGCTTGGGCAAAACTGGCGGCGAGTACGAAGGGTAAGGCTTTGAACAACTGCGGACGCATAGAGGGGTTCCCAGGACTTCTTGTCCCAAATCACAGCAAAACGAGGTGCTGCATCGGATGATGGCAACCGGAATGACCGTATATCGGAAAGTTCAAACCTTGAACTGGGTCACACACTTTTAGACAGGTCGCCGCATGAATATCAATGTGACATTACCTTGACGATTGTTTAGGATGACACTCAGAAGGTCAATAGTTTGGCATATGGTTAATAGCAAAAAAATATAGCCAATTTATTGACAAGTATTCGCGTCAAAATCACGTGTTTCTACACTCTGAAGAACGTCCAGACTGCGTCGGCGCATGCCCGTCAGGAACATGGAAGTCTACTGAACGGTACCCCCCGGAGAATCCTCAATGAGCAGTGTTGTTGCTACCGTCAAAAGCATTGTTGGCCAAGTTTTCGTCGTATCCCCTGAAGGGGTTCGCCGCGTACTCGTTGAGGGTGATCGCCTGTACGTAGGCGACCAGGTCGATACCGGCCTGGCGGGCGCCGTCAGCCTGGAACTGGCCGATGGCCGGACCCTGGACCTGGGCCGCGAGACCCAATGGAGCGGCAGCGCTCCGGACTCCAGCACCGACCTGGCCGAGGCTGCCGAGCAAGCCGCGCCGTCGGTCGCTGAGCTGCAGCAGGCAATCGTCGCCGGCGCGGACCCGACCACTGAGCTGGAAGCCACCGCAGCCGGCCCGACCGCCGCGGGTACCGGCGCTGCCGGTGGCGGCCACAGCTTCGTAATGCTCGACGCCACGGCGGGCCGGGTCGACCCGACCATCGGCTTCCCGACCGCCGGCCTCGGCGCGGCGGGCACCGCAGCGCAAGACACCACCGGCGCGCTGACCACTGATGACAACAGCACTACCACCGAGATCCTGCGCGACTCGACCCTGACCCTGAGCGCAACCCCGACCATTACCGAAGCCGGCGGCGTGCTGGTGTACACCGCCACGCTGACCCAGGCGCCGCTGACCGGCCTGACCATCACCCTGTCCAACGGCTCGGTGATCGTGATTCCGGCCGGGCAACTGACCGGCACCATCAACGTCCCGATGGCGCCGAACGACACCGTCTACAACGACCCGAAACAGATCAGCGTGGGCGTCACCGGTACCACCGGCGGCGGTGGCCTGGTGGTGACCGTCGACCCGACGCCAGCCGTCACCCAGGTCACCGACACCCTGGACACCACCACCGTGACCCTGACCGCGGGCGCCAGCGTGACCGAGGGTGGCCAGATCACCTATACCGCGACTCTGACCAACCCGGCGCAGACCCCGGTCACCGTGACCTTGTCCAATGGCTCGACCATCACCATCGACGCCGGCCAGACCGTCGGCACCGTGGTGGTCGACACCCCGCCGAACGATGTCTACAACAATGGCAGCACCGTCAGCACCAGCATTACCGGCGCTACCGGCGGCAACTTCGAGAACCTGGTACCGAACCCGACACCGGCAGTGACCACCATCACCGACTCGCCGGACACCACCGGCCTGACCCTGACCGCCAACGGCACCGTCGTCGAAGGTGGCCAGATCACCTATACCGCGACTCTGACCAACCCGGCCCAGACCCCGGTCACCGTGACCCTGTCCAATGGCTCGATCATCACCATCGAAGCCGGCCGGACCGTCGGCACCGTGGTAGTCGATACCCCGGCCAACGACGTCTACAACAACGGCAGCACGGTCAGCACCAGCATTACCGGCACCACCGGCGGCAACTTCGAGAACCTGGTGCCAAACACCACGCCGGCGGTGACCACCATCACCGACTCGCCGGACGCCACCGGCCTGACCCTGTCGGCCACCGGCACCGTCGTCGAAGGCGGCCAGATCACCTACACCGCGACCCTGACCAACCCGGCGCAGACTCCGGTTACCGTGACCCTGTCCAACGGTTCGACCATCACCATCGACGCCGGTAAAACCACCGGTACCGTCGTGGTCGATACCCCGGCCAATGACGTCTACAACAATGGCAGCACGGTCAGCACCAGCATTACCGGCGCCACCGGCGGCAACTTCGAGAACCTGGTACCAAGCACCACGCCGGCACAGACCACCGTGACCGATTCGGTGGACAACACCGGCCTGAGCCTGACCGCTACCGGCACCGTCGTGGAAGGCGGCCAGATCACCTACACCGCGACCCTGACCAACCCGGCGCAGACCCCGGTTACCGTGACCCTGTCCAACGGCTCGACCATCGTTATCGAGGCCGGCAAAACCGTTGGCACTGTGGTGGTCGATACCCCGGCCAATGATGTCTACAACAATGGCAGCACGGTCAGCACCAGCATTACCGGCGCCACTGGCGGCAACTTCGAACAACTGACGCCCGACACCACGCCGGCGCAAACCGTCATCACCGACTCGGTGGACGACACCGGCCTGAGCCTGTCGGCCAGCGGCTCGGTCGCCGAAGGCGGCTCGATCGTCTACACCGCCACCCTGACCAACCCGGCCGGCACACCGGTCACCGTGACCCTGAGCAACGGCGCGGTGATCACCATCGCTGCTGGCGCGACCACCGGTTCGGTGAGCGTTGCCGCGCCTGCCGACGACGTCTACAAGGACGCCGGCAAGGTCGAAGCGACCATCCAGGACGCCACTGGCGGCAACTTCGAGAACCTGGTGCCAAGCACCACGCCGGCGGTGACGGACATCACCGACACCATCGATACCTCGACCGTCAGCCTGACCGCTACTCCGTCTGTGGCTGAAGGCGGCACCGTGGTTTACACAGCGTCGGTGACCGCTCCAGTGACTGGCTCGCCTGTTGTGGTGACCCTGTCCAACGGCCAGACCATCACCATTCCGGTCGGAGAGTCTTCCGGCACCGTCAATATCACGGCACCTAACGATGCCCTCGCTGGCGGCAGTTCCCTGAGCGCGACCATTACCGGTGCGACTGGCGGCAACTACGAGAAGCTGGACGTCGACGGCAAGCCTGCCGAGACCTCGGTTACCGATACTCCGGACACCACCAATCTGAGCCTGACAGCGACCGATACCGTCGCTGAAGGCGGTTCGATCGTTTACACCGCGACACTGACCAATGCCGCTGGTACGCCAGTGACCGTGACTCTGTCGAACGGTGCAGTGATCACTATCGCTGCGGGCGCCACCACCGGCTCCGTGACTGTCGCCGCCCCGGCTGACGATGTGTACAAAGACGCTGGCAAAGTCGAAGTCAGCATCAAAGAGACCGCTGGCGGTAATTTCGAGAACTTGGTTCCGAGCACCACGCCTGCGGTCACCGACGTGACTGACACCATCGATACTTCGACCGTCAGCCTGACCGCTACACCTAGCGTCGCTGAAGGCGGTACCGTGGTTTACACCGCCTCCGTCACCGCACCGGTTACTGGTTCGCCAGTCGTGGTCACTCTGTCGAATGGCCAGACCATTACCATCCCGGTAGGTGAATCCTCCGCTACCGTGAACTTCACTGCGCCGAACGACGCCCTGGCAGGCGGTAGCTCCCTGAGCGCGACCATTACCGGCGCAACTGGCGGTAACTATGAAAAACTTGATGTGGATAGCAAACCAGCTGACACCTCGGTTACCGATACGCCAGACACCACCAATCTGACGCTCAGCGCGACCGACACCGTGGCCGAAGGTGGGTCCATTGTTTACACCGCCACCCTGACCAACGCGGCTGGCACGCCGGTGACCGTAACCCTGTCGAACGGTGCGGTGATCACTATCGCTGCCGGTGCTACTACTGGCTCCGTGACCGTCGCCGCCCCTGCGGATGACGTTTACAAAGATGCCGGTAAAGTCGAAGTCAGCATCAAAGAGACTGCTGGCGGTAACTTCGAGAACCTGGTTCCGAGCACCACGCCTGCTGTGACTGATGTCACCGACACTATCGACACCAGCACAGTTTCGCTGACCGCTACTCCGTCCGTGGCAGAAGGCGGCACTGTGGTTTACACCGCGTCCGTGACCGCTCCAGTGACTGGCTCACCGGTTGTGGTAACCCTGTCCAACGGACAGACCATCACCATTCCGGTGGGCGAATCGTCCGCTACTGTGAACTTCACGGCACCAAACGATGCTCTGGCAGGTGGTAGTTCCCTGAGCACCACCATCACCGGTGCGACTGGCGGCAACTACGAGAAGCTCGATGTCGACGGCAAGCCAGCGGATACCTCGGTTACCGATACTCCGGATACCACTAACCTGAGCCTGACAGCGACTGATACCGTCGCCGAGGGTGGTTCGATCGTATATACGGCTACCTTGACCAACGCCGCGGGCACACCTGTGACCGTGACCTTGAGCAACGGCGCCGTAATTACTATTGCTGCCGGTGCTACTACCGGCTCCGTCACCGTCGCTGCGCCTGCGGATGACGTCTACAAAGACGCAGGCAAAGTCGAAGTCAGCATCAAAGAGACTGCTGGCGGCAACTTCGAGAACCTGGTTCCAAGCACTACCCCAGCCGTTACCGACGTCACCGATACCATCGACACCTCGACTGTTTCGCTGACCGCTACTCCGTCTGTAGCTGAAGGCGGCACTCTGGTTTACACCGCGTCCGTGACCGCCCCAGTGACCGGCTCTCCGGTTGTAGTGACCCTGTCCAACGGCCAGACCATCACCATCCCTGTAGGTGAGTCGTCCGGCACTGTGAACTTCACCGCGCCGAACGACGCTCTGGCCGGCGGTAGCTCCCTGAGCACGACCATCACTGGTGCGACTGGCGGCAACTACGAGAAGCTGGATGTTGATAGCAAGCCGGCTGATACCTCGGTTACTGACACTCCGGACACCACCACCCTCAGCCTGACAGCGACTGACACTGTCGCTGAAGGCGGTTCGATCGTTTACACCGCCACTCTAACCAATGCCGCGGGCACGCCAGTAACCGTGACCCTGTCGAACGGCGCGGTGATCACCATTGCTGCCGGCGCCACCACAGGCTCCGTGACCGTCGCAGCTCCGGCTGACGATGTGTACAAAGACGCTGGCAAAGTCGAAGTCAGCATCAAAGAAACTGCTGGCGGTAACTTCGAGAACCTGGTTCCGAGTACTACCCCTGCCGTAACTGATGTCACTGACACTATCGATACCTCGACCGTCAGCCTGACCGCTACTCCGTCCGTGGCCGAAGGCGGCACCGTGGTTTACACCGCGTCCGTGACCGCTCCAGTGACTGGCTCTCCGGTTGTAGTGACCCTGTCCAACGGCCAGACCATCACCATTCCTGTGGGTGAGTCGTCCGGCACAGTGAACTTCACGGCGCCAAATGACGCCTTGGCAGGCGGCAGTTCGCTGAGCACGACCATCACTGGTGCTACCGGTGGCAACTACGAAAAACTCGATGTCGACAGCAAGCCGGCCGATACCTCGGTCACCGATACTCCAGACACCACCACTCTGAGCCTGACAGCGACTGATACTGTCGCCGAAGGTGGTTCGATCGTTTATACGGCCACCTTGACCAACGCTGCGGGCACACCTGTGACCGTAACCTTGAGCAACGGCGCCGTAATTACTATTGCTGCCGGTGCTACTACCGGCTCCGTCACCGTCGCAGCGCCTGCCGACGATGTGTACAAGGACGCTGGCAAGGTTGAAGTCACCATCAAGGATGCCGCTGGCGGCAACTTCGAGAACCTGGTTCCGAGCACCACGCCTGCGGTCACCGACGTGACTGACACCATCGATACATCGACCGTCAGCCTGACCGCTACACCTAGCGTCGCTGAGGGTGGAGTGGTCGTTTACACCGCCTCCGTGACCGCGCCGGTTACTGGCTCGCCTGTAGTCGTGACCCTGTCCAACGGACAAACCATCACCATTCCGGTAGGTGAATCCTCCGGCACTGTGAACTTCACCGCACCGAACGATGCATTGGCGGGTGGCAGTTCTCTGAGCACCACCATCACGGGCGCCACCGGTGGCAACTACGAGAAGCTGGACGTTGATAGCAAGCCGGCTGATACCTCGGTTACTGACACTCCGGACACCACCACCCTCAGCCTGACAGCGACCGACACTGTCGCTGAAGGCGGTTCGATTGTTTACACCGCGACCCTGACCAATGCCGCCGGCACGCCAGTAACCGTGACCCTGTCGAACGGCGCGATCATCACCATCGCAGCAGGCGCCACCACCGGCTCTGTCACCGTCGCCGCCCCTGCGGATGACGTTTACAAAGATGCCGGTAAAGTCGAAGTCACTATCAAAGAGACTGCTGGCGGTAACTTCGAGAACCTCGTTCCGAGCACTACCCCAGCTGTGACTGATGTCACTGACACCATTGATACGTCGACCGTCAGCCTGACCGCGACTCCGTCCGTAGCCGAAGGCGGCACCGTGGTTTACACCGCGTCCGTGACCGCGCCAGTGACTGGCTCGCCTGTAGTCGTAACCCTGTCGAATGGCCAGACCATCACCATTCCAGTGGGCGAGTCGTCCGCTACCGTGAACTTCACGGCACCAAACGATGCCCTGGCTGGCGGTAGCTCCCTGAGCACCACCATCACCGGTGCAACCGGTGGCAACTACGAGAAGCTGGACGTTGATAGCAAACCGGCTGATACCTCGGTCACCGATACGCCAGATACCACCACCCTCAGCCTGACTGCGACTGACACAGTCGCTGAAGGCGGTTCGATCGTTTACACCGCGACCCTGACCAATGCCGCCGGCACGCCGGTAACCGTGACTCTGTCGAACGGTGCCGTAATCAACATTGCCGCCGGTGCCACCACGGGCTCTGTCACCGTCGCAGCGCCTGCTGACGATGTGTACAAGGACGCAGGCAAGGTCGAAGCGACCATCCAGGACGCCACTGGCGGCAACTTTGAAAACCTGGTGCCAAGCACCACGCCTGCCGTCACCGACGTGACCGATACCATCGACACCTCGACCGTCAGCCTGACCGCAACCGCGACCGTCGCCGAAGGCGAAACCGTGGTCTACACCGCGTCGGTAACCGCTCCAGTGACCGGCTCGCCTGTAGTCGTAACCCTGTCGAACGGCCAGACCATCACCATCCCGGTTGGCGAAAGCAGTGGGTCGGTAAACTTTGTTGCCCCGAACAGCCCGCTGGCGGGCGGCAGCTCCCTGAGCACCACCATCACCGGCGCTACTGGCGGCAACTATGAAAAACTCGATGTCGACAGCAAGCCTGCCGACACCTCGGTCATCGATACTCCGGATACCACCACCCTCAGCCTGACTGCGACCGATACCGTGGCCGAAGGTGGGTCCATTGTTTATACCGCGACCCTGACCAACGCCGCCGGCACGCCGGTGACCGTGACCTTGAGCAACGGCGCCGTGATCACCATCGCCGCCGGCGCCACCACCGGCTCCGTGACCGTCGCAGCCCCGGCTGACGATGTGTACAAGGATGCTGGCAAGGTTGAAGTCAGTATCAAGGATGCCGCGGGCGGCAACTTCGAGAACCTGGTGCCAAGCACCACGCCTGCCGTCACCGACGTGACCGACACCATTGACACCTCGACCGTCAGCCTGACCGCTACACCTAGCGTCGCTGAGGGTGGTGTTGTGGTTTACACCGCATCGGTCACCGCTCCAGTAACCGGCTCCCCGGTAGTCGTCACTCTGTCCAACGGTCAGACCATCACCATTCCGGTGGGCGAGTCTTCCGGCACCGTGAACTTCACCGCACCAAACGACGCGCTGGCTGGCGGTAGCTCCCTGAGCACTACCATTACCGGTGCAACGGGCGGTAACTACGAAAAACTCGATGTCGACAGCAAACCTGCCGAGACATCGGTCACCGATACTCCGGATACCACCACCCTCAGCCTGACTGCGACCGATACCGTGGCCGAAGGCGGTTCGATCGTTTACACCGCGACCCTGACCAATGCTGCCGGTACGCCGGTCACCGTAACTCTGAGCAACGGTGCGGTGATCACTATCGCCGCCGGTGCGACCACAGGCTCCGTCACCGTCGCGGCGCCAGCTGACGATGTGTACAAGGATGCCGGCAAGGTCGAAGCGACCATCCAGGACGCCACCGGTGGCAACTTCGAGAACCTGGTGCCGAGCACTACTCCAGCGGTAACCGATGTCACCGATACCATCGACACCAGCACCGTTTCGCTGACCGCTACTCCGTCTGTGGCTGAAGGCGGTGTTGTTGTTTACACCGCGTCCGTGACTGCGCCGGTTACTGGTTCTCCGGTCGTCGTCACCCTGTCTAACGGTCAGACCATCACCATCCCGGTCGGCGAGTCGTCGGGCACCGTAAACTTCACCGCGCCAAACGATGCGCTGGCTGGCGGCAGCTCCCTGAGCACCACCATCACCGGCGCAACGGGCGGTAACTACGAAAAACTCGATGTCGACAGCAAACCTGCCGAGACATCGGTTACCGACACCCCGGACACCACCACCCTCAGCCTGACAGCGACCGACACTGTCGCTGAAGGCGGCTCGATTGTTTACACCGCAACCCTGACCAATGCGGCCGGCACGCCAGTGACCGTGACCCTGTCGAACGGAGCGGTGATCACCATCGCCGCCGGTGCGACCACAGGCTCCGTCACTGTCGCGGCGCCAGCTGACGATGTGTACAAGGACGCTGGCAAGGTCGAAGCGACCATCCAGGACGCCACCGGTGGCAACTTCGAAAACCTGGTGCCGAGCACCACGCCAGCGGTGACCGATGTCACCGATACCATCGACACTTCGACTGTTTCGCTGACCGCTACTCCGTCTGTGGCTGAAGGCGGCACCGTGGTCTACACCGCGTCCGTGACTGCGCCGGTTACTGGTTCTCCGGTCGTCGTCACCTTGTCCAACGGTCAGACCATCACCATCCCGGTCGGTGAATCGTCCGGTACCGTGAACTTCACCGCACCAAACGATGCCCTGGCCGGCGGCAGCTCCCTGAGCACCACCATTACCGGCGCAACCGGCGGTAATTACGAGAAACTGGACGTCGACGGCAAGCCTGCCGAGACCTCGGTTACCGATACTCCGGACACCACCGATCTGACCCTCAGTGCGACAGACACCGTGGCAGAAGGCGGCTCGATCGTTTATACCGCGACCCTGACCAATACAGCCGGCACACCTGTGACGGTCACCTTGAGCAACGGCGCAGTGATCACTATCGCTGCAGGCGCCACTACCGGTTCCGTCACCGTCGCGGCGCCTGCTGATGACGTCTACAAAGACGCCGGCAAGGTTGAAGTCAGCATCAAGGATGCTACCGGCGGCAACTTCGAAAACCTGGTTCCAAGTACTACTCCAGCGGTGACCGATGTCACCGATACCATCGACACTTCGACTGTTTCGCTGACCGCTACTCCGTCCGTGGCCGAAGGCGGCACCGTGGTTTACACCGCCTCCGTGACCGCACCGGTTACTGGCTCGCCTGTTGTGGTAACCCTGTCCAACGGCCAGACCATCACTATTCCAGTGGGCGAATCTTCCGGCACTGTGAACTTCACTGCACCGAATGACGCTCTGGCAGGCGGCAGCTCCCTGAGCACCACCATCACCGGCGCAACGGGTGGCAACTACGAAAAACTGGATGTGGATAGCAAGCCGGCTGATACCTCGGTCACCGATACTCCAGATACCACCACCCTCAGCCTGACTGCGACCGATACCGTGGCTGAAGGTGGCTCGATTGTTTATACCGCCACTCTGACCAACGCTGCGGGCACGCCGGTAACCGTGACCTTGTCGAACGGCGCGGTGATTACCATCGCCGCTGGCGCCACCACGGGCTCCGTGACTGTGGCCGCACCGGCCGATGACGTCTACAAAGACGCCGGCAAGGTTGAAGTCACTATCAAGGATGCCGCTGGCGGCAACTTTGAAAACCTGGTGCCAAGCACCACGCCGGCTGTGACTGACGTCACCGACACCATCGATACCTCGACCGTCAGCCTGACCGCGACTCCTAGCGTCGCCGAGGGCGGCACCGTGGTTTACACCGCGTCGGTGACCGCTCCAGTGACCGGTTCGCCGGTCGTGGTGACCCTGTCGAATGGCCAGACCATCACCATCCCAGTCGGCTCCAGCAGCGGTACTGTGAATTTCGTGGCGCCTAACGACGCCCTGGCGGGCGGTGGCTCCTTGAGCACCACCATCAAGGAAGCCACCGGCGGCAACTACGAGAAGCTGGATGTTGATAGCAAACCAGCTGACACCTCGGTTACCGATACGCCAGACACCACCAATCTGACGCTCAGCGCGACCGACACCGTGGCCGAAGGTGGTTCGATTGTTTACACCGCCACTCTGACCAATGCCGCTGGTACTCCAGTGACCGTGACCCTGTCGAACGGCGCAGTGATCACCATTGCTGCCGGTGCAACCACGGGCTCCGTCACCGTCGCTGCTCCATCTGATGATGTGTACAAGGATGCCGGCAAAGTTGAGGTCAGCATCAAAGACGCCGTAGGCGGTAACTTCGAGAACCTGGTGCCGAACACCACACCGGCTGTCACCGACGTGACCGACACCATCAACACCAGCACTGTTTCCTTGACCGCTACTCCTAGCGTCGCTGAGGGCGGTGTTGTGGTTTACACCGCGTCCGTAACGGCTCCGGTAACTGGTTCGCCTGTTGTGGTCACTCTGTCCAACGGCCAGACCATTACCATCCCCGTGGGTGAGTCGTCCGGCACTGTGAATTTCACGGCTCCAAACGATGCCCTGGCGGGTGGTAGCTCTCTGAGCACCACTATCACCGGTGCGACTGGCGGTAACTACGAAAAACTCGATGTGGATAGCACACCTGCTGACACCTCGGTCACCGATACTCCGGATACCACTACCCTCAGCCTGACTGCGACCGATACCGTCGCTGAAGGTGGCTCGATTGTTTACACCGCCACCCTGACCAACGCCGCCGGCACTCCGGTTACCGTGACCCTGAGCAACGGCGCGGTGATTACCATCGCCGCTGGCGCCACTACCGGTTCCGTCACCGTCGCAGCGCCAACTGACGATGTATACAAGGATGCCGGCAAGGTCGAAGCGACCATCCAGAACGCCACCGGCGGCAATTTTGAAAACCTGGTACCAAGCACCACGCCGGCAGTGACCGACGTCACTGACACTATCGATACCTCGACCGTCAGCCTGACCGCTACTCCGTCCGTGGCAGAAGGTGGCACCGTGGTCTACACCGCGTCCGTGACCGCGCCAGTAACCGGCTCGCCGGTTGTGGTCACCCTGTCCAACGGACAGACCATTACCATTCCGGTGGGTGAATCGTCCGGTACTGTGAATTTCACGGCTCCGAACGATGCCCTGGCTGGCGGCAGCTCCCTGAGCACCACCATTACCGGTGCAACCGGTGGCAACTACGAAAAACTCGATGTCGACAGCAAGCCGGCTGACACTTCGGTTACCGATACACCAGACACCACTAACCTGACGCTCAGCGCGACCGACACCGTGGCTGAAGGTGGTTCGATTGTTTATACCGCCACTCTGACCAACGCTGCCGGTACTCCGGTGACCGTGACCCTGAGCAACGGTGCCGTAATCACCATCGCGGCCGGTGCTACCACGGGCTCCGTGACCGTGGCCGCTCCTGCGGACGACGTCTACAAAGATGCCGGCACCGTGCAAGCCACGATCCAGACCGCCACCGGTGGCAACTTCGAAAATCTGGTGCCGAGCACTACTCCAGCCGTTACCGATGTGACTGACACCATCGACACTTCGACTGTCAGCCTGACGGCAACTCCGTCCGTGGCTGAAGGCGGCACGGTGGTTTACACCGCATCGGTCACCGCTCCAGTAACCGGCTCGCCGGTTGTGGTCACTCTGTCCAACGGTCAGACCATCACCATCCCGGTCGGCGAGTCTTCCGGCACTGTGAACTTCACAGCGCCGAACGACGCATTGGCTGGCGGCAGCTCCCTGAGCACCACCATCACCGGCGCGACTGGCGGTAACTACGAAAAACTTGATGTCGACAGTAAACCTGCTGACACCTCGGTTACCGATACCCCGGACACCACCACGCTCAGCCTGACAGCAACCGACACCGTCGCTGAAGGCGGCTCGATTGTTTACACCGCGACACTGACCAACGCTGCTGGCACTCCGGTAACCGTGACCTTGTCGAATGGCGCGGTAATCACCATCGCGGCCGGCGCTACCACGGGCTCCGTGACCGTGGCCGCTCCTGCGGACGACGTCTACAAAGACGCCGGCACCGTGCAAGCCACGATCCAGACCGCCACCGGTGGCAACTTCGAAAACCTGGTGCCGAGCACTACTCCAGCCGTTACCGATGTGACGGACACCATCGACACTTCGACTGTCAGCCTGACGGCAACTCCGTCCGTGGCTGAAGGCGGCACTGTGGTCTACACCGCGTCCGTGACAGCTCCAGTAACCGGCTCGCCGGTTGTGGTCACCCTGTCCAACGGCCAGACCATCACTATTCCGGTGGGTGAGTCGTCCGGCACCGTGAACTTCACAGCGCCGAACGACGCTCTGGCCGGCGGTAGCTCCCTGAGCACTACCATCACTGGCGCGACTGGCGGTAACTACGAAAAACTGGATGTCGACAGCAAACCTGCTGACACCTCGGTTACCGATACCCCGGACACCACTACCCTCAGCCTGACAGCAACCGACACCGTCGCCGAAGGCGGCTCGATTGTTTATACCGCCACTCTGACCAACGCTGCTGGTACACCAGTGACCGTAACCCTGAGCAATGGCGCGATCATTACCATCGCCGCCGGCGCCACTACCGGTTCCGTGACCGTCGCGGCGCCTGCCGATGATGTGTACAAGGATGCAGGCAAGGTCGAAGCAACCATCCAGGATGCCACCGGCGGCAACTTCGAGAACCTGGTACCAAGCACTGCACCGGCTGTGACCAACGTTACCGATACCATCGACACTTCGACCGTCAGCCTCACCGCGACCTCGAATGTGGCCGAAGGCGGTACCGTGGTTTACACCGCGTCGGTCACCGCTCCGGTCACCGGTTCGCCAGTTGTGGTCACCCTGTCCAATGGCCAGACCATCACCATTCCGGTGGGTGAGTCCTCCGGTACCGTGAACTTCACTGCGCCAAACGATGCACTGGTCGGCGGCAGCTCCCTGAGCACCAGCATTACCGGTGCAACGGGCGGCAACTACGAGAAACTGGCGGTCGACAGCAAGCCGGCCGACACCTCGGTTACCGACACCCCGGACACCACGTCCCTGACCCTCAGCGCCACCAACACCGTGGCCGAGGGTGGCTCGATCGTTTACACCGCGACCCTGACCAATGCTGCCGGTACTCCAGTCACCGTAACGCTCTCCAACGGTGCGGTGATCACCATCGCCGCCGGCGCCACCACGGGCACCGTGACCGTGGCCGCTCCTGCGGATGACGTCTACAAAGACGCCGGCACCGTGCAAGCGACCATCCAGACCGCCACCGGCGGCAACTTCGAGAACCTGGTACCAAGCACTACACCGGCTGTGACCAACGTCACCGACACCATCGACACCTCGACCGTCAGCCTCACCGCGACCTCGAATGTGGCCGAAGGCGGCACCGTGGTTTACACCGCGTCGGTCACCGCTCCGGTGACTGGCTCACCAGTCGTGGTCACCCTGTCCAACGGCCAGACCATCACCATCCCGGTCGGCGCCAGCAGCGGTACCGTGAACTTCGTCGCCCCTAACGATGCCCTGGCGGGCGGCAGCTCCCTGAGCACCACCATCACCAACGCCACCGGCGGCAACTACGAAAAACTGGCGGTCGACAGCAAGCCGGCCGACACCACCGTGACCGACACCCCGGACACCACCAACCTGTCGCTCAGCGCTACCAGCACCGTGGCCGAAGGCGGTTCGATCCTCTACACCGCGACCCTGACCAACGCCGCCGGCACGGCCATGACCGTGACCCTGAGCAACGGCGCGGTGATCAACATCGCGGCCGGCGCCACCACTGGCAGCGTGACCGTGGCCGCGCCGACCGACGATGTGTACATCGACGCCGGCAACGTCAGCGCCAGTATCGCCGGCACCACCGGCGGCAACTTCGAGCACCTGGTGCCAAGCACCACGCCGGCCGTGACCAGCGTCACCGACACCATCAATACGACCACTGTGAGCATCAACGGCAGCACCTCGGTCACCGAAGGCCAGGCCGCGACCTACACCGTCAGCCTGACCAGCCCGGCGCAAACCGAGGTCACCCTGAAGATCAGCTACAGCGGCACCGCCGCCGACGGCTCGGACTTCACCGGCGTGTACACCGTGAAGATCCCGGCCGGCGCCAGCAGCGCCAGCTTCAACGTCGCCACCCTCGACGACAAGATCACCGAGAGCACGGAAAACTTCGTGGTCAAGATCGACTCGGCCACCGGCGGCAACTTCGAGAACCTGGTGGTCAGCGGCACCAACGGCAGCGTCACTACCTCGATCATCGACAACGATGCGCCACCGGTCCTCGACCTGGATGCCAACAACTCCAGCGGCGCCACCGGGGCCGACTACAAGGTGACCTTCACCGAAAACACCCCGGGCGCGGGCGTGTCGATCGCCGACACCGACCTGAGCATCACCGATCCGGACAGCACGATGCTGACCGGCGCCACCATCGTGCTGACCAATCGTCAGCCGGGCGATGCGCTGAACCTGGGCAACAGCGTCAACGGCATCACCATCAATGCCAACAGCCAGGCGGGCACCATCACCCTGACCCTGTCCGGCAATGCGACGCTGGCCGACTACATGCAGCAGATCAAGAACATCACCTTCACCAACAGCAGTGAGGACCCGAGCACCACGCCGCGGACCATTACCGTGACGGTGACCGATGGCAGCAATTACTCCAACACGGCTACCACCACGGTCAACGTGGTGGCGGTGAACGACGCGCCAGTGGCCACCGGCGGCGCCGTGACCGGCACCGAAGACACCGCCCTGACCCTGACCTGGGCCACCTTCGGCGTCAGCGACGTCGACAGCCCCGCGGCCAGCCTCGGGGTGAAAATCACCCAGCTGCCGGGCGACGGTAAGCTGCAATACCTCGATGGCTCGACCTGGAAGGACGTGGCCACCAACCAGACCTTCAGCAAGGCCGATATCGACGCCGGCAAGCTGCGCTTCACCCCGGATGCCAACGAGTCGGGTGTCGACGGCTACAACGGCAGCGGCGTGGGCAACCAGCAGGCCGACTACGCGCAGATCAAGTTCCAGCCAACCGACGGCCAGGCCCTGGGCAACACCGGTACCGTGAAGATCGACATCACCCCGGTGGCCGATGCGCCGACCCTGGGCGTGGCGAGCAACAGCGTGAACTCCATCGGCCTGCTCAAAGAGTCCTGGACCAGCCTCAGCGGCCTGGGCACCAACGGCAACGGCATCACCGGCGATGCGCTGAAAACCGTCTTCAACAACTCCGGCAACCCGACCAGCAGTTCGGTAGTGACCAACGCCCAGTCCGACGCCAGCGTGACCGGCGGCAGCGGCTCGAAAACCTCCGGCCTGATCTACCTGGAAGCCGGCAAGACCTACAGCTTCAGTGGTACCGGCGACGACAGCCTGCTGATCACCATCGGCGGCAAGAACGTGGCCACCGCGACCTGGGGGGCCGGCGGCGGCATCAGCGGTTCGTTCACCCCGACCACCAGCGGCTACTACACCCTGGACATCTACCACGCCAACCAGAGCGGTCCGGGCAGCTATGACGTCAACCTCTCGGTCAATGGCAGCACGCCGGTCGACCTGAGCAACGCCAACGTTCCGATCTACCCGAGCGAAACCGCGCTGAACAATGCCGGCGTCACCCTCTCCGAGCTGCACGGCAGCAACGGCGAAGGCTACTACGACGGCTACAAGCTCAACGAAGGTGCCGAGGGTGGCAGCGTCAAGCTGGCGAAGATCACCACCGCCCTGACCGATACCGACGGCTCGGAAAGCCTGAGCGTGAAGATCGGCGGCATTCCGGCCGGTTCGGTGCTCAGCGATGGCGCCGGGCATACCTTCACCGCGGGCAGCAGCACCAGCGAAGCCAATGTCACCGGCTGGAACCTGGGTACGCTGACGATCACCCCGCCGTCGCACTACAACGGCTCGTTCAACCTGACCGTGACCTCGACCTCCACCGAATCCCTGGGCGGTTCGGCCAGCAGCACGGCGCAGATCCCGGTCACTGTGTACCCGGCCACCTACAGCGCCAGCGTCGCCACGGCGGGCGACGACAACTTCGTCGGCACCGAGGGCAACGACATCATGGTCGCCGACGTCGCCGGCCTGAACGTGGTGCAGGGCAAGAACTACAACATCGCGTTCATGGTCGACAGCTCCGGCAGCATGAGCGAAGCCTCGCTCACCGCCGCCAAGAACTCGCTGACTACGGTGTTCAACACCCTGAAGAACAGCCTGGGCAGCAGCACCTCGGGCACCGTGAACGTCTTCCTGGCGGACTTCGATACCCAGGTCAACAAGCAGGTTTCGGTGAACCTCAACGATCCGAACGCCCTGACCCTGCTCAAGTCGGTCCTGGACTCCATGACGTCCTATGGCGGCACCAACTACGAAGACGTGTTCAAGACCACGGCCAACTTCTTCCTGAGCAGCGCGGCCACCAGCAATACCAACGCTACCAACCTGACGTACTTCATTACCGACGGCAGACCGACGTACTACCAGACCGGCGAGCAGACCAACCCGATCCTGTACGGCAGCGTCAGGCTCGACAGTGTGATCACTACCAGCAACTATCAGCTGGGCGATACCGTTCGACTGCAACCGGACAGTACTCACCTGATCGATATCAACAGCAGCGGCAGCGTCACTGTCTGGACGCAGGCCTGGGGTAGCTGGTCCAGTTACAACGCCGGCACCCTGCACGCCCAGGGCGATGGCACCTATGAGCTGTCCAGCCTGGGCGGCGCGGGCAGCTACACCAACAACGCCACCACCACCAACTCCGGCAGCGGTTTCACCCTGCTGAGCAACCTGTCGCAGGTGGAAGCGATCGGTCTGAACAACGACGTCAGCCTCAACGACCTGAAGCCGTACGACACCGACAGCACCCCACAGACCAATATCGACCCGTCGAACCTGGCCGATGCCATCCTCGGCCATACCGAGGCGACCATGCCGGGCGCCGACACGGTCAACGGCGGCAACGGCAACGACATCCTGTTCGGCGACCTGGTGAGCTTCAACGGCATCGCCGGCGAGGGCTACCAGGCCATGCAGGCCTTCGTGGCGCAGAAGACCGGCGTGGCCGCGAGCAGTGTCACCACCAGCAACGTGCACCAGTACATCACCGAGCACTACACCGAGTTCGATGTCTCCGGGGCCCATGACGGCAATGACACGCTGTTGGGCGGCGCCGGCAACGACATCATCTTCGGCCAGGGCGGCAACGACCTGCTCGACGGAGGCAAGGGCAACGACATCCTGCTGGGCGGTACCGGCAACGACACGCTGATCGGTGGCGCGGGCAATGACATCCTGATCGGCGGTTCGGGTGCCGACACCTTCGTCTGGAAGGCTGGCGATACCGGTAACGATGTGATCAAGGACTTCAAGGCCAGCGAAGGCGACCGTATCGACTTGCGGGACCTGTTGCAGGGCGAGAGCGCCAGCACCATCGACAACTTCCTGAAGATCACCACGGTGGACGGTACCTCGACCCTGCAGGTCAGTTCCGAAGGCAAGCTCAACGCGGCGGGCGGCATCGCCAACGCGGACGTGACGATCAAGCTGGAGGGCAACAACTGGTCCAACACCAACATCAACTCGCTGATCGCCGGTAGCGACCCGACCATCAAGATCGATCACAACAACAGCTGATCCAGGGTCGACCGGCCACCCGTCCTGGGTGGCCGGTTGTTCCCACCGTGACGATTTTGCCGCCACGTCGCATACTCGCGACCAAAGCGCGCCGTTGGCCTATGCTGCTGACAGCATGATGCCGGACCATATTTCGAGGGATTCCCCATGTTCTACGTGCAACGCGATGCACAGGGCCAGCTGGTTCGCGTGGAGCCCGCACCTTACGCCGAGGCCACGGAAACACTGCAGGCCGACCACAGCGAGATCCAGCAGTGGTTCGCCAACGAGGTGGTGGAAGTCAGCCTGAAACAACTCAAGCAGAGCGACCTGGAAATGATCCGGGTACTCGACGACTTGATTCAGGTGCTGACCAGCAAGGGTGTGATCCGCGTCACCGACCTGCCACCGGCGGCCCAGGCCAAGCTGATGGACCGGACCCAGGCGCGTGAAGCGCTGGGCGGCTTGAGCCACCTGATCAACGACGACGAAACCGGCCTGATCTGATCTGGCGCCGGCCAGCGGTTCCCGCCTCTACCGCGGGAGCTGCTGGCCGGCGATTTTCGTTAGCGCCTCAGCGCCAGGGTGCGGGCTCGCCGAACAGGCGGCCCTGGACGCCGTACAGGCCCATCTCGCGAATCACCTGCAACTCCCCTTCGGTTTCCACGCGCTCGGCAATCAACGGCAGGTCGATGCTGTGGGCAGCGCGCTGGATGGCTTCGATAAACAGGCGCTTGTCGCTTTCCTGGTCGATGTCGCGGATGTAGCTGCCATCGATCTTCAGGTAGGCCAGGCCCAGGCGCGCCAGGTTGCCGATCATGCTGAAGCGCCCGCCAAAGCGCTGCAGGCTCAGGGAGAAGCCCAGCTCGCGCAGGCGTCGGGTCAGCTGTTCCAGCAGCGCCTGTTCAGGCAACTGCTCCTCGCCGATCTCCAGGGTCAGGCGCGGCCCCAGGTTGGCGTGCTGGCGCAGGATCTCAAACACCTTGTTCAAGGCCTGCGGATCGGCCAGGGTCGCGGCCGACAGGTTCAACGCCAGCGAGTCCTGGTGCTCGGTCATCTGCTTGAGCACCTGTTCGAGCATCAGCAGGTCCAGGCGCGAGGTCCAGCCAAAGCGCTCCAGCCACGGCAGGAAGCGCCCGGCGGCGATGGTCTGGCCCTGCTCGTCAAGCAAGCGCGACAGCACCTTGTAATGCAGCACCAGCTTGGTATCCCGGGTCGCGACCACCGGCTGGAAGTACAGCTCGAAGCGCTGCTGGCCCAAGGCGCCGTCCAGCAGGGTGTGCCAGGCGTGATGGTCGTCGCCGATGCTGGCCGTCGCGCCATGCTCCAGGCAAGCCCAGCTCGTGTCGCCCTGGGCTTCGGCCTGGGCCAGGGCCTGGTCGCCCAGGCTCAGCACCGCCTGTGGCGAGTCGCCATGGACGAAGGGCGCCAGGCCGATGGAAGCCACGGACGCCACGTCGGTGGCGCCAGTGGCGTGCAGGCTGGCCAGGGCATTCTCCAGGTTCTGCGCCAGCTGCAGGGCCTCTCCGCGCACCAGACCCGGCGCCAGCACGGCAAATTCGCCGCCGCGGATACGGGTCACCAGGTTGTGGGTTTCCGGGTAGCGCGCGCACTCACGCTGCAATTGTTCGCCCACCGCCTGCAACAGCTGGTCGGTACGCTGCCCACCCAGGCGCTGGTTCAGGCCGGCCAGGTCCTTGACCCGCAGCAACAGCAGGTAGCCGGAGCTGGCCTGCTCCGGGTTGCTCACCCGGGCATTGAGCTGCATCTCGAAGTAACGGCGGTTGGCCAGGCCGGTCAGGTTGTCCTGATAGGACTCGACCCGCAGCTTTTCGCTGCGCTCGGCCTGCTCCTGGAACAGCGCCTTGAGCTTCTCCACCATCTGGTTCATCGCCTGCACCACGCGCCGCAGTTCCGGGGTACGCGGCAGCTCGGGCAGGCTGAGGAATTCGCGGCGGGCAATGGCGTGGGATTGCTGCACCATGTAGTCCAACGGCCTGAGCTGGCGCCGCAGCAGCAAGGCCCCCAGCACCGCGCTCACGGCACCGCACAGCAGCAGCCAGCCGAGGCTGCCCAGGGCGCTTTGCCAAAGCTTGGCGACAGCAAACATCGGGTGGCTGACCACCTCGACCCGCGCCGCCTGTTGCCAGCCACGGCTGACCAGGGCGTCGCCGCCGGCCGGCTCCAGGCCGATCAGCTTGACGAACCAGTCCGGCACGTCGCTGACCTCGGGCGTGCCGCTGCGCTCGACCATGACCTCGTCGGTGACCTGGTTGATCACGCGGATGCTCGAGTAGTAGCCGCTGTCGAAAATCGAGCTGACCATCAGCTCGACCATCGCCGGGTCGTCGATATTCGGGGTCAGGGACAAGGCCAGCGCCGTGGCCGCGTCCTGGGCATGGGAGCGCAGCTGGTTGACGTACTGGGTGCGCGAACTTTCCAGGCTGACCATGAAGCTGCCGCTGAAGGCGACCACCAGGAACAGACAGATTGCGATCAACAGTTGTTTGAACAAAGACATCTGAGCTCGTGCTCCTAGTGAGTCGTCTCGACCGGAAAACCTTCGGCCTGCATTTTCTTCAACACGTCCTGCCACCGGGACAGGCGCTTGGTGTCACCGACTTTCTTGTTGCCCTTGCCGGGCAGCCACAGGCCCTCGGCGTTGAAGGAGTACACCGGCAGCAGGTCGGTACGCTGGCTGGCCGGCTGGATGGCGTCGATCAGGCTGTCGAGGACCAACGGCATGGCCTCCGGGCTTGAATAGTAGGTCAACACCATGTGCGCGCGATTCTGGCGCAACGCCTTGACGTAGGTGATGCGCAGCTTGTCACTGGAAACACCGAGGTGACGCAGGCTGAAATACTTGGCGATCGCATAGTCCTCGCAATCGCCGGCGCCCTTCCACAGGGCCTCGACCGGGGTTTCCCAATAATCCACCTGACGCCACAGGTCGATGTCCTCCACGTAACGCATGTTCTTGTTGAAGAACAGGTTGACCACCTTGAGCTGTTCCATCTCGCTGGCCTGGTTCTGGGTCACCAGCAGTTGCTGCCAGGCGTCGATGCGCTTCTGCCCTTCGCCCAGCGGCCCGTACAGCGCCGTGGCGCGGCGGCTGATCTGCGAAAAGTCCCAATCGGCCTGCAGACCGCCCAGCAGCAGGCCGGCCAGCAGCAGCGCCGAAAACAGCCAGCGCAGGGTCCGAGAAAGAGCTAAACGTGCCGCCAATGCGAAGAGTCCATGGGAGCTGTCGTGGGTCGAAGGATGGTGCAGCTTGGTCCGCCAAAAGACAATGGCACCTTACAATCACAGCCCCTCTGGAGACGCTAAGCTGAAAGCAGGGACCTGTTCGTTTATCGGCCAGTGCTTGAGCGGCAGGAGGGCTGCCCCGAGAATCAGCGCCGGCAAAGCCACGACAGGGCTCAGACGGCTGGTTTGACAAGCTGCAGGGCGCTATCTAGCGTCCATTGGATCCAAATCTCATAGAAAACAGGATAGCGTTAACGTGACAGAAAAACCGAGGCCCTTGAGCAAGATCGCAGTCAGCGGGCCAATCCCCGCCCACCTCGCGCGCTCGGTGATCGAGGAAACCCTGCGCGCGGCGATTCTCGACGGCCGCCTGCCCAGCGGCACGGCACTGCGCCAGCAGGATCTGGCCGACCTGTTCGGCGTCAGCCGCATGCCGGTGCGCGAGGCCTTGCGCCAGCTCGAAGCGCAATCGCTGTTGCACGTGGTGCCGCACAAAGGCGCGGTGGTCGCCGAACTGATCGGCTATGACGCGGTGGAAACCTACGGCCTGCGCCTGCTGCTGGAACTGGAGGCGCTGCGCCTGTCGGTCCCGCTGCTCGACGCCGAGGACATCGCCCAGGCCCGCGGCTATATCGCGCAGCTGGAAAGCGAAACCGACCACGCCGAAATCGGCCGTCTCAATCGCCTGTTCCACATGTCGCTGTACCACCGGGCGCCGAACCAGAAGCTGCTGCGCCTGATCGAGCTCGAGTTGAACGAGGAAGAACGCTTCTTGCGGTTCCATCTATCCTCCATGGGCCTGGGCAAGCTGACCCAGGACGATCACAACGCCATGACCGACGCCGCCGAGGCCAAGGACGTCGAGCGGGCGGTGGAGGTGCTGCGGGGCCATCTGGAAAAGGCCGCGCAGACCATTCGCAACTACCTCGAACGGTCCGCCGAGAGCTGACAGCGGTAACGGCGGCATGACGCGGCCACGATGCAACACTCAATGACCGGCACACCGGCTTAAGGAAAAGCAGTGCACGCGCGCAATGACAAATGGTTGATGGTGCTCAACTCCGGCGAGCCGGCGAAAACCCGACTCATCTGCTTTCCGCAGACCGGCGCGGATCCGGAACAGCTGCGCAACTGGTCCACGGGGCTGGCCGGGCACATCGAGCTGGTGCTGGTGCGACTGCCCGGGCACGGCAGCCGCCAGGCCGAAACCCCGCTCGACGACTGGCCGCGGCTGCTGGCCGATACCTTCTCCGCGCTGCGCCCACTGTTGGCCAAGCCCCACGCCCTGTTCGGCCATGGCCTGGGCGGGATGCTGGCCTACGAAACCGCCAAGCACGCCCAGGCGCACTACCCTGGCCAGACCCGCCACCTGTTCATTTCCGCCTGCCGCAGCCCCGACTACCCATCGCCCCGGCCATTGCTGCACGTGCTGCCCGCGGCGCCCTTCCAGGAAGCCATGCTGTCGCTGGGCGCCACGCCGATCGAAATCCCCCGCGACCAGGCCAGCCGGAACCAGTACGAGACGCTGCTGCGTGCCGACCTGAAGCTGTTCGAATCCTGGCGCGATCTGTCGAGCGGCAACCTCGACATTCCCCTCACCGCCCTCTATGGCAGCGAGGACCCGCTGGCCCCCGCCAGCAACATGGCCAACTGGCGAGAGTTCACCCGTCGTGAGTTCGAGCTGATCGAGGTGGCCGGCAATCACTTCTTCATCAAGTCCCAGCGCCAGCGCCTGCTGCAGATCATCAATACCCACCTGGGCCTGCTCGGCGAATAATCCGCCGTCTTCCTCCTCCGCTCCTGCCCTCACAGGCCTGCCGGCGATGGCTCAGTCGCCGATTTGGGCTCACTCTTGCTGTCGCCGACTGAAAAAGGGACGTGAGCGGCACGCAGACTTGCCCGCACACGTCGATCTGCAGACCCACGCAAGGAGCCCAGCGACTGGAGGGCATGACCGGGATCGGCTCCCGCATGCTTTCTCCCAGATATTCAACGACTTCAACTCAGCGCTTCGAAGTTTGCTTCGAGTGAGGCATTCACTCAGCGTTAAAAATTCTGACTTATATAAGTCGGAAGGGGCAACTTCATCTCAACAAAACTTGAACAAGAAGTTTTGCAGCAACTTGTCGCGCGACAAAAATACAAGTTTTAAAAGTATTGTAAAAACAACTTGATCGACACTTATCCCTGTATTAGTTTTTTCTTCGTCGAGGTTAAAACAACATCGACCACCCGTTTATGAACACCTGGCAGGCCTTGGCTTTATTGACTCTCCAAACCCAATAAAGCCAAGACAACGGTTCTTTAACGGATAGACCGGCCAGCACTATAGAACTTTCCAGATTATCAACTCAGGTTTGAGGCCCCTGCTCGCCCGCAACAAATAAGCATTGATTAAAACACCTATACGAGCCGCAACTAATCGGCCAATAAAACACACTTGAACATCTCAGACAGGTAGCCTAAATGAACGCCAGCAAAGAACTTCTCGACGCCAAGAAAGCCACACTCAGCGCCCACCCCATTTTTGCCGAAATCAACACACTTGCCGTTCTTCAACGCTTTATGCAGACCCATGTTTTTGCCGTATGGGACTTCATGTCGCTGACCAAGCGCCTGCAACAGGAACTGACCTGCGTGCGCCTGCCCTGGCTACCGCCGCAGGACCCTCACGCCGCGCGGCTGATCAACGAGATCGTGCTCGGCGAAGAGTCCGACGATCGCCCCGGGCAAGGCCATTACAGCCACTTCGAGCTGTACCTGGACGCCATGCGCGAGGTCGGCGCCGCCACCCGGGTGGTGGAACGCTTCGTCGCGCTGCAGCAGGAAGGCGTGAGTTTCGACACTGCCCTGCAAAGCGTCGACGCCGACCCGGCCGCCAGCGCCTTTGTCCGCCAGACCCTGCATACCGCCGTGCAGGCGCCGGCCCATTGCGTGGCGGCGGCCTTTCTCCACGGCCGGGAAAGCGTCATCCCGCGGATGTTCCAGCGCATCCTCGACGACTGGGGCATAGGTATCGAGCAGGCACCGACCTTTCGCTACTACCTGCAACGCCATATCGAGGTCGATTCCGACGACCACGGCCCGGCCGCGGAACAGCTGCTGGAGCGGCTGGTGGCTGGCGACCCGCAACGCCAGCAGGAGATGTACGCCGCAGCCATCGCCGCGGTGGACAGCCGCATCGCCCTGTGGGACGGGCTGCGCCTGAGCATGGCGGAATCGCCGATCGGGGTGAGCGCATGAACGCCCTCGACTACCAGTCCTTCGCCGACACCTGGGAAGAGCGCGCGACCATCCGCACCCGCCCGCGCCGCATGCTCGAGGACGACGACAAGCTGATCTACCCCCTGAGCCGCCAGCCCCTGGTGCACAGCCAGAGCTTTCTCGACCACTGCCCCCACCTGCGGGATTTCGTGCTGGTGCAAAGCCTCTACAAGTTCATCAACGACGTGGTGATCTTCGAGACCGAGCTGGTGGACAAGACCGCCCGCAATATCGCCAAGAACCGCTTCGCCATCGCCTTTCCCTTCGCCTGCCGCTACGACGCCATGACCGTGGTGGTGGACGAGGACTACCACGCGCTGGTGGCGATGGACTTCATGCAGCAGACCATCGCCATGAGCGGCATCGACCCCATCGAGCTGCCCCGGGAAATCGAACTCAGCCGGGCCATCCCCGCCGCCCTGCAGCGGGCGCCCGAGCACCTGCGCGACGCGGTGGAACTGATCTGCGTGGCCATCGCCGAGAACACCGTGACCAACGATGTCGCCGCCTTCGCCAAGGACGACACGGTCAAGCCGTCGATCAAGGGCCTGATGGCCGACCACCTGCAGGACGAAGGCCGGCATTCGGGCTTCTGGTCGCGCCTGGTGCGCATCTATTGGCACGGCGCCAGCGACGCCGACCGCGCGGAGATCGCCCGGGTGCTGCCGGTGTTCATCGCCCAGTACCTGACCAACGACATCCAGAAGGGCTTCGACTTGCGACTGATCGAGCAACTGCCCGTCACCGCCCCGATCAAGCAGGCGCTGCGCGAGGAGGCAGCCGCCCTGGCCTACCCGATCAACCGCCATCACCCCCTGATCGCCAACATCCTGCGCTTCTTCCGCAGCAGTTCGATGCTGGATTCGGCCTGCGTCCAGGACGCACTGGCCGACTACCTGCCCTAACGGAGGGACCCGAGCATGAGACGCCTCGACATTGTGTTGACGGGCCGCAGTCAGGCCCTGAACGAACTGGCCATGGAGCTGGAGCGCCACGGTCATCTGCTGCGGCGATTGGACTCGCCGCAAGCGGTCACCGACGCCAAGGAGCTGCGCGCCCATCTGTTGATCGACGACGGTAGCCTGAGTGATTCGCTCCATCTCGCGGCGGACACCGAACGCCTGGAGTTGCGCATCGCCCTGATCGCCCAAGCGGCTTCCGGGCTGCCACAGGTGCGCCTGTTCCACCGCCACGGCGCCCGGCTGATCGAGCAGGCGACCCTGCCGCCGGAAGCCAGCGGCAATGGCCAGGCCGTGCGCAGCAGTGCCATCGCCAGGTTGGTGGCCAGCACCGCGCGGCTGGTCAGCGGCTTTTCCCGCGGCGCAGCGTTTTTCCACCAGCTCGCCACCCTGGATGAGCCAAGCGAACCGCTGCTCGGCCTGGAGCGCCTGGACTCGCTGGCCTTCGAGCACCGGCACAACCAGCAGCCGGCACCGACATTGTTGCGGGAGATGCAGGTGCCGATCGCCCAGCGCATCGACCAGAGCCTGCAGGCCTTCGCCCAGCGTCCGGCCTTGAATATCCAGGGCATCGACTACAGCTACCAGACCCTGCACCGCCTGAGCCGCAACCTGCAGCGGCAGATGCTCCGACACCTGCCCGCCAGCCCTGACCAACCGCCGGTGATCGGCCTGTGCCTGCCCAAATCGGCGGCGCTCTATGCCGCGATTCTCGCCACCCTCGGCTGTGGTGCGGTGTACCTGCCGCTGGACCCGGAGCATCCGCCACAACGGCGGCGCTACATTCTCGACAATGCCGGCGCGGCCCTGTTGCTGCACGACGGCCGCGAAGACCTGGGCGACCTCGGCCTGGCGCAACTCGATGTACGCACCCTGCTGCCTGACGAGACCGAGGACAGCCTCCCGCTGCTGCGCCAGGCACCGCCGCCAGAGGCGCCCTGCGTGGCGATCTACACCTCGGGCACCACCGGCCAGCCCAAGGGCGTGTTGCTCAGCCAGGGCAATCTCAGCCACTTCTGCGCCTGGTACATCGGCCATGTCGAGTTGGACCAGAACAGCCGGGTGCTGCAGTTCTCCACCATCAACTTCGACGCTTCGCTGCTGGATATCCTGCCCACCTTCCTCTGTGGCGCGCTGCTGGTGGTCCCCGACCAGGACCAGCGGCGCGACCCGCAGCAACTGCTGGCCCTGCTCCAGCGCCAGCGGGTCAGCCATGCCTTCCTGCCGCCAGCGCTGCTGAGCATCCTGCCCCTGGAACAGCCGCTGGGCCTGCAGCATCTGGTGACCGGCGGCGACGTCTGCGAACCCTTCGTCATCCAGCGCCTGGCCGGCCAGTGCGCACTGCACAACATCTACGGCCCGACGGAAACCACGGTGCTGGCCACCACCCGCCGCCTGCGGGTCGACGACAACCCGCGCAACCTCGGCCTGCCCATCGCCAACAGCCAGGTGCTGATCCTCGACGAACAGCTGCAACCAGTGCCCGAGCGCACCCCTGGCGAGCTGTACCTGGCCGGGCCGGGCGTCGGCCTCAGCTACCTGAACAACCCGGCGCTGAGCGCCGAACGCTACCTGACCCTGGACCTGCCGGACGGGCGCCAACTGCGGGTCTATCGCACCGGGGACATCGGCCAGTGGACCGACAGCGGTATCGAGATCTGCGGGCGACGGGACAACCAGGTGAAGATCCGCGGGTTCCGGGTCGAGCCCGAGGAGATCGAACACTGCCTGCGCGACGACCAGCTGTTCCGCCAGGTGGCGGTGGTGATCGACGATCAGCGGCGGATCCTCGCCTACCTGGCCCAGCCGAACGCTGCCGGAGATGCGCTGCAAGCCCTGCGCGAACAGGTGCGCCAACGGTTGCCGGACTACATGCAGCCCAGCGCCTACATCGAACTGCCGAGCATGCCCTACACCGCCAACGGCAAGGTCGACCGCCGCGCCCTGTTGGCCCTGCCGCGTACCCCGGGCAGCAACCGCCAGCGACGCCTGCCGCAGAACGCCAACGAACAGCGCCTGCTGCAGCTGTGGGCCGAGCTGCTGGAGCTGCCGGCCGAGGACATCGGCACCGACGACAGCTTCTTCAACCTTGGCGGCCATTCGATCCTGCTGTCGCGCCTACTGCTGGCGATTCGCGAACAGTTCGGCCGCAGCCTGTCGATCAACCGCTTTATCGAGGCGCCGACCCTGAGCAACCTGGCGACCCTGATCGACGGCGCCGCCCACGACGGCCCGGACGACGCCCTCGACCAGGTGTTCGCCGATGCCAACGCCGAACTCGACCTGCAGGTGCTGCCCATCAGCCAACTGGGCGACGTGCACAAGGTGCTGGTCACTGGCGCCAACAGTTTTCTCGGTCTGCACATAGTCGAGGCGCTGCTGGAATGGGGCGCCAGCGAGGTGGCGTGCCTGGTGCGGGAAACGCCCACGCAATCGGCCGCCGAACGTTTCGCCCAGGCCCTGCGCGACAACCGCCTGGAACATCTGGACCTGAGCCGGGTGCGGGTGCATGCCGCCGATATCAGCCAGCCACAATTTGGGCTCGCTGCGGAGGTGTATGAACGCATCGACCGCGAGTACGGCACGCTGGTGCACAACGCCGCCAACGTCAATCACGTGCTGGATTACCCGGCCCTGGCGCGCGACAACGTCGAGCCGCTGTTCGAGTGCCTGCGCCTGTGCGAAGGGCGCAGTAAAAAGGTCTTCAACTTCGTCTCGACCCTGTCCGCCTCCAGCAGCATCGATGCCCAGGGCCGGGTGCTGGAACAGCCGCCCGCGGCCACCCCGCCGATCTACATTCGCAACGGCTACAACCTGTCCAAGTGGGTCGGCGAGCGGATCCTGCAACGGGCTCGCGAACAGGGGGTGTGGGTCAATCTCTATCGCCCGGGCAACATCAGTTTCAACAGCCAGACCGGGGTCTGCCAGCCCCACAGGAACCGCCTGATGCTGATGCTCAAGGGCTCGCTGCAACTGGGCCAGGTGCCGCAGCTGGCGATGAACTTCGACCTGATGCCGGTGGACTTCCTCGCCCGCTTCATCGCCTTCCACGCCAGCCGTTATCAGCCCGCCCACGCGGTGTTCAACCTGCACAACCCGCAGCCTTTGAGCTGGGAGGCCTATGTCGCCTCGTTCCGCGAGGCCGGGCGCGAGTTCCGCATGGTCAGCGTTGCTGACTGGCAGCGCCAGCTGGGCCGGGTCGACCGCGAGAACGCGCTGTTCGGCGTCCTCGGTTTCTACCTCAACGGCTTCGAGGAAGACATCGGCGACATCTCGCAGATCGGCCACGCCAACGCCGAGGCCGGGGTGCGGCGCATGGGTGCCGACTACCCGGCCAAGGACCCGGCGCTGCTGCGCAAGGGCTGCCAGTACCTGAAAGACATCCGCTTTATCTGAACCCACCCACGCTGGAGAGCACTATGAAAAACCTGCAACCCGACACCCTGATCAAGAACCCGAACGCTTGCGAGGTCCTGTCCAGGGTAGACATCAGCGCCGATGCCCAACGCGTCTGGGCCATCGTCGGCAACTTCGCCGGCTTCCCGGCCTTCATTCCCGCGCTGTCGCATATCGAGATGACCGGCGAGGGCGTGCGCTCGGTGCGCAAGAAGTTCTTCCACGACGGCAATATCGTTATCGAACAACTCAACTCACGGGATGACCAGGCGCTGTACATGACCTGGAGCCTGATCTACGACACCCTGGGCATCGGCAACCTGTGGGCGGCCATGAGCGTCGAAGCCTTGCCCGGCGAACGGGCACGCGCCACCTGGCGCATCGTCGCCGACCCGGCCGAAGGCGGTGCCGAGGTGGCGGCCTTCCAGGGGTTCCTGCAGGGGTTTGCCGATGAGGCGATGGGCAATGTGCGGAGGATGTTCGAGTAAGGCGCTGAAACGCCTGCGCGGACGCGGGCGCTATCGCGAGCAAGCTCGCTCCTACAGGGGATCGTGGTTCTCTGTAGGAGCGAGCTTGCTCGCGAAAAAAACAAACGCGATGCGGTCTACCTGACCGCATCGCGTTTTTTGTGGCGCTCGCCGATCAGATCTTGAAGCTGTCCACCAGTTGCTTCAGGCGGTTGGCCTGCAGCGACAGGGCGTCGCAATCCTTCAGGGTTTCGTTGAGGTTGGCCACGCCCTGCTGGTTCAGCAGGTTGATCTGGCTGATGTCGACGTTGAGGGTTTCCACCACGGCGGTCTGCTCTTCGGTGGCGGCGGCCACCGACTGGTTCATGCCGTCGATCTCGGTGATGCGCTGGGTCACGCTGACCAACCGCGCACCGGCCTGGTTGGCCACTTCGACGCTCTCTTCGCTGGACGCCTGGCTGGCGTTCATGGTCGATACCGCTTCGCGGGAGCCGATCTGCAGCGAGGTGATCATCTTGTGGATCTCCTCGGCCGATTCCTGGGTGCGATGGGCCAGGTTGCGAACTTCGTCGGCCACCACCGCGAAACCGCGACCGGCTTCACCGGCGCGCGCCGCTTCGATGGCCGCGTTGAGCGCCAGCAGGTTGGTCTGCTGGGAGATGCCTTTGATCACATCGAGGATGTGGCCGATGTTGTCGGTGCTGGCGTTCAGGGTTTCGATCTGAGTGCAGGACAGGCTGATCTTCTGCGACAGCTCGGTCATGGCCAGGATGGTTTGCTCCACCACCTGACGGCCGTCATCGGCCTGCTCGCTGGCGCCGCTGGCGTGCTGCGACGCATCGGCGGCGTTACGGGCGATTTCCTGGGTGGCGGCGCCCAGCTGGTTGATCGCCGCGGCCACGCTGTTGGTGCGCGCGCTTTGTTCGTCGGAACCGATGATCGACGCGTTGGACGACGCCATCACGCGCTGGGACAGGTCGTGCACCTGGCGGGTAGCCGAGGACACTTCGGAAATCGACGCGTGAATACGTTCCACGAACTGGTTGAACGAGCCGCCCAGTACGCCGAACTCGTCCTTGCTCTCCACCACCAGGCGGCGGGTCAGGTCGCCCTCGCCCTGGGCGATGTCCTGCATCGCGCGGCCCATGGTGGTCAGCGGACGCATCAGCACCTGGATCAGCAGGCTCAGCAGCACGGCAATCGCGGCCACGGCGATGAACATCGCCAGCAGCGCCGAGGTGCGGAACTTGCTCAGCGGGGCGAAAGCCTTGTCACGGTCGATGGACAGGCCGATGTACCACTCGGCATTCGGCAGGCCGGTCACCGGGGTGAACGACAGGATGCGCTCCTGGCCTTTGAGCAGCACCTCCTGGGTGCCCTTCTGGATGTGTACGTTGTCGCCCGGGTAGATGTCCTTGAGGTTCTTCATCACCTGGTCCTTGTCCGGGCTGACGATCACCTGCCCGTCCGCGCTGACCAGGAAGGCATGGCCCAGGCCACCGAAGTCCACCGAGTTGATGATCTTCACCAGGGTTTCCAGGCTCAGGTCGCCCCCCACCACGCCCAGCAGCTGGCCGTTCTTTTTCACCGGCATGGCGATGGTCACCACCAGACCGCCAACGGCCGCCATGTAGGGCGGGGTCAGCATGGTCTTGTCGGCCGCCACGGCCTGCTTGTACCAAGGACGCTGACGCGGGTCGTAGCCGTCGGGCATCTTCGCGTCAGGCCGCTGGGTGAACACACCGTTGGCCTGGCCCACGTAGGTGAACTGGAAGTTCGTGGTGAACGCCGGCTGGTCCACCAGCCCCGGGAAGTCAGCGTTGGCGCCCTGGTGGGCGACGTTCTGCGAGAGGTTCTCGAGCACCAGGATGCGCCCGCTCATCCAGTTCTGGACGCTGCTGGAAGTGAGGTCACCCGCCTGCTGGATCGACGATTCGAGGTTCTGGCGAATGGTGTTTCGCTGCAGATAGTCGTTGTACAAAGTGAACAACGCGAATGCCAGAACCACTACACCGGAGGCGGCCAAAAGGATTTTATGGCTGAACTTGAGATTCATGTCATGGGACTTCTTATGCCGAAAGTGGGGATGCGTACGGGATGCAACTTTCCATGTAACAGCGCAGGCGGCGTTCTATGGCCGCTCTACTTTGGTGCACGCATGGGTCTCACTGTCTGTCGGCACGAGTCGGATAAATCTTAGCGATTTGTCAGAAATGTACGTGATATCTGCAAAAAACCTGCTGAACGGCAGGCTAGAGCGGTCGCGTCGGACTTTTCCGTAGCCGGTCGCCCTGCGGTTGTTGCAAAATCCCAAACCCTTGATGACAATGCGACTAATTATCATTTGTGACACCTAGGCAGTCGCATCCATGTCATCACCTGAGTTCGCGGTACAGGCGCTTTACAGCCATCACCATGGCTGGCTCAACACATGGTTGCGCAGCCGGCTGGGCAACGCCGCCGATGCGGCCGACCTGGCGCAGGACACCTTCGTGCGCCTGTTGCAGCGCACCGAACGCCTCGAACTCAAGGCCCCACGCGCTTTCCTGCGGACCATCGCCCGCGGCCTGGTGATCGACCACTGGCGCCGCGAGGAAATCGAACGCGCCTACCTGGAAACCATCGCCCATCTGCCAGAAGCCGAAGCCCCCAGCGAGGAAGCCCGCGCCCTGGTGCTGGAGCTGCTGGAAAGCATCGCGCGCATGCTCGAAGGGCTGAAGCCGAAGGTGCGCAAGGCATTCCTGCTGGCCCAGTGCGAAGGCCTGACCCACAAGCAGATCGCCGAACAGATGGGGCTGTCCCTGCGTTCGGTGGAGCGTTACGTGGCCGACGCGCTGTTCCACTGCTACCTGCTGCGCTATGAGGCATGAGCGCTGTGGATAACCCTTCGATCAATCTGCGCCGGCCCGTGGACCCCAGGCACCTGGTGGTCAAGCAGGCCATCAACTGGATGCTGCGCCTGCGCAACAACGCCGGTAATCCCCGGCTGTTGCAGCAGTGCGATACCTGGCGCGCGGCCCATCACGAACACGAACTGGCCTGGCAACGGGTGCAATCGCTGCAGCAGGAACTGCACAGCAACCTGCGGGCGGTGCCCGGTGCCCAGGTGGCCTTCGACACCCTGGAAAACAGCGCCCAGCGCCTCGGCCGACGCCAGGCCCTGAAGCTGCTCGGCGGCGTCATGCTGGTGGGCTGCACCGCGTGGCTGGGCAAGGAGCAACTGGCCTGGCAGCAATGGAACGCCGACTTCGCCACCGCCACCGGCGAACGCCGCGGCTTCCAGTTGCCGGACGGCTCGCGCCTGGAACTCAACACCGACAGCGCCGCCGACATGGACTTCAATGCCCAGCAGCGGCTGATCCGGCTCAGCCGTGGGGAAATCATGCTGACCTGCGGGCCGGATCAGCAGGCGAGCCCTTCCAGGCCGCTGCTGGTGCGGACCCGCCATGGCCTGTTCGAGGGGTTCGACGCCAGTTTCGTGGTGCGCATGGAAGGCGGTTGCACGCGCCTGAGCGTCACCGCCGGCAGCGTCGCCATTCACTCGCCACATACCGCCGATGGCGCCTCGGCCCGGGTACAGGCCGGGCAAAGCTATCTGGTCAGTGGGTCCCAGGCGCTGCCGGTGCCGCCGCTGGACATGGACGTGGGCGCCTGGGCCGATGGCCTGATCGTCACCCGCAATATGCGGCTGGCGGACTTCATCCACGAGGTCGGGCGTTATCGCCACGGTTACCTGGGCTGTGCCGACGAGATCGGCGACCTGCGCCTGTCCGGCGTGTTCCGCCTGGAGGACACCGACAAACTGCTGGCGATCCTCCCGCAAACCCTGCCCGTGCGCCTGCGTTATCGCACCCGCTGGTGGGTCACCCTGGAGCGCCTGGCCTGAGGCGCTGCAATTCGTTGAAATTTTTTTGGCGGCTTTTTCCCGTGAGTCCGGCTTAGACAGTAAGCACTTCCATCTGCCTTCAGTGACTCAACGGAACCCTTCCATGATTGTGCACTTCCACCACCTCTCTTCTGCACGGCCAGCCCCCGGCCTGCGCCACGCCATGCGCGTGGCCCTGCTCTCCTCGGCGCTGGGCGTCGTCGCCTTGCCTTGGCTGGCACAGGCGGCCGAGACGGGCGCGGCCAGCCTCAGCCACAGCTACAACATCCCTGGCGGCGCCCTGAGCGACGTACTCAACCGCTTCGCCCGCGAGGCAGGCATCACCTTGTCGATGACCCCGGCGCAGCTCCAGGGCCGTCAGTCCTCCGGCCTGAAGGGCGAGTACTCCACTGACCAAGCCCTGGGCCAGTTACTCAACGGTTCCGGCCTGGAAGCGGTGAGCCAGGACGGCAGCAGCTATGTACTGCGGGCATTGCCCGAGACCGGCGCCCTGTCGTTGCCGACCACCGATATCAAGGGTTTCGCCCTGGGCAATGCCTTGGGCAGCATGGAAGGCTACAACGCCACCCACAGCCAGATCGCCACCAAGACCAGTACCGCGCTGCTGGAAACCTCGCAAAGCGTGTCGGTGGTGACCCGCGAACAAATGGACGACCAGGGCTCGCAAACCGTCTCCCAGACCATGCGCTACACCCCCGGCGTGCTGACCAACCCCTACGGCGCGACCCACAGGTACGACTACGTGGCCATGCGCGGCTTCAACGATGGCTCGGTGGATAACATCTACCTCGACGGTCTCAAATCCATGGGCGACAGCGGCACCTACAGCACCATGCAGATCGATCCGTACTTCCTGGAGCGGGTGGACATCCTCAAGGGGCCCTCGTCGGTGCTGTATGGCCGCAGCTCCCCGGGCGGCCTGGTGGCGCTGACCAGCAAGAAACCGCTGTTCGAGCCCTACCATCAGATCCAGGCCACGGTCGGCACCCAGGGCCAACGCGGTATGGGCTTCGACTTCAGCGGCCCGGTGGACGACGACAAGCGCATCGCCTATCGCCTGACCGGGCTGGCGGACCGCTCCGACACCCAGTTCGACCACAACAAGGAAAAACGCTACGCCCTGGCACCGACCCTGAGCATCGACTTTACCGATGACACCTCGCTGACCCTGCAGGCGTACCTGCAACACGATCCGGATGGCGGCTACCACAGCGGCATGCCGGCCGACGGTGCGCTGCACCAGCGCAACGGCCAGCGGATCTCCGAGAATTTCTTCGAAGGCGAACCGGGCATCGATCGCTACAAGCGCGACCAGCAATCGTTCGGTTATCAGTTCGAACATCGCTTCAACGATGTCTTCACCGCGCGGCAGAACTTCCGCTACCTCGACTCCAAGGTGAAGCTGGACCAGGTCTACGGCTACGGCTGGACCACCCCGACCAGCAACGAGCTGAACCGCTACTACACCGGTGGCGACGAGAAGCTGCATGCGTTTATCGTCGACAACATGCTGCAGGCCGAATTTCTCACCGGCGCGACCAAGCACACGGTGCTGATGGGCGCCGATTACCAGCGACGCAAGACGGTGGTGGACTGGACCAGCGGCTCGGTGGCGCCGATCAATGCGTTCGATCCGGTCTATGGCAACTCGGCCATCACTTACTACGACCCGGTCAGCTATCTGCGTCGCCTCGAGCAGACCGGCGTCTACCTGCAAGACCTGATCGAGATGGATCAGTGGCGCTTCTCCCTGGGCCTGCGCCAGGACTGGGTGGAGACCTCGGACGAAAACCGCCTGGCCGAAGCCTCGCGCCCGGTGGGCACCGAAATCAATGACAAGCGCACCAAGCTGACGGGCCGCGCCGGGGCGCTGTACCTGTTCGATAACGGCCTGGCGCCTTACATCAGCTACTCCGAGTCCTTCAACCCCAACTCCTACGCGGACAGCGCCGGCAACCCGCTGGCGCCTACCGATGGCACCCAATGGGAGCTGGGCCTGAAGTACCAGCCACCGGGCACGGATGACCTGTACACCGCCTCCCTGTTCCGCATCGACCAGGAAAACCTGGCCACCAAGCTGCCCCAGGAAAACTTCTATCGCGCGGTCGGCGCCGTACGTTCCCAGGGTCTGGAACTGGAAGCGCACCTGCAGCTGAACGACAACCTCAAGCTGCTCGGCAGCTACACCTTCACCGATATCGAGTACTCGAAGTCGATGATCAGCACCTTGAGCACCGCCACCGACATCATCGAGAACAAGGGTAACTCGCCGACCCAGGCGCCGCGGCACATGGCTTCGCTCTGGGCCGACTACAAGTTCGACAGCGGCTCGCTCGACGGCCTGCGCCTGGGTGGCGGCGTGCGGTACGTGGGCTACAGCTGGGCGGATGCGGAGAACACCATGAAGGTGCCGTCCTACACCCTGTTCGATGCCTCCATCGGCTATGACCTGGGCAAGGTCGGCCTCAAGGGTGTGGATGTCCGGCTCAATGCCAACAACCTGACCAACGAATCCTACATCGCCTCCTGTGCCAGCCTGAGCTTCTGCTACATGGGCGAGGAGCGGAACGTCGCGGCCACGGTCAGCTACCAGTTCTAATCATTTGTCGTTCCCCCGAAGCCAGCGCACGCGCTGGCTTTGTCGTCTCTACGGGAAAATTCCATGCGCGCAATTCTGGTTCTACTGCATCGTTATATCGGCCTGGCCACCGCGGTGTTTCTGCTGCTGGCGGGGCTGACCGGCAGCCTGCTGGCCTTCAATCACGAGCTGGACGAGTGGCTCAACCCGGGGTTCTACGAGGCCCCTGCCGAGGGTCAGGCACTGCCGCCTGGAACCCTGGTCGACCAGGTGCAGACGCAGCATCCGCGCCTGCAGGTCTGGTACATGGAGTACCCCAACGAGCCCGGGCATACCGCGCTGCTCGCCGCGGTACCCCGTAACGACCCGGCTACGGGCAAGCCGTTCGACGAACCCAATCAGGTGTTTTACCTGGACCCGGTCAGTGGCGAGCAGACCGGCAAGCGGTTCTGGGGTGCCTGCTGTTTTCAGCGGGAGAATCTCATCCCCTTCATTCTCGAATTCCACTACAACCTGACGCTGCCAGGTAACTGGGGGCTGGTATTGATGGGGTTGGTGGCGATCTTCTGGGTCGTCGATTGCTTCATTGCCTTGTTCCTCACCCTGCCCCGTGGCCGGCCGTTCTGGAAGAAGTGGTCGACCGCCTGGAAGATCAAGGGCGGGCACGCCTATCGTCTCAATATGGATCTGCATCGGGCGGGAGGGTTATGGCTGTGGTTACTGCTGCTGCCGATTGCCATCAGCAGCGTGGCGATGAACCTGCCGAGCCAGGTGTTCAAGCCGGTGGTGTCCCTGCTCTCGCCGATCGAACCGAGCGTCTATGAGGCCCGTGGGCGCATGCCCAGCGATCAGTTGGGGGTTACCCGACTCAGCTATCAGCAGGCTTATGAACGGGCCCAGGAAGAAGGCAAACGGCTGGGCCTGACAGCGGCGATCGGTGAGCTGTATTACAGCTTCGAATACAACTTCTATGGCGCCGGTTTCGGTCAACACGATACCGAGGCCCATGGTAAGTCGTGGTTGTTCTTTCATGGCACGGATGGGCGCCTGCTGGGGCAGGAGATCGCCGGACAAGGCACCTTGGGCGAACGGTTTTATCGGCTGCAACTGCCGATCCATGGCGGTCGGATCATCGGCTTTACCGGGCAGGTGCTTATTGCGGTGCTGGGGTTGGTGATTACGATGTTGTCCGTCACCGGGATCTATATCTGGTGGCGTAAATGGCTGGCCCGCAGAAGCAGCAAGCTGCGTCAGCGGTGAGGTGAGGGGCGCTTCACTCTGTTGTGAAGCTCTGAGCTGGAGATTGGGGGCTGGTGGGGGGATTCAGGTCCCCCTGCTGGGTGACCTGGAGGCCTGGCTCGGATGTAAGCCTTAGGCTTTCAGACGTACAAAAACAAAACCCCTGTCTGCGTCAGCAGACAGGGGTTTCGGAATTCAATCTTGACGATGACCTACTCTCACATGGGGAAACCCCACACTACCATCGGCGATGCACCGTTTCACTTCTGAGTTCGGGATGGGATCAGGTGGTTCCAGTGCTCTATGGTCGTCAAGAAATTCTGTGGCCGGACCGTTGGCTCAAGGGCCGAACGTGCCAGCAAAATCGGGAACTTCTACAAAAACAAAACCCCAATTGCTTTCGCAATTGGGGTTTCGGAATTTAATCTTGACGATGACCTACTCTCACATGGGGAAACCCCACACTACCATCGGCGATGCATCGTTTCACTTCTGAGTTCGGGATGGGATCAGGTGGTTCCAATGCTCTATGGTCGTCAAGAAATTCGGTGTGCCGACTCGTCTTTCGACGCTTCGGCAAATTGGGTATGTAATAGCTTTGTGGTGTTTTGTGAGCGGTGCAAACTTTCGGTTCATTTCGTCTTCACACACCGCAACTCGCTCTTAAGCAAATTGCTTGGGTGTTATATGGTCAAGCCTCACGGGCAATTAGTATTGGTTAGCTCAACGCCTCACAGCGCTTACACACCCAACCTATCAACGTCGTAGTCTTCGACGGCCCTTTAGGGAACTCAAGGTTCCAGTGAGATCTCATCTTGAGGCAAGTTTCCCGCTTAGATGCTTTCAGCGGTTATCTTTTCCGAACATAGCTACCCGGCAATGCCACTGGCGTGACAACCGGAACACCAGAGGTTCGTCCACTCCGGTCCTCTCGTACTAGGAGCAGCCCCTCTCAAATCTCAAACGTCCACGGCAGATAGGGACCGAACTGTCTCACGACGTTCTAAACCCAGCTCGCGTACCACTTTAAATGGCGAACAGCCATACCCTTGGGACCGGCTTCAGCCCCAGGATGTGATGAGCCGACATCGAGGTGCCAAACACCGCCGTCGATATGAACTCTTGGGCGGTATCAGCCTGTTATCCCCGGAGTACCTTTTATCCGTTGAGCGATGGCCCTTCCATACAGAACCACCGGATCACTAAGACCTACTTTCGTACCTGCTCGACGTGTCTGTCTCGCAGTCAAGCGCGCTTTTGCCTTTATACTCTACGACCGATTTCCGACCGGTCTGAGCGCACCTTCGTACTCCTCCGTTACTCTTTAGGAGGAGACCGCCCCAGTCAAACTACCCACCATACACTGTCCTCGATCCGGATAACGGACCTGAGTTAGAACCTCAAAGTTGCCAGGGTGGTATTTCAAGGATGGCTCCACGCGAACTGGCGTCCACGCTTCAAAGCCTCCCACCTATCCTACACAAGCAAATTCAAAGTCCAGTGCAAAGCTATAGTAAAGGTTCACGGGGTCTTTCCGTCTAGCCGCGGATACACTGCATCTTCACAGCGATTTCAATTTCACTGAGTCTCGGGTGGAGACAGCGCCGCCATCGTTACGCCATTCGTGCAGGTCGGAACTTACCCGACAAGGAATTTCGCTACCTTAGGACCGTTATAGTTACGGCCGCCGTTTACCGGGGCTTCGATCAAGAGCTTCGCGTTAGCTAACCCCATCAATTAACCTTCCGGCACCGGGCAGGCGTCACACCCTATACGTCCACTTTCGTGTTTGCAGAGTGCTGTGTTTTTAATAAACAGTCGCAGCGGCCTGGTATCTTCGACCGGCATGGGCTTACGGAGCAAGTCCTTCACCCTCACCGGCGCACCTTCTCCCGAAGTTACGGTGCCATTTTGCCTAGTTCCTTCACCCGAGTTCTCTCAAGCGCCTTGGTATTCTCTACCCAACCACCTGTGTCGGTTTGGGGTACGGTTCCTAGTTATCTGAAGCTTAGAAGCTTTTCTTGGAAGCATGGCATCAACCACTTCGTCACCTAAAAGGTAACTCGTCATCAGCTCTCGGCCTTAGAATCCCGGATTTACCTAAGATTCCAGCCTACCACCTTAAACTTGGACAACCAACGCCAAGCTGGCCTAGCCTTCTCCGTCCCTCCATCGCAATAACTAGAAGTACAGGAATATTAACCTGTTTTCCATCGACTACGCTTTTCAGCCTCGCCTTAGGGACCGACTAACCCTGCGTCGATTAACGTTGCGCAGGAAACCTTGGTCTTTCGGCGTGGGTGTTTTTCACACCCATTGTCGTTACTCATGTCAGCATTCGCACTTCTGATACCTCCAGCAAGCTTCTCAACTCACCTTCACAGGCTTACAGAACGCTCCTCTACCGCATCACTTACGTGATACCCGTAGCTTCGGTGTATGGTTTGAGCCCCGTTACATCTTCCGCGCAGGCCGACTCGACTAGTGAGCTATTACGCTTTCTTTAAAGGGTGGCTGCTTCTAAGCCAACCTCCTAGCTGTCTAAGCCTTCCCACATCGTTTCCCACTTAACCATAACTTTGGGACCTTAGCTGACGGTCTGGGTTGTTTCCCTTTTCACGACGGACGTTAGCACCCGCCGTGTGTCTCCCATGCTCGGCACTTGTAGGTATTCGGAGTTTGCATCGGTTTGGTAAGTCGGGATGACCCCCTAGCCGAAACAGTGCTCTACCCCCTACAGTGATACATGAGGCGCTACCTAAATAGCTTTCGAGGAGAACCAGCTATCTCCGAGCTTGATTAGCCTTTCACTCCGATCCACAGGTCATCCGCTAACTTTTCAACGGTAGTCGGTTCGGTCCTCCAGTCAGTGTTACCTAACCTTCAACCTGCCCATGGATAGATCGCCCGGTTTCGGGTCTATACCCAGCGACTAAACGCCCTATTAAGACTCGCTTTCGCTACGCCTCCCCTATTCGGTTAAGCTCGCCACTGAATATAAGTCGCTGACCCATTATACAAAAGGTACGCAGTCACAGAACAAAGTCTGCTCCCACTGCTTGTACGCATACGGTTTCAGGATCTATTTCACTCCCCTCTCCGGGGTTCTTTTCGCCTTTCCCTCACGGTACTAGTTCACTATCGGTCAGTCAGTAGTATTTAGCCTTGGAGGATGGTCCCCCCATATTCAGACAAAGTTTCTCGTGCTCCGTCCTACTCGATTTCATGACTAAGAGATTTTCGCGTACAGGGCTATCACCCACTATGGCCGCACTTTCCAGAGCGTTCCGCTAATCTCAAAGCCACTTAAGGGCTAGTCCCCGTTCGCTCGCCACTACTAAGGGAATCTCGGTTGATTTCTTTTCCTCAGGGTACTTAGATGTTTCAGTTCCCCTGGTTCGCCTCTTGCACCTATGTATTCAGTACAAGATAACCATCTTATGATGGCTGGGTTCCCCCATTCAGACATCTCCGGATCAAAGTCTGTTTGCCGACTCCCCGAAGCTTTTCGCAGGCTACCACGTCTTTCATCGCCTCTGACTGCCAAGGCATCCACCGTATGCGCTTCTTCACTTGACCATATAACCCCAAGCAATCTGGTTATACTATGAAGACGACATTCGCCGAAAATTCGCAATGCTCATGAGAGCAACTCACAAATTTTACCTTAGCCTGAATAAACACCAGTGAAAGTGCCATTCAGTCTATCTTTCTATCACATACCCAAATTTTTAAAGAACGATTCTGATAAAGATCAGAAATCAACATTCATCGCCGTTCTGGCGGAATGCTCATTTCTAAGCTTTAAACGATGGAGACCAATCTGTAATGGTGGAGCCAAGCGGGATCGAACCGCTGACCTCCTGCGTGCAAGGCAGGCGCTCTCCCAGCTGAGCTATGGCCCCGTATCGCTACAGGGTGCACCAGTAATTGGTGGGTCTGGGCAGATTCGAACTGCCGACCTCACCCTTATCAGGGGTGCGCTCTAACCAACTGAGCTACAGACCCAATCGTCTTCTTCAATGAATCAAGCAATTCGTGTGGGAGCTTATGAAGCAGCTGATGTCGTCGATTAAGGAGGTGATCCAGCCGCAGGTTCCCCTACGGCTACCTTGTTACGACTTCACCCCAGTCATGAATCACACCGTGGTAACCGTCCTCCCGAAGGTTAGACTAGCTACTTCTGGTGCAACCCACTCCCATGGTGTGACGGGCGGTGTGTACAAGGCCCGGGAACGTATTCACCGCGACATTCTGATTCGCGATTACTAGCGATTCCGACTTCACGCAGTCGAGTTGCAGACTGCGATCCGGACTACGATCGGTTTTATGGGATTAGCTCCACCTCGCGGCTTGGCAACCCTCTGTACCGACCATTGTAGCACGTGTGTAGCCCAGGCCGTAAGGGCCATGATGACTTGACGTCATCCCCACCTTCCTCCGGTTTGTCACCGGCAGTCTCCTTAGAGTGCCCACCATAACGTGCTGGTAACTAAGGACAAGGGTTGCGCTCGTTACGGGACTTAACCCAACATCTCACGACACGAGCTGACGACAGCCATGCAGCACCTGTCTCAATGTTCCCGAAGGCACCAATCCATCTCTGGAAAGTTCATTGGATGTCAAGGCCTGGTAAGGTTCTTCGCGTTGCTTCGAATTAAACCACATGCTCCACCGCTTGTGCGGGCCCCCGTCAATTCATTTGAGTTTTAACCTTGCGGCCGTACTCCCCAGGCGGTCAACTTAATGCGTTAGCTGCGCCACTAAGAGCTCAAGGCTCCCAACGGCTAGTTGACATCGTTTACGGCGTGGACTACCAGGGTATCTAATCCTGTTTGCTCCCCACGCTTTCGCACCTCAGTGTCAGTATCAGTCCAGGTGGTCGCCTTCGCCACTGGTGTTCCTTCCTATATCTACGCATTTCACCGCTACACAGGAAATTCCACCACCCTCTACCATACTCTAGCTCGCCAGTTTTGGATGCAGTTCCCAGGTTGAGCCCGGGGATTTCACATCCAACTTAACGAACCACCTACGCGCGCTTTACGCCCAGTAATTCCGATTAACGCTTGCACCCTCTGTATTACCGCGGCTGCTGGCACAGAGTTAGCCGGTGCTTATTCTGTCGGTAACGTCAAAATACTCACGTATTAGGTAAGTACCCTTCCTCCCAACTTAAAGTGCTTTACAATCCGAAGACCTTCTTCACACACGCGGCATGGCTGGATCAGGCTTTCGCCCATTGTCCAATATTCCCCACTGCTGCCTCCCGTAGGAGTCTGGACCGTGTCTCAGTTCCAGTGTGACTGATCATCCTCTCAGACCAGTTACGGATCGTCGCCTTGGTGAGCCATTACCTCACCAACTAGCTAATCCGACCTAGGCTCATCTGATAGCGCAAGGCCCGAAGGTCCCCTGCTTTCTCCCGTAGGACGTATGCGGTATTAGCGTCCGTTTCCGAACGTTATCCCCCACTACCAGGCAGATTCCTAGGCATTACTCACCCGTCCGCCGCTCTCAAGAGAAGCAAGCTTCTCTCTACCGCTCGACTTGCATGTGTTAGGCCTGCCGCCAGCGTTCAATCTGAGCCATGATCAAACTCTTCAGTTCAAACATCTTTGGGTTTTGAGAAAACCCTAAACTTGGCTCAGCAATCGTTGGTTACATCTTTGATTTCTCGCGGAGTAACTTGTGATGCTGATAATCTTTCTGACTATCAGTCTGACTCCACAAGCACCCACACGAATTGCTTGATTCAGTTGTTAAAGAGCGGTTGGTTAAGTCTTTCGTCTCAACCGAGGCGCGCATTCTACAGCAGCCTCTGTATCTGTCAAGCGGTTATTTTAAGAAGTTTTCAAAGTTTCCTTTGCAACTTCAACCACTTGCGCTTCCGATCTCTCGTCAGCGGGAGGCGAATTCTACAGCGTTACACGCTGCTGTCAACACCTCTTTTTCTCCGCTTTCGACCGAGAAGATCGAACCGTCAAT